>VEQS01000054.1 GCA_018883105.1 Phycisphaerales bacterium
GGCATCGAGTACATGATGTCGCTCGCCGAGTACTACACCCAGGCCACGCGCCGCAGCTCGATCGGCTTCTTCCAGATCGGCGGCGGCATCGCCGGCGACTTCCCGATCTGCGTGGTGCCCATGCTCCATCAGGACCTGCGCCGCTCGAAGGTGCCGCTCTGGGGCTACTTCTGCCAGATCTCCGACAGCACCACGAGCTACGGCAGCTACTCGGGCGCCACGCCCAACGAGAAGATCACCTGGGGCAAGCTCGGGCCGAAGACCCCGCGCTTCATCGTGGAGAGCGACGCCACCATCGTGGCGCCCCTGATGTTCACCTACATCATGGCGTCGTGACCGGCCGCAGCGCGCGCAGCCGGTCGGCCGCCGACGCGATCGTCTCGAGCCGCTTGCAGAACGCGAAGCGCACCAGCGAGTGCGCCTCGGCATCCCTGCGGCCGTCCGTGCCCGCGAGGTGGAACGCGCTGCACGGGATGGCCGCCACTCCCACCTTCTCCACGAGGTGCATGCAGAACGCCACGTCGTCGGCAAATCCGAACGAGGCGTGCGGGGCAAGCACGAAGTACGACCCCTCCGGGACGAATGGCGCCATGCCCGCCCCGCGCAGGGCGGCGATCAGGGCATCGCGCCGTGCGCGGTAGTCCGCGCGCAGGCCCTCGTAGTACGAGGCCGGCGCGCCGAACGCGTCGGCCGCCGCCCGGTGCAGCGGCGTCGCCCCGCAGAAGGTCAGGAACTGGTGCGCGGCGCGGACGCCGGCACTCAGGTTCGGCGGTGCCACGGCCCAGCCCACCTTCCAGCCCGTGAGGCTGAAGGTCTTCCCGAAGCTCGAGAGCGTGACGGTGCGCTCGCGCATGCCGGGGAGCGTGGCGATCGAGAGCGGCCGCTCGCCGTACCAGATCTCGTCGTACACCTCGTCGGCAAGCACCAGGCAGTCGGCCGCGCGCGCGATGCGCGCGATGGCCTCGAGCTCCGTGCGGTCGAACACCCGACCCGTCGGGTTGTGCGGCGTGTTCACCACGATCATCTTGGTGCGAGGCGTCACGGCGCGGGCCAGCGCATCGACCGGGAACCGGAAGTCCGGCGCCGAGAGCCGCACGGTGCGCACCGTGCCGCCGGCCAGCGCCACGCACGCCGGGTAGGAGTCGTAGAAGGGCTCGACGAGCACCACCTCGTCCCCGGGCCCGACGAGCCCCAGGATCGCCGCGGCGATTCCCTCCGTGCTGCCATGCGTCGCCGTCACCTCCGTGTCGGGATCGACCTCGAACTTCCCGAGCGACGCCCACCGCGCCGCGATGGCGCGGTTCAGCTCGGGCAGGCCGATCGAACGCCCGTACTGGCCGGCGCCTGCGTCGATCGCGCGCTTGGCGGCATCCTTCACCTCGACGGGCCCGTCGAAGTCGGGAAAGCCCTGCCCCAGGTTCACCGCGCCGTGCTGCACGGCCAGGCGGCTGACCGTCGCGAACACGCTCTCGCCGAACGGGCGGAGCGCCGGGGAGATGCCGTGGACGCGGCCGCTCATGGGCGACCCCCCGCGGCGGGCATGGACTTCACGTGGAGATCAAGCTGCGGGAATGCGATCTCGATGCCGCGCTCGCGCAGCAGCCGGTCGATGCGCAGCCCCACGTCGTGCTTGACCTCGCGCACCCCGCCGTCGGCACTGATGTGGAACAGGACATCGAAGTCGATCGAGCTTCCGCCGAAGCCCGCCAGGAACACGCGCGGCGCGGGGTGCTGCAGGACGCCGTCGACGCCGGCGACCGCCTCCTCGAGCGTCCGGGTCACGAGCTCCAGGTCCGATCCGTACGCCACGCCCACCTTCAGCACGTCGCGAACGTTGGCGTCGTTCAGCGTCCAGTTGGTGATCGGCTCGGTGATGAGCGACTTGTTCGGGATCACGACGTCCTTGTTGTCGAAGTCGACGAGGATGGTGGCGCGGGTCGAGATGCGCGCCACGCGCCCGGTGCTGCCGCCGATGGTCACCAGGTCCCCGACGCGCACCGGGCGTTCGGTCAGGAGGATGATGCCGGAGACGAAGTTTGCGAACACCTCCTGCAGCCCGAAGCCGAGCCCGACGGTGACGCCGGCCGCGAGCCACTGCACGTCGGCCCAGCGGATCTGGAGCGCCCCGAGGCTCGCCACCAGCCCGACCAGCACCAGCACGTTGCGTGCCAGCGACACCAATGCGTAGCGCAGGCTGCGGTCGATCGGGAAGCGCCGCAGCACCAGGGCATTCAGCAGGCCGGGAAGGTCGCGCACCATCACCACGGTCAGCACCGCGATCGCCGCGAACACCACCAGGTTGCCGGCCGTCACCGGCGTCGGGGCGACGCCTGGCGCGGTGGCGGAGGCCGGCGCCCCACCGACCGACCAGACCGGCGTGGACGCCATGCTCCAGAGCGCCGGCACCTGGTCGCGCCACGCCCAGAGCAGGCCGACCACGGCCAGCATCACCGCCACCAGCCGGCCGAAGCTGCGCACCTGGCGGTCGAAGCGCGCCTCCTCCTCGGCGTCCATGGCCGACGCGTGCGAGGTCAGCCGGTCGATCGCCCCGTGCCCGACGCGGTCGAACGCGGAGAGCCCGACCGAGACCGCGAACACCACGGCGTAGCTGCGCAGCAGGTCATCGAGGATGAACGATGCCGTCGACTGGTACCCGAACGCGGCGGCGATCGAGAGCGCCGCCGGCACCGCAGTCAGCACGGCATGGAGGAACGGCGCGAACGTTGCCACCCACCCCGTGGGGACGCGGGAGATCACGCCCTCGAACACGCCGTGGCGCGGGCTGAAGATGCGTGCCGACACGAGGGCCAGGAGCGCCAGCGCCGCCGCGGTCGCCAGGCGCGCCACCTCTCGGCTTCCGGCCACGTCTGCCGACCACGAGGCGAACCGGGACACCAGCACCGCCGGCACCACCGCCTGCGCGGCCAGCAGCGCCGACCGCCGGATGGAGGCGCAGACCGCGGGCGTCCATCCAAGGTTCCGTTCGGCGAGGCCGCCCGGCGCGCACGTCGCCGAGATCGCCAGGAGCCACGCCAGCGGGACGGCCGCCCATGCGATGGCGTGCGCGAATGCCCCCAGGCTGTCGCCCGCGCCGGTCGAGAGGAGCAGCGTGCCGGAGAGCCAGAGCGCGAGCGGGATCGGCGCCGCGTTGATCACGGCATCGAGCGCGGCCCGGCCGACGCCCGGGATGCGCTGGCGGGTCGCGGCCTCGGGCAGGATGCGGCCGGCCCACGACCCGAGCGCGCGGCCCCGGTCGAGGAGGAGCAGCACCGCCAGGATCGACAGCACCCACCCCGCCGGCCGCGCGGTCACGGATCGGCGCAGGTCGCCCGCGGCCGAGGCGATCGACTCCGCGGACACCGCCGTGCGCAGGAAGCCGAGCGCCTCCCCCACGTCGCGCGCTCCGACCGACGGCATGTCCGGGATCCAGAAAAGCTGTGCATCGAGGAAGGCACGGTACGACTCGGTGGCCTCGTCGAGCTCGACCACCGCCGCCTCCAGCTCGGCATGGAGCGCGGCATTGCGGGCGAGCACCTCCTCGAGCGTCCCGTCCTGCGCTTCCGCGGCGTCGAGCCGGTCCAGCTCGCAGCGCGCGGCCGCCGCGCGCACGTCCGCCAGCTGACGCCGCTCGTCGCGGATCGCCGGCAGCGCGTCCCGGTGCCGCAGGAAGACCTCGCTGACCGGCCCGGATGCGTCCTGGGCGAACCGCACCCGCGTCCGGTCGGCCTCGGAGGCACGCCGCAGCTCATCCGCCCGCGCGCGCAGGCGCCCAAGCTCGCCGGCCAGTCGCTCGCCCTCGCCGCGGGCCACGTCGACGCGGGCGGCCTGCTCCGGGGACGGCCCCGCCTGGGCATGCGCCGCCCCGGGCCGCGCCAGCGCGGCGACCAGCACCGTGGCGAGCGCGATGAATCGACGAGCCATGGGCCGAGATCATAATCTTGCGACTGAGCGGACCGCCGCGTCGACACGATGAGCGCCCCGTCTGCCAACCCATCGATCGCCGTCACGCCGATCCTCGAGGATCCGGACTTCGTGGCACTCGCGAAGCCGGCGGGCATGGTCAGCGAGCCCGGCCTCGGGCACCGCCACGATTCCGTCATGAACGGCGCCATGGTCCGGTGGGGCGACCGCCTGCGACCGCTCGGCGAGGCGCGCGACCATGGATTGCTGCACCGGCTCGACCGCGACACGAGCGGCGTGCTGCTTGTCGGCCTCACCGCCGGCGGATACGACGCCATCCGCGCGCAGTTCGAGGCGCGCACCATCCGCAAGCGCTACCTCGCGGTGGTCGAGGGCCGTCCGCCACGCCCCGCGGGCACGGCCGACCGCGGCATCGACGAGGTACGCCTCGGCGACATGAAGGTGGCGCGCGTCAACCGCCGCGGCGGCGGGCGACCGGCCGTCACGCGCTGGCAGACGCTCGGGTCCGGCGGCGGGCGCGCGCTGCTCGAGGTCGAAATCGAGACCGGGCGCCTGCACCAGATCCGCGCGCACATGGCAGACCTCGGGTGCCCGGTTGCCGGCGACCGCGTCTACCGAGTTGACCTTCCCCCGAACACCGGTGCGGCCGGGCGAAGCCGCGGCGGTGAACCGCTCGCGCTCCACGCATGGATGATCGAATTCGTGCACCCGCGGACCGGGAAACCGGTGCGGATTTCGGCGCCGATCCCCGAATCGATCCGCGCGGCGGCGTCCGCGGCCGGGATCGCGCTGCCGGCCGAGGTGCGCTGAGACGGTTTCGGATGCCGTTTCAGGGCGCCGGCTCGGCCACGTCGGTGGCCGCCGCCGGCTGGGTGGGCTCGCTCGCACGGGCGGCCGCCTCGCGCATGCGGCGCACCGAGGCCTCGACGCGCACGGGGTCGAGTGCGTGCGTCGCGGTCCGGTCGTAGCGCGCGATGTTCAGCCCGAGCGCCCGTCCGTCCAGGTCGACGATCGGCCCGCCGCACTGCTCGGGCCAGACGATCGCGTCATGGGCAATCACGTCCCCGAAGCCGGTGGAGACGGCGGAGATCGGTGTCACCGTGTTCCCGCGCTGCATGCTCGCGCCACCGTCGGAGGCGCGGGTGGCAAGCGTCGCCTCGACCTCGAGGCGCGTGCCGTCGCGCAGGACATCGAGCCGCACGCGATCGCCGACCGCCCGGTCGAAGATCCGACGCCGCAGGCCCTCACGGCCCGAGAGCGGCTGCCCGTCAAGGGTCACCAGCAGGTCGCCCACCTTGATGCCGGACTGCGACGCGGGCGCGTCGGGCACCACCTCCAGCACCCGCACCGCGGTCTCGACGCCGGCCTCGCGCGCATCGGCGCGCGCCACCGGCTCGGTGCGCACGCCCAGGTAGGGGCCCGACCGCCAGTCGCGCTCGCTCTCCCGGCGCTCGATCGCCGCAAAGCCGAGTGCCGGCCCGGTCGGCCCGAAGCGCGGCGTGAGGATGACCTGCCCGGGCACTACCTTCGCGCCCAGTTCCCAGGGGATCGCGGGCAGCGGCGCACCCTCGACCTCGAGCAGCGCCAGGTCGAGCGGACCGTCCGTTCCAACGACGCGGGCACGGCGCGAGGCGCCCGTGCGGTCCTCGGCCCGCAGCCATCCGTCGGCGTCGGGCTTGGGAAGCTGTGACCGCTTCGTCACCGCGTGTCCGTCGGCGTCGACGACGGTGGCGTAGCAGCCGGTCGACGTCCCGTCGAGGATGCGCAGCATCGAGGCTTCGGCGCGGCCGACCACCTCGTCGAGCGGCAGCGCGCGCTGGACGGCCATGCGTCCGCTGCGATCACCGCCGCGCGTGAACCGAGTGCGCACGTCCTCGTCCCCGTCATCGAGGCCAAGGCGCATCTGGTCCTCGTCGAGGCCGTCCGCGAACTCGGCCATCCGCTCCCGCAGGCGGTCGACCGGCGTGGCGGCGTTCTCCCACGGCTGGCGTCCGCAGCGCGAGCTGATCATCACCACCTCGCCGCGCAGGTTGAAGCCCGGGCCGCCGGAATCGCCGGCATCGATCGGCGCATCGAAGAGGATCTCGCGGTCCGACGCGCGGAGGACGCGCCCGACCCGCGCCAGCGACGCGCGGGTCTCGCCCGGCGGCCCCTGCGTGTAGCCCAGGACGAGCAGCCAGTCTCCGGGCGCCAGGTCGCGCGACGTCCCGAGCGGCGCGCTGGCGAGCGACTCCCCGTCCGTGTCCAGCTTGATCAGCCCGCAGTCGAGCGCCCCCATGTTCGCCTGCCCGAGGGTGCGCCCACGGAACACGCGGCCGTCCGCCGTGGTCGCCGTCACGCGCCGCCCCGCGCGGTCACCGACGTGCCCGCACGTGGCCACCAGCCCGTCGGGCGAGATGACGACGCCGGACCCGGTCGAAGATCCCTCCTGTCCGGAGAGCCGCAGCATGACCACCGTCGGCCGGACGCGGTCGACCAGGCCGGTGACTTCGCGCTCCACCTCGCGGATCGCGTCCAGCGACTCGACCGCGTCGAATGGATCGTGCCCACCATCGCCGTGCACCGTGCCGGCCGCAGCCAGCACGAGCGAGGCGAGAGCGTGCACGGCGGGGCGGATCACGGGGTGGCGGGTGCCTTCGGTGCCTGGGAGGGTTCGGCCGAGGGAGCCGCCGCCGGCGTGACGAGCGGCCGCACCTTGAGGTTTCGGTACTTGACCACGTCACCGTGGTCCTGCAACGCGATGTGGCCCGACGGGCGCGTCGCGAAGTTCGGCATCGACGCGAACTTGCTGCCCTTGACCCGGTCCTTCCACTCCTGGCTCGACATGTCGAACTCGGCGGTCTTCACGCCATTGAGCATGTACGTGACCTTTGGCCCATCGACGCGGATCACGGCCGTGTTCCATTCGCCGGCCGGGCGCACCGCGCCGACGGGCGCCGGATAGAGGGCGTAGCACGCACCGGCCGAGGTCAGCCGGCTCTTGCCGTCGCCATGACGCTCGTCGTCGAGCACCTGCATCTCGGGGCCGGTCTCCCAGGGGTAGCTGAACTCCTCGGACACATGCCACATGATGCCGCTGTTGCCGCCGGGGGCCACGTTCCAGTCGCAGGAGAACTCGAAGTCCTTGAACTGGTCCTTGGTCACCAGGTCGCCGCCCTTGCCGCGCAGAACGATGCAACCGTCCTCGACCGTCCATTCTGCAGGAAAATCCGCACGCTTGAAGCCGCGGAGGCTGGTGCCCGCGTTCTTGCCGTCGAACAGCAGCACCCATCCCGCCTTCTGCTCGGCATCGGACAGGGTGTTCTCGGGGGGCTTGGGTGCGACGGCCGAGAACCCAAGCAGCATGGCGGAGGACGCAACGACGGCGGTCAGGACGGTCGGGTGCATGGATCGAGTCTCAGGGGGTTTGGGAAGCGGGGGCAGCGGTCGAGGCGGGTGATGCCGGGGGCGGCGTCGGCCGTGGCCGGGCGACGATCCGCGTGGTCGCGTCACGGGCAAGTTGCACCGCCACGAAGTCGCTCCCGGGGGCCACCGCCACGGGCGCACCGTTGACGGCAAGGTCGATGGCGGGCTTCAGGCCGGCCGGGTCGAGGTCGAACGGCGCATCGAGCGAGTACCCAGACGGAAGTCGGTCGACCATGTAGGCAAACTCGATCGAACCGTCGCGCTGCACCGTCCGCCGGACGCGCACGGTGGCCACCCGGTCGTCGGGCGTCCGCAGGGTGAACCGCTGGGTCCGCGCGTCGACCGGCGCATCGACGATCTCGAACACGACCAGGCGTCCGTCGTACCCCAGCCGCGGGACGGGCGACTCCATCCACGGGATGTTCACAACCAGGGAATCCTGGCCGCCCTTGCCGGTCACCCGGTTCCGGCGGGCCTGGGGGTCCTCCCCCGAAAGCACCTCCCGGACGCACCCGGCGCCAGGTGCGGCCACGACGATGCCCGCCAGCACACCGCAGATGCACCTGAAATGTGGGGTTGCTACCATCCGCACGACGACATCCTAGTCATAGGCGGGAATGCGTCGGCGCGTCGCCGGTTGCGGGAAAAGGGCGGAACATGGAGTTCGTTCCGAGACCCACGAGCACGGAGCGCCGCCATGATGCGAAAATCTGTTCTGGTCGCGGGAGTGATGGGGGCGGTGGCAGTGTCGGCGGGCGCCTCCGTCCCGACGGGTGCCTATGCCTACTTCACGGGTGCCACGATCACCTACGACGATGACCTTGGCGCCTCGCCAGCGACCTACTCGGCATCGGTCACCAACGACTCGCCCGCGGCATCCGCATCGGCGACCCTGGTCTGGGGGGCGTCGAGCTACTCGTTCACCGGCACGACGTCGGGCGACACGACGTCGACGATCTTCGCGTACTCCAACGGAATCGCTACGTTCACCTTCGCCACCGCGATGAACGTGACGATGTCGTGGAACCTGGCGAGCGTCGCGGGCAAGTCGTCGGATCCAGACTCGCTGGCGGGCTGGACGATCGAGAACGCCGCGACCAGGACGACGATCTACGGCATCCAGTTCACCAACAGCGCCTCGACCCCCTCCAGCATTGCCGGGGGCATCACGGCGTCGAACACGGCCAGCGGCGTGACCGGACAGGTGGCCGCGGGCACGTACCGCGTTGCGACGGCAGTCCAGGTCGATGTCCCCGCCAACGGGTCTTTCTCGGTGACGATCTCCTTCACCCCCGTGCCCACTCCCGGCGCCCTGCCCCTCGTGGCCATCGCGTCGATCGTCGCCCGCCGCGGGCGGCGACGCTGAGCGCGCGGTCAGGGGCTCACCGGACCCCACGCCGACAGCAGCATCCCGAGATCCGTGCCGTCCACGGCGCCGTCCCGGTTGAGGTCGGCGCGGCTCAGGCCGAGGCCCCACTCCGAAAGCAGGACGCCCAGGTCGTTTCCGTCGACGACGCCGTCGTTGTTGAAGTCCGCCGGCTGATCCCTCGGGCAGATGTCCGCACTTCCATCTCCGTCCGCATCGTCGCAGGTGCTGCCGGGGCCCGCCCACGCGATCGAGAACTCGGCGGCTTCCAAGTCGGTGATGCGCCGGCAGCCGGTGCCGTCGCAGAACGCGCCCATGGTGCGCACGCAATCGGCCCACGGCGCATTCGGGCAGCGCGCGTAGGGAATCGACAGCGACGCGCAGAGTTCCCCGACCAGGGCCTCGGCCAGCATCCGCTGCGCATAGGGCCGGAAGTGGGCGCCGTCGTGCAGGTACAGCGTGTTCGGGCCCCAGAGGTACTCCTCCTCGGTGATGCGGCGCAGGTTGATGCCCAGCACGCGCGGATCCTGCATGGCGAGCTCGTGCACGATCGCCGGCATGCGGTCGATGTTCGTGAACGGCTGCCCGCCGATCCCGCCCCGAATGTCGCTCGCGATGATGACCGGGAACGCCGTGTCTCCCATTGCGTCGCGGATCCACGCGATTGCCTGCTCGAGCATCGGGCGCCACGACTCCGGATCGGTCAGCATCATCGCGTCGTTGGCGCCCAGGTGGATCATCACCGCCCCGGGGTTCCACGCCTTGAGCATGGGCCCGCTTCCACCGTGCTGCGGCAGGAGCTGCACCAGCTGGAACCCGCCCTTCGAGAAGCTGTGCACGATGACGCCTCGGTCCGCCGCCGTGGAGCGGAACCGGAAGCCCACGAGGTCAAGGCCGTTCCCCCAGTCGGTCGCGGTCATCGCCACCTGCAGATGGCGGCGGCCAGCGGAGCCGAGGACTGGTGTCGACAGCCAGCTGAAGGACCCCGAGGCTGCACCCGGCGGCGGCACCAGTTCGCCGCCGGCGATTTCCGCGGTCTCGTTGGGATACGGCTGATCGGTCGGCTGGCTCGACCACAGCACGCCGGACGAACCCTCGCGATTCACGACGAGTGCCTCGACGATGCAGGACTGCTCGCCGGCGAACCAGTCACCACCGACGAGTTCCGAGTGGAGCGGATGCGCCATGTCATGGAGGAGGAGACCGCGGACGGGTGTCCAGCCCAAGCCGCAGCCGGCCGGGATCCGGTGCACGTCCATTGCAGGCAGGACCTCGGTCGGCGAAAGTGCGGGGCTCGTGGATGAGCAGACGGCCCGGCGCGTGGCCGCCATCCAGTACGGACCCTCGACCGCATAGAAGTTGGTCAGCAGCCCAGTCTCACTGCATGGACCGAACGCAGCGGCCAGCCGGGCATTCAGGTACGCCACGTACGTCTGACCCCAGCCCGCGAGCGTCTCCTGCGAATCCCCGACCAGCGCGATCCGCAGCGCCGACGACCCCGACGACTGGAACATCCCACGGAAGAACGCGACGTCCGACGTGGACACGCGCGGCACGTCCGCGTAGTTCGGCGGGTCGGCACGGCACCACCCAGCCGCGCCGAGGGATGACACGACCGCCAGCGCCGACAGGATCCGACGCGCCAGGCTCACGAGGAACAGTATGTCCCCGGGCGCCCGGAAGGCCATCGGCACCGTGGGAATGCGCCCCGCCAAGGCCCCAGAACCCCTCAATACGGGTGCTCGAGCAGCCAGACGGCCGCCGCCAGCTCGGTCACCGACAGCCGTCCGCCCGACCAGTTGCAGGCGACATCCGACGAGCCGGATCCGCGGAACAGCTTGCTGCCGGACACGTTGAAGACCATCTTTGCCGTGCCCGCCCCTTCGTAGACCCGGTCGCCATCAATGGTGTAGAGCACCTTGGACGAGCCGGCACCCTCGTAGGCCTTGCCACCCCGCACATTGAGGATCGGGGTCCCGGTACCCGCACCCTGGAAGACCGTTGTGCCGCTGATGGTGCACAGCGCCTTGCCGGAGCCCGCGCCCTCGTAGAACTTCCCCCGGCCGAGGTTGAAGATCGCGCTGCCCGACCCCGCCCCCTTGAAGAACTGAATGTTCGCCATCATCGCCCCCGCGGTGAATGCCACCGTGGCCACCCCGGCCGCCACGCGCCAGCCGAATGCCTGGAAGGTCCCACCGGTCATGCCGAAATCCTATCAACGACACGGCCCCCGGACGAATCCGGGGGCCGCGGTCAGGTGGACCATACTGGACTTGAACCAGTGACCTCCTCCGTGTCATGGAGGCGCGCTAGCCAACTGCGCCAATGGTCCGCAGCGCGCAGTGTATCCGCCGCCGATTTCCGCCGCAATTGCCTGCTTGAAGCCGGATCGGCCCGTCGGCCGATGACCCCATCATGGGCCGACCCGCGCGACCGTCCACCGATGGGACAGCGACCTCCGAGCCGTCGAGGGGGTTCGACCTCTTCAGTCCCCGCACCGGGATGTCGCTCGTGGGACTTGGCCTGCTTGCGGTCGCTGCCGTCGAAGCGGCGGCGCTTGTCTTCCCGTCGGTGACCCCGGCACCGGCCTCGACGCTGCGGCCCATTCCGCTGGAGGCGCTCGGGCTGCTTTCCCCCATGTCAATCGCCGAGTCGGACGCCGCTGCCGACCCGCAGAGCGCCGTCGGCACCGGCCCCGCCGCGCCCAAGGCCCGCGACAAAGGCACCGCGCCCGCGCCCTCGGGCTCCGTCATCGGCATCGCCGCGACGCCGATCCCGAACGGCACGGCGCTCTTCCGGCTCTGGTCGTCCGGCGCCGTCGAGGCGATGATCTCGACGGAAGCGGACGTGTGGAGCGACTGGACGTCCGTCGCACCTGGGCAGACCACCGACAAGCGTCGGCCGCGCGCGCCCTCGGACAACCCGGACACCAATCCCTGACCGGCCCGCCCTGAGGGTCAGCGTCCGAACGCCGCCATGCACCGACGCATCCGGGCGAGCGAGCTCTGCTTGCCCAGGATGGCCAGCGTGTCGAAGATCGGCGGGCTGACCGTCCCGCCGCTCACCGCGACGCGCAGCGGCTGCGCGACCTTGCCCAGGTTCCCCTCCGCAGACACCGCCGCGTAGGCACCGATCGCAGCCTCGAGCGACGCCGGCGACCAGTCAGCCACCGACTCGAGCGCGGGCACCAGCGCGGCGACGTGGTCGAGGCCGCTGGGGGCGGGCCCCAGGAGCGCCTTCTCCACGTTCTTCGAGCGCTCCCAGGCCAGCGTGTCGTCGGCCGTGACGATGAACCGGTTGGTGCGGAACATGTCGTCGAGTGTCTTGGATCGCTCCTGACTGGCGGAGGCCAGCTGCTCGAACTGGGCCGGCGCGAGGCGCGCCATGAACTGCGGATGGAACTCCTCGCCGTGCGCGCGGGCGCGGTGCAGGAACTCGTCGCGCGGCATGCCGGTGATCGCGTCGCAGTTGAAGGACAGGAGCTTCGCCCGGTCGAACTTGGCCGGGGTCTTCACCACGCGCTTCAGGTCGAAGCGCTCCTTCATGAACTGCATGTCGAACTTCTCGACGTCGTTTCCCGGGCTCCAGCCGTTGAGCGCCAGGAAGTTGCACAGCACCTCCGGCAGGTAGCCGCTGCGGCGGAAGTCGTCGACGTTGATCTCGGGAAGCTGGATGCCGAGCGCCTCCGCCAGCGCGTTCGCCTCGGCGAAGTCGAGCTGGGCGTTCTTGTCACCGAGCCACGCGGACCAGCGCTCGGGCGGCACCGTGCCGGCGGGCGGGCCGGCAAGCTTGCGGTCGGTGACGGTCTTGCGGAGCAGCTTGTCCTTGTCGCGCTTGGACATCTTGCTGCCGTCTGGATTGGTGATGATCGAGAAGTGGCCGTAGCTCGGGCGGCGAAACCCGAGGGCATCCTGGAGCAGCATGTGCTTGGCGGTGTTGTTGAAATGCTCCTGGGCGCGCAGCACGTGGGTCACGCCCATCAGCTCGTCGTCCACCACCACCGCGAAGTGGTAGGTGGGGAACCCGTCGGCCTTGCGCAGGACGAAGTCGTCCACCTCCCCGGCCGGCAGCGTGGCTTCGCCGAGGATCTCGTCCCTGATGGTGATCGGCTGCGGGGGGCACTTCAGCCGGATGACGGCCGGGCGGCCCTCGGCGAGCATGCGCTCGACGGCCTCGCGCGGCAAGGCCATCTGCGCCGATCCGTCGTAGCGATAGGCGCGGCCGGCGGCCTTCGCCTCGGCGCGGCGGGCCTCGAGCTCCTCGGCGGTGTCGAAGGCCCAGTAGGCCTTGCCCTGATCGACCAGCATCCGGAGCAGGCGGTCGTAGGTTCCCAGGCGTTCGCTCTGGAAGTAGGGTCCGTTCGGTCCACCGCCGATGCCGCCCCACTCCGGGCCCTCGTCCCAGTCGATCCCGAGCCAGGCGAGGTCCTTGAGGAAGCCGACGCTGGCGGCGCCGCTCGAGCGCTTCTGGTCGGTGTCCTCGATGCGCACCAGGAACTTGCCACCCCTGCCCTTGGCATACGCCCAGCAGAAGAGCGCGGTGCGTGCACCGCCGACGTGGAGGTGTCCCGAGGGCGACGGGGCGAAGCGCGTGACGGGGGCCTGGCTCATGGGAACGGAGTAAGGTACCTGCATGCCGGCCACCGTCGGTCTGCTCTCGGACAGCCACGCGCGCTGGGAACGGACCAGGCGGGCCATCGAGGCGCTGCGCGCGCGCGGGGCCACCACCTTCATCCACTGCGGCGACGTCGAGGATGCGCTGGTGCTCGACCAGCTGGCGGGGCTCGATGCGCACCTGGTGTGGGGCAACTGCGACTGGAACCGCGGCAGCCTCGAGCGCTATGCGCGCGACCTGGGGATCGCGGTGCATGGGGATGCCGGCGAGGTCGAGATCGATGGGCGCCGCGTGGCCTTCACGCACGGGCACGAACCCGTGCCAATGCGCGACGCGGTGGCCGCCGGGGCGGCGTACCTCGTGCATGGCCACACGCACGAGCGGCGCGACGAGCGCCGTGGCGGGACGCGGATCGTGAACCCCGGCGCCCTGCACCGAGCGTCCACCTTCACGGTGGCCATGCTCGTGCCCGCGGAAGACCGGCTCGAGTTCCTGGAGGTTCCGGCATGAGCCCGGGCACGGCCGCCTTCGTCGCAAGCCTCGCCTCGAGCTGGTTCATGGCCGGACTGATCTGGATCGTGCAGGTGGTGCACTACCCGCTGTTCGGCCGCGTCGGGCGCGAGGGCTTCGCCGCCTACGAGTCGGCGCACGCGCGGCTCATCACGCCGATCGTCGGTCCTGCGATGCTGGTCGAGCTGGTGTCGTCGGTGGCCCTGCTCGCCGCCCGCCCGCGCGGGATGCCATCATGGGCGGCATGGACGGGCGTGGCGCTCGTGGGCGTCGCCTGGGCATCGACGGCCTTCGTGCAGGTCCCGCTCCACGGGACGCTGGCCCGCGGATTCGAAGAAGACGCCCACGCACGGCTTGTCGCCACCAACTGGGTGCGGACGGTCGCCTGGAGCGGGCACGCGGCGCTCATGGCGTGGTGCCTGGCGCTGGTGCTCGGCGCCGCCCCGGCGGAGGGCCGACCGTGAGCAAGTCGCGGTTCCCGGTGGCGGGCGCGGTGACGGATGCCATCCGACGAGGGGCGGCGTCGGCGAAGCTCGCCCGCCGCCGGATGCGGCAGCCAGCCAACCTGCACGTGCCGCCCGGGACGCTCGCGGTGCAGCCGGGTGCGGCGCCCACGAAGGTCACGGTCCTGGCGTTCGGGCCGGACGGGGTGACCGATGGCGTCGTCGATCGAGCCGACCAGATCGACGGCATCGCGGGCGACGCGCGGGTCGTCTGGGTGAACGTCGACGGCCTCGGGAACGCCGACCTGCTCAAGCAGCTCGGCGAGCGCTTCGGCATCCACCCGCTGGCCCTCGAGGATGCAACCGATACCAGTCCGCGTGCCAAGGTCGAGACGTTCGACGCGGCGACGTTCGTGGTGATGCCGCTTCCGCACCAGGACGAGCGCGGCTTCTGGACCGAGCAGCTCTCCATCTGGCTCTCGGGCCGGCACGTGATCACGTTCCAGGAAGTGCCCGGCGAGGACTGCCTCGCGGCCGTGCGAGCGCGGATCCGCGGCGAGCACGCCCGGATCCGCACGCGGGACGCGGCATACCTCGCCTATGCGATCATCGACGCCACGGTCGACGGGTACTTCCCGGCGATCGACGGCATCTGCACGATGGTCGAGGACCTCGAGGACGCGGTGTTCCGCCAGCCGACGCAGGCCCAGCTGATGCAGATCCGGCGCGCACGCTCGGAGCTCATCCGGATGCGGCGGCTGCTGCTTCCCGTGCGCGACACCACGATGACCCTGCTCGGCATGGAGGCCACCTTCGGCCCCGATGCCCGGCCGTACCTGCGCGACCTGCATGACCACGTGCTGCGTGCGCTCGACCAGGTGGAGACCGACCGGTCGATGGCCAACGACCTGCTCGAGATCTACATGACGAGCGTCAACATGAAGCTCGGCGAGACCTCGAAGGTGCTCACCATCATCGCCACGCTGTTCATGCCGCTGACCTTCATCGCCGGCATCTACGGCATGAACTTCCGCCACATGCCCGAGCTCGAGTGGGAGTGGGGGTATGGATGGGCGCTCGGCCTGATGGGGGCGACCACCATCGGCCTCATGATCTACTTCTGGCGCAAGGGCTGGATGCGCGACAGCACGAAGCCCTGAGCGCGGGCCGCATGCCCGGAATGCGCACGGCTACTTCTGCTCGCCGGCCTTGGCGGCTTCCTCGGGCGTGGCCGCGATGTACAGGCTCGAGCGCTCGATCGACATCACGTACTGGCGGTTCAGGTTGAACGCGTAGGCCTTCGTGGCCGAGGCGTTCGCCTCGTTGAGCTGCTTCATCGCAAGGTCGAACTGCCCCTGGACGTAGGCGCGGTCCTTCTCGGCCGTCGCCGCGTCGAGCTGCACCTTGAGGGCGGCCGCCTGCTGGCGCAGCTGCTGCAGCGACTGCACGGCGTTCTGGAAGGCCTGGTTCGCCTGGGCATCCGAGAGGACGCACACCCGGGCCGTCTTCGCCGCCTCGGCGCCATCGGCGGGCTTGGGCTGCTTCTCGATCTCCTCGGGGGTGAGGACGATGAAGATCTCGCTCTTCTCCGGGACGCGGACGTAGTTGCGGAGGATCGAGTAGCCGTAGGTCTTCGCCATCAGCTGGTTGTCGGTGTCGAGGCGCTTCACGGCCTCGTCGAGCTTCGCCTTGAGGGCGGTGCGCTCGGCGCCCTCCGGGGCGGCGTTGGCCGCCTCGTTCATGCGCACGATCTCCTGGCGCTGCGCCTGGAGCACCTGCACGTTGCGCG
>VEQS01000055.1 GCA_018883105.1 Phycisphaerales bacterium
CGGATCACCCAGTGCTGCGTGGCGATCTCCAGGCCGCTCACCGAGCGCCACTTCCACTCGCGCGTCGAGAGGACCGGGCTTGCGGTCAGGACCGCGGGCAGTGCGCCGCGCGCGGATCCGGGAGAGGCGCTGGCGTCCGGACGGTCCGGCAGCGCGCGCGGCGTGCAGCCCGCGACGCCTGCCGCGATCAGCAGGGCCGCCGGGAGGATGCGCGCGACAGACGCCACGCCGTCAGCGTAGGGCATCGAGCGCCCGGCGGGCAGCGTCGATGTCCGCCTGGGCCTCGGCCAGCTTGGCGCGGGTTTCCTCGATGAGCTCCGGCTTGGCCTTGGCGAGGTAGCCGGGGTTCCCGAGCTTTGCCTCGAACCCGGCCGCGGCCCGGGCCTTGTCGGCGACCAGCTTCTCGAGCCGGACCCGCTCGGCACCGGCATCGACCGCGTCGACGAGGTTCACGAGGAGGAGTTCCTGCCCCTCGAAGGGGATGGGCACCGCGCCGGCAGGACGCGCGGGCGGCAGGTCCTCGACGCGGTCGAGGCCGGCGAGTGCCTCGACCACCCCGCCCGCCGCGGCCACGAGCGCGCGCGTCCCGGCAGGCGCGAGGAGCGTGATCCGGCGCTTCGGGGGCACCTGGCGTGCCCCGCGCTGGGTGCGGATGGCGTCCACGAGCTGCTGGACGCGCCCGAAGGCGGCGAGCGCCTCGCGGTCGACCGCGGCGGCATCGACCTGCGGCCAGGCAGCGCGGGCGCATGTCTCGCTTGCCGGCACCCGCACGCCGCGCAGCCCGGCGGCACCGGTGGCCTGCAGCGCGGGCCAGAGCTGCTCCGTGATGAAGGGCATCTGCGGATGCAGCAGGCGCATCGAGGCATCGAGCACCGTGCGCAGCACCTGCTGCTGCGCCGGGTCCGCCTTCACCGTCGGCTTGATCGCCTCGAGGTACCAGTCGCACACCTCGCGCCACACGAAGTCGTAGGTGACGTCCGCCACCTCGTTGAAGCGATAGACGTCGATCGCGCGCTCGTACCCGGCCAGGGCGTGCGCCAGGCGCGCCACGATCCAGCGGTCCACGAGCGGCCGCGACGCAAGGTCGACGGAGGCGTCGCCGGGCACCTGCCCGAGGCTTCCGAGCGCGAAGCGCGTCGCGTTCCAGACCTTGTTGGCGAAGTTGCGGCCCACGTCGAAGCGAGCGCTCGTGTTGCGCGCGAGCGGCGCCTCCGCCCCCGGCGTCGCCTTGCCGGTCGCGGCGCCGTAGGCGCTCGTGAGGCGCTTCGACGGGTCCTTGGGGCTCTGCTGCAGCGGCTCGGCCACCGTGTAGCCCGCCGGGTCGACGAACGTCTTCGGCGCGAACGTCTCGCCCGACCACGGGTCGACCAGGTCCACCGGCATGCGCACGTCCTGCGTGTCCGTGGTCATCTGCACCAGCGTGAAGCGCATCGCGTCGGCGCCGTGCGAATGGATGATGTCGCGCGGGTCGACGCCGTTTCCGAGGGACTTCGACATCTTCTGCCCGAAGCCGTCCTGCACCATGGCGTGGATGAAGACGTGGCGGAACGGCAGGCGACCGCCCAGGAAGTGCCGGTTGAACATCACCATCCGGCTCACCCAGAGCGTGATGATCTCGCGCGCGGTGGAGAGCACCGCGCTCGGGTTCCAGGCATCGAGCTCGCCCTGCATGCCAAAGCGCGCGGGGTCGGGCCAGCCGAGGGTCGAGAGCGGCCAGAGCGCCGAGCTGAACCATGTGTCGAGGACGTCCTCGTCCTGGCGGTAGCCGGCCGCCTCGAGCGCCGGCACCACGTCGGCATCACGCGACTCCGGCACGCACACGAATCGGTCGTAGCCGCCGTCGGGGCGGCGACGCACGGCCTCGGCGCAGCCCTTGGCGCTCCACGCGCCGGTCGACGCGACGAGCTCGCCCTTCGCGCGGTCGGCGGCGTCGCGCTCGGCCACCTCGGCGGCGGGCACGTCGCGGCTCCACACCGGGATGCGGTGCCCCCACCAGAGCTGGCGGCTGATGCACCAGTCGCGCAGGTTCTCGTGCCACTGCTGGAAGGTCTTCGCGTAGCGCGGCGGGAAGAAGGTGAGCCCGCCGTCGCCCTCGCGCGCCGGGCCCGCGGGGGCGGCGCCGTCGCGCTGCGCGGGATCCATCGCGCGCAGCGCAGCGCCGCGCAGCCGGTCGTCGGTGACGCGGACGTACCACTGCTCGGAGAGGTAGGGCTCGACCGGCACGTGGCTTCGGTAGCTGTGGCCCACGGAATGGCGGTACGGCTTCGCGGCCTCCAGGAGACCCTTCGCGCGGAACCACTCGACGATCCGCGCGCGCGCGTCCTCGCGCGAGAGGCCGACGAACGCGCGTGCCTCGTCAGAGACGTCCTCCCAGCCATGCGAGGCGGAGATCGACGCGTCGGGCGCCATCACGTTCACCGCGGCCAGGCCGTGGCGGATGCCGATGTCCCAGTCGTTCGGGTCGTGCGCCGGCGTCACCTTCAGGAAGCCGGTGGCGAACTGCGCCTTCTGGTCAGACGGATCGCCGCCGTGCTCGACGGGCATGACCACGTAGTCGTCCTCGACGATCGGGATCACGCGGCCGACGATGGGCAGCCGCAGGCGCTTGCCGCGCAGGCTGGCCGCACGCGGGTCCTTCGGGTTCACCGCGACGGCGGTGTCGCCGAGCATGGTCTCGGGCCGCGTGGTGGCGACGGTCACGTGGCCGCTGCCGTCCTCGAAGGGGTAGCGCAGGTACCAGAAGTGGCCATCCACCTCCTCCATCTCGACCTCGTCGTCTGCGAGTGCCGTGCGCGTCACCGGGTCCCAGTTCACGAGCCGCTTGCCGCGGTAGACCAGGCCGTCGGAGAAGAGCCGGAAGAACGCCTCGCGCACCGCGGCGGCGCACACCGGGTCCATGGTGAAGCGCACGCGGTCGTAGTCGCACGAGCAGCCCATTGCGCGCAGCTGCGAGAGGATGGTGGCCTCGTACTCGTCCTTCCACTCCTGCACCCGGGCGACGAACTCGGTGCGCGTGAAGTCCGAGCGGCGCTTGCCCTGCTGGAGCAGCCGGCGCTCGACGACCGTCTGCGTGGCGATCCCCGCGTGGTCGGTGCCGGGCATCCACATCGCGTTCATGCCGCGCATGCGGTGGTGGCGGGTCAGCACGTCCTGCAGAGTGTTGTTGAGCGCGTGCCCGAGGTGCAGGGCGGCCGTGACGTTCGGAGGCGGGATGAAGATCGAGTACGGCGCGCCCGGGTCTCCGGGGTTGGCGTGGAAGCAGTGCGACTGCTGCCAGCGGTCCCACGCGAACGACTCGGCCTCCGACGGGGTGTAGGCTTTCGCGAGCTGGAAACGCTCGTCGCCGGCGGTCGCGGCGGACGGATTGGGCTGGTCGCCTGGCATGAGCGAACGATTCTACGAAAGCGCAGGTTGCTCCCGGCCCGCCCGGCGCAGACGCCCGGCGTGGCGCGCCGCATCTGCGGGGCTCGGCGCCGTGCTCTGCCTGTCGACAGGCTGCGGAGAGAGTGGTTCCCCGCCGGCGAACGCGCCGCGGACATCCATCGACCCACGCACCGCCGACGCCGCCGCGCAGGCGGTCGAGTCGTACCTGACCGGCCAGCGGATCGCCGAGGCCGTCACGGTGGCGGAGAAGTTCGCCGCGGAGGCGCCGGGCCTGATGAGGTCGCAGGAGCTGCTCGGGCGCGCGCTGGTGGCGCAGGCCATGGACGAGGCGACGCCCGCGGCAGAGCGCGACGCGATCATGCGGCGTGCCGCGGACGCCTACGACGCCGCCACGCGCATCGACCCGCGGAACGCGCCGCTTGCCCATGCCGCCGGCGTGGTGTGCGACACGGCGGGGCTCCATGACCGCGCCGCCGACCACTACGCGGCCGCGCACGCCCAAGACCCGCGCCATGCGCAGTACGCGCTCTACCTGGCGCTGGCCCGGGCGCGACAGGGGCGCACCGACGAAGCCCGGACGCTTGCCGAGGCTGCGGAAGCGGCAATGCCGGAATCCCCGGACCCGAAGGCGGCGCTGGCGGACCTTGCGGTGCGGAGCAACGACCTCGAACGTGCGCTCGCCAAGGTGCGCGAGGCGCGCGCGCTGGATCCGTCGTCGAACGGGCTGCGGCTGGCCGACGCGCGCATCCGACGGATGGCGGGAAGGCCCGAGGAGGCGCTCGAACTGCTGGTGCCGCTTGACCCGCCCGTGCGGCGTGCACCTGGCTACGCCGACGAGCTGGCGGCGGCCTACGCGGCGACCGGCCGGCTGCGCGAGGCGGCGCAGGCCATGGAAGAGAGCGCCGTCATGCGTCCGGGCGACGCGATGCGCGCCCTGCGCACCGCGAAGGCGTGGCGCGACGCGGGCGACCCGATCAAGTCATCGATCTGGATCGAGACCGCGACGCTCGCCGGCGCCCCCGCCGACGAGGTGGCGAAGGCGCTCGGCACGCCGTGACGCGTGCGCGCCGGGGTGCGCGGCGACACGGCGCTCAGCGCAGCCAGCGTCCGCCGTCGAGCCGCAGCACCGAACCCGTCACGTAGTGCATGTCGCGCACAAGCGTGCGCACGAGCCGCGCGGCATCGTCTGGCGTGCCCGGCCGGGCCAGCGGGATGCGCGACTCGTAGGCGACGCGCTCGGGCTCGGGCGTGCCGTCGGGCCAGGCGACCACGCCCGGGGCGATCGCGTTCACGCGCACGCGCGGGGCCAGTTCGAGGGCGAGCGACTCGACCATTCCATGGAGCGCCGCCTTCGACATCAGGTAGGGCGCGAAGTCGCGGCGCGGCCGACCGGCGGCATGGATGTCGCCGAAGACCACCACCGCCCCACCGCCCTCGAGCCGGCTGGCGGCCAGGCGCTCGGTGAAGGCCTGCACCAGGAGGAGCGGCGCCAACGCGTTGACGCGCACCTCGCGCTCCGCGGACTCGGCCGCGATCGACCCGAAGGGCGTGCGCTCGTAGCTCGAGGCGACAATCGCCATCGCATCGACCGCGCCCGCGCCGCACGCGTCGGCGAAGGGTGCAAGCGACCCAAGGTCGGCAAGGTCGAGGAAGCGCACGTCGGCCGCACGGCCCATGCGCCGCACCTGCTCGGCCGTGTCCATCGCGCCATCGCGGTCGGCGCGGTGCGTGAGGACGAGGTCGAAGCCGTCGCGGGCGAGTTCGAGCGCCACTGCGCGCCCCACCCTCCGAGCGGCTCCGATCACGACGGCACGCGGCATCGCGCAAGTGTACGGAGGCGGCCGTGACTGGCCGCCGCGTAGGATTTCCCCATCGATGAGCGAGGATCGACCGCAGCAACGCCCCGAGGGCGATGACCCCAAGGTGCCGGACCTGCACCTGGACCGGCTCGAGCGCCTCGCGCGCGAGGCGCCGGCGGACCTCGTCCGCCGTGCCGAGGAGGCGATCGAGCGCCATGCGCCGGTGCTGGCCCCGCGCCGCCTGAGGTCGCGCGTGCGCAAGCGCACGGTGGCGCTCCTGGCGATGCTCGGCCTGATGGCGGCGCTGGTGTCGGCGTGGACGGTGCTGCGCGAGACCACGATCATCCGCCAGGCGATGGAGTCTCAGCTGTCCGAGCGCCTGGGCGGCGACGTGACGATCGGCGAGGTGGCCTGGGATGGCTGGAACCGCGTGAAGGCCACGGACCTCACCCTGCGTGCCCGGGGGTGGGATGGAGAGGCCGGCCGCGTCGCATCGATCCGCCGCGCGGAGATCGTCTTTGCGCCCACGAGCCTGCTGACCGGGAGCCTGGAGCTGGTCGACATGGAGATCGACGGCCTGTCGGTCTCGATCGTCGAGCGCGCCGACCGGCCGGGATCGTTCAACCTGCTGGCGCTGACCCCGGCGCAGAAGTCGGGCGGAGGCGTGCGCCAGCCGCGCAACGCGCTGCTGAGGGACATCCGCATCGAGCGCGCGATGCTGGATGGCGGCGTGCTGAGGCCCGTCCTGTCACTGGCCTTCGCGGCAGACTTCGCGCACCTGCCCAACGACCCGTCGCTCTACCGGTTCACCCTGGTGCAGACCGAGCAGGACGGCGCACCACCCGCCGGCGACCCGATCCGCGTCGGCGGCACCTGGAACGAGCGCACGCTGAGCTACGAAGCCACGCTCGAGCCGATGGACGTCGGACCCTCGATCCTCGGCACGCTGCCCGTGACGGCGCGCGAGTGGGCGCGGCGCGCGGGGCTCGTCGGGCGGATCGAGCGTGCCACCGTCGCCGGAAGCCCCGATCGCCCGATCCGCGCGGCGGACGTGTCGCTGCGCGAAGTACGGCTGCGCGACCGTTCCGCGGCACGGGCCCTCGGCTGGGGACGGATCGACGGCACCGAGGTGCGCCGCATCGACGGCGACGTGGGCGTCTCGATCGGCGAGGCGAACCTGAAGCTCGCGGGATCCGAGGTGGAGGTGCGCACCATGCGCGCCGTGGTCACGACCGGCGCCGGGCAGGATCTCCTGGAGATCCCGGTGGAAGGGTCGCTGCGCGCGGACCTTGCGCCCGCCGGCGGCGTGCCGGCGACGCTCGGTGCGGGCGATGAGTGGCTTGCGCGCGCACTGTCGCTCACGCCCTTCCGCCTGGCGGTGCGCATTCCGGACGTCGACACACGGCCGCTGCCGGACGGCCGCATGCGCCGGGTCGAACTGCCGATCGACGTCGCGGACGCGCTCGGCAAGCTCGGTCTCTCGTCGTGGCGCGCGAACCTCGACGTCACCGTCGAGCGTGCGGCCGCGGCAGCGGGCACGCCGTCGCCGGTCCGGCTGCAGGGAACGGTGGACGTGCTCGGCGGACGGTTCCAGCCCCCCGGCGTGCCGGTGGCGCTCACCGAGGTGGCCGGGCGCATCGAGCTGCAGGACGGGACGGTCACGCTCCGCGGCATTCGCGCCGAGGGCCCGTCGGGCGCCACCATCGAAGCGTCGGGCACGGTGCAGATCGCCGAGCCGGCCAACCGATTCGATGTCAACCTGCGTGCGGCGGGCTTCGTGGTGGATGCCGAGCTGGTCGAGTCGCTGCCCGCCGAGACGCGGCGCGTCGTGCGCCAGCTGCTCGACGACGAGGCATGGCACGGCCTGCGCGCCGCCGGCATGGTCGAGCCCGCGACGCGGCCGGGCGGCACCGTGGGCGCCGACGTCCGCATCGTCCGCGACGCGCGCGGCGAGGTCGACGTGCGCGGCAGCCTCTCGCTGGCGGACTTCCGGCTGGTGATCGAGGCGTTCCCCTACCCGCTCGCCATCGACGGCACGCTGCGCATCGGGTCGGGGCGCGTCGAGCTGCCGCCCGGCGGCCTCGCGGTGCGCACGCCGTTCGAGGGCCATGGCCGGCTGCGCGGCCACGTGCTCCTGCCCGAGGAGGGAGTGTGCGACGTGGTGAGCACCTACATCACCTTCGAGATCGCCAACGAACGCCTGACGCGCACGCTGCTGGCGTGCCTGCCGCCGAGCTTCGAGGACCGCGAGGGCCGGCCCGAGGGCTGGCCCGGATCGACGTTCGCGCCGAAGGCCGAGATCCTCATGGGCCTGGGGCTCGAGGGGCGCCTGGCGGCCGGCGGCACCGTCCGCACGCGCGCCGACGGGAGCGATGCCGTCATCCTGCGCATCGAGGTCTCCGAAGGCCGCGTGCGGCCGTCGGCGCAGCTCGCGTCCATCCTGCGCCGGCACGGACTGTCGTGGCCCGGCCGCATGCCGCTCGACGGCGTGGCAGGCGTGATCGAGGCATCGGCCGACACGCTGCGCGTGCGCGACGGCCGGGCAACGCTCGAGGGCGGCACGATCCGCGTGGAGGCCGACTTCCCGGGTCCGGGGGACGACGGCTGGCTGTCGATCGACCTCGAGGACTTCCCGTTCGAGCGAAACCTCGCGCGCATCGTCGAGGGCGACGGCACCGATGCCGCGGTGCGCGCGTGGGATGCGTTCGCACCCACGGGACGCTTCGACGCATCCGTGTTCTGGGAGCGCCAGGGCGAACGTACGCTGACCTGGGCAAACGCGCGGCCACGGTGGATGGAACTGGGCGGTGGCGTGCGGCTCGACGCGGCCTGCGGAGCGCTCGCCTACCGGGACGGCGAGGTGCGTCTCGAGGACATCGACCTGCGCGGCACCGATGCCGACGGATCGGCACTCCGGATCGAGGCCAACGGCACCGTCGTGGGCGCGGCGCCGGACTTCCGCGCGTCGGTCGACGGACTGAGGATCGCAAGCCCCGTGGTCGCCGCGGCCGTGCGCGCCGCCGAGCTGCCGACGGTCACCGACTTCATGACCCAGTGGCGGACGGACGGCTCGCTCGACGTGGCGGTCTCGCTGCCGGCGACGAAGCTCGACGCCCCGTGGGAAGTGACCGTGGTGCCGACCCGGCTGGTGGCCGAACGCGACGACCGGCGCCTGGGGATCCTCCACCTCGGCGGCGACATCGCGATCGGCCCGGCGGGTGCGCGCATCGACGCGCTGGAGCTGGCGCTCGACCGCGGCATCGTGCGGCTCGACGGCGCCTTCGGCGAGGGGCGCGCCGGCGGCATGGCCGGCGAGCTGTCGATCGCCGCCACGGTGGACACGCTGTCGCCCGGGCTGCGCGCGCTCTTCCCGAAGGTGGCCGACGACGCGCTGGAGGCGATCTCCTTCCGCACCGACGCATCGATCTGGACCGACGGCCTGCGCATCGTGCTCGATGCCCCGGCCGACGGCGAGCGGCGGGTCATGGTGACGGGCGAGGTGGGCTTCGGCGATGCCGCGTTCGACCCCGGAATCGAGCTTCGCCGGATCGACGGGACCATCGCCTTCGACCTGGCCACGGTCGGCGGACGTGCGGCGGGGACGCTCGGCTTCGGCCTGGAGCAGCTCGAGTTCCTGGGACGCCGCGCCACCGACGTCGCCGGCGTGCTTGCCTTCGACGGCGGCACGGGCCTGGTGCGGCTCGAGGAACTCGAGGCATCGATGTACGGCGGGCGGATCGCCGGGCGCGGGTCGTTCGACCCCGGCGACGGCTGGCAGGTGCATGTCTCGTGCGCCAACGTCGGCTTCGGGCGGTTCGTCGCCGCAGGCGGCGCGCTGCCGAGGGGCGCCACGCTTCCCGCCCCCGGGGACGACGGCACGCTGCGCGGGCGGTTCGACGCAAGCGGAGCCTTCGGCGACGCAGCCTCGCGCCGCGGCTCGGGGCGCGTGGCCGTGGCCGAGGCGCGCATGATGGAGTTCCCGCTCGGCATGAGCCTCCTGCAGCTGACGCAGCTGATGCTGCCGCTCAACGCGTCGATGGAATCGGCGAGCGTCCGCTTCGACCTCACGGGCGACCGCCTGGCGATGCGCGACTTCGACCTGGAGAGCGGCACGCTGCGGCTCGAGGGCGAGGGCGAGCTGGACACCGACGACGGCGCGCTGTCCCTGCGGCTGCGCAACCGCGGGCGGTTCCCGATCCTCAGCGACCTCTACGGCATCGTGAGCGACCAGGTCTTCGCCATCGACGTGGGGGGTACGATCAACGACCCGCAGCCGGCGCTGGCACCCATGCCAGGACTGCTGCCGCGGACGCCCGCGCCCGACGCGCCGGCCGCCGACCCCACCGCGCCGACCTCGGCGAAGGAGCAGACGAGATGAACGGAGACGACCCGGAGGACCGCGCCCCGAGGACGGGCGATGGACCGATCGGCGCCCTCGTGGACGACCTGGTCCGGCGGGCCGCGGCCGCGGAGGCCGCCGAGCACGGACGCGCGCCGTCCCGCCGCACCGCCCTCGTCGAGGACATGGTGCGCACCTCGCTCAAGGTGATCGCCGACGGCACCGACCTCGGGCAGGTCAAGGTGATGGAGCGCGCCCTGCGCGAGATGCGCACCGCCTACCGAGTGTTCAACCGCTACAAGGGCGTGCGCAAGATCTCGATCTTCGGCAGCGCCCGCACGCCCGAGGCGCATCCCGACTACCTCGCCGCGCGCGACTTCGGGCGCCTGATGGCGGCCGAGGGATGGATGGCGATCACCGGCGCCGGCATGGGCATCATGCGCGCGGGCCACGAGGGGCCGAGCCGCGAGTCGAGCTTCGGGCTCTCGATCCGCCTGCCGTTCGAGACCAATGCCAACGACATCATCAAGGGCGACCCGAAGCTGGTGAACTTCCGGTACTTCTTCACGCGCAAGCTGATGTTCGTGAGCCATTCCGACGCGGTGGCGTGCTTCCCGGGCGGCTTCGGGACGATGGACGAGATCTTCGAGACGCTGACCCTGGTGCAGACGGGCAAGACCCACCCGATGCCGATCGTGCTGGTGGAGGGGAGCGACGCGCAGGGCGCGCCCCTCGGCTACTGGAAGCGCTGGGAGGCGGGCGTGGTCGACAACCTGGTGGACGCCGGGTGGATCTCGCCCGAGGACCGCTCGCTCTACGAGATCGCCGACAGCCCCGCGGACGCGGTGCGGCGCGTCACCCACTTCTACCGCCGCTACCACTCGTCGCGGTACATCGGCGACACGTTCGTCGTGCGCATCAAGCGGCCGCTCTCGCCACGGCAGGTCGAGGAGCTGAACGACGCATTCTCGCACCTGGTGAAGTCGGGCACCGTCGACCAGCACATGGGGCCGCTCGAGGGGGAGGACGACCACGTCACCCTGCCCCGCATCGCGTTCCACCACACCAAGCGCGGCTTCGGGCACATCCGCCGCTTCATCGACCGCATGAACGACATGCCCGACGAGGCCGACGCGTGAGGACGCGCGCCGCCGCGTGCGCCGGGGCGCTCGCCGCGGCGCTCGCGGCGTGCGATGCCGCGCCGCGCGCGGCCATCCAGCCGCCGACCGACGCGACGGCCGCCGGTTCGCCGGCGGATGCCGCGGCAGCCGGCGCGCCCGGCGCAACCGGTGGCGAGGCGCGCCTGTCCGGCCCGGTCCGAACGAGCGTCGCCCCGGGGCAGACCGGACTCGAGGTGGTGACGTGGCAGGTGCGCCATGACCGCGCGCGCTTCCAGGACGCCATGCGTCGGCACGGCGTTCCCGCGGTCGGCGCCCTCGACGAGCTGGCGCTGCGGCGAAACGGCTTCGTGGTGGCGGCGGTGCGCGCCGACCGGCTGGACCAGCTCCGCGACGACCTCGGCGGCAGCGGCATGGACATCCGGCGCTGGATGGGCACCACGCCGTCCTGGCGCGAACTGGCGGTGGCGCGCCCCTCGGGCGCCATGCTCGAGGTGGACGGACTCGCGCGCGAACGCCCGGGCGCGACACTGCGGCTCATGGTGCGCACGTGGCCGCTCCCGATGGAGGACGGCACGCGCATCGCCGTCGAGATCGTGCCGCAGGTGGTGACCGACGAGCTGCAGGCGAGCCTGGTCCGCAACGCCGGACGCCTGGCGGGGGAGACGATCCCCAGCTGCGCGGCCGGGCTCGAGCTCGAGCGCGACGTGGCATGGATCGTCACGTGCGACCCGGGGGCCTTCGTCGAGACCGACGCCGAGGCGCCGACGCGCGCGCGCGAGGCCGCCACGCGCCACGGCCCGCCGTCGCCCGAGCCGACCCCGCACTCCGGCAAGGTGGGCGCCCGGATCGCCACGCTCGGCACGGCCCTGCTGCTGCCTGCCCCGGAACGCGCGCATGCCGGCGTCACGGCGCAGCAGACGGTGCTGGTGCTGGTGCCCCACCTCGACGCCAGCCCGTTTCCCGAAGCGCCTCCCGCGGAGGAGCCGATGACGGGGAAGACGCCATGAGCCCGGACCCCCTCACGCCTGCCCCCGCCCGGCCCGAGGGCGGCCGCCCGCGCCGCCTGCGCGGCGGACGGCTGCGGCGCCGCGGCGACCGTGCGATCCCCGGCGTCAAGGTGCTGCCGACGGCGATGACGCTGGCGAACCTGGTGTGCGGCTTCGCGGCCATCTTCTACTCGGCGCGCGCCGGCGAGACCGGCGGTCCCACGCCCTTCGGGTGGCACCCGCTCACGGTGGCCGGCGTGCTGGTGTTCCTCGGCATGGCCTTCGACGCGGTCGACGGTTCGCTCGCCCGCCTGACGCGCTCGACGAGCGACCTGGGGGCACAGCTCGACTCGCTCGCGGACGTCGTGACCTTCGGCGTGGCGCCGGCATTCATGATGCTGCGCCTGGTGAGCGTCTACTACGGGCCGGGCGAGATCATCCTGGGGCCCGACACCGGAAACCTCTACGCGCGGCTCTGCTGGTCGGTGGCGGCGATCTACATCTGCTGCACGGCGCTGCGGCTGGCGCGCTTCAACGTCGAATCGGCGAGCGCCGACGAGGACGACCACCTGTGGTTCAAGGGACTGCCGTCGCCCGGCGCGGGAGGCGCCGTGGCGAGCCTGACGCTCCTGCACCAGCACCTGGTCCTGGTGACGTGGAAGGACGAGCTGCCGGCCGGCTTCGGCCCGGCGAGCGCGCTCGCGATCCCGGCGGCCACCATGCTCTGCGCATTCGCGATGGTGAGCCGGGTGCGCTACCCGCACTTCGTGAACCGCTACCTGAAGGGCCGCAAGTCCGTGCCCGCGGTCGCCATCGGCCTGATGATCGTGGCCACCGCGGTGTGGTGGTTCCACGAGGCGCTCGCCATCGCGATGACCGCCTACGCCCTGAGCGGGCCGGCGACCGCGCTGGTGCGCCGCCCCGCACCGGCCGGCACCCCGGCGGACGGCGGCACGGGCCCGGAATCGATGCGCTAGGCTTCGACGAGCCGACAAGGATCGTCGACCAATGCGCATTTCGAACTCCCTGACGTCCGGACTGCTCGCCTCCTTCCTGGTCGCGGCGGGTGCTGCCTCGATGGCCTGCGCCGGTGCCCCGACGCGTGCCGCCGCACCCGCGCGGGCCGCCACCGACCTCGGCGCGGCCGTCCGTGCCGCCGTCGAGGCCAGCGGGCTGCGCGGCTCGACGGTGTCGGTCTCGGTGCGTGACGTGGCAAGCGGGAAGATCGTGGCCGACGTCGACGGCGGCACCGCGATGGTGCCCGCCAGCAACATGAAGGTGCTGACCACCGGCGCGGCCCTGCACGTCCTGGGCGCGGACTGGAAGTTCCGCACCCGGATGGTGCGCGACGGCGACCGATTGGTGGTGGTGGGCGACGGCGACCCATCGCTCGGGGACCCGGAGTTCCTCGCACGCATGCAGCACACCACGGCCGACGGCACGCGCCGCGCCGGGATGAGCACAGAGGGTCTCGTCGACACCTGGGTGAACGCCGCGCGGCGCGCGGGCATCGACCGGGTGAGCGAGGTGGTCGTCGACGACCGGGTGTTCGACCGCCAGTTCGTGCATCCCTCGTGGCCGGCGGACCAGCTCTCGAACAGCTACTGCGCCGAGGTGGCGGGCCTCAACTTCCACGAGAACCTGATCGGCGCGGCCCTCACGCTCTCGGGCGGGCGGCCCGCCGTGGCGTCGACCCAGCCTGCGGCGCCGTGGATCAGCTTCGATCCCGGGCGCGCCACCGCCGACGGCAGCAAGCGCGCCTCGCAGACGATCGGCATCCTGCGCACCGGGGAGCCGTGGAGCTTCACGCTCTCCGGCAACATGAAGGCGACGCCCGCCGAGCCGGTGAGCATCTGCGTGCAGGACATGCCGGAGTTCTTCGCGCGGTACGTGGGAGAGCGCCTGCGGCGAGCGGGCATCGCGTGCGCATCGGTGCGCGTCGCGGCGCCGACGGACCCGGACTTCTCCGGGGACTCGGTGGGACCGGAGATCGTGATGCCGATCGGCGAGGTGGTCCGCCGCTGCAACACCGAGAGCCACAACCTCTACGCCGAGGCATTGCTGAAGCGCCTGGCCGCCGAGAAGCTGGGCAAGCCCGGCAGCTGGGCCGGCGGCGCACGCGCGCTGGCCGCGGTGGTCGACGAACGGCTCGGCACGGGCATCGCGGCCAAGGCGCTCGCGGTGTCCGACGGCAGCGGCCTGTCGCGCGACAACCGCGTGGCACCGGGGCTCGTGACGGCGTGGCTTCGGTCGATCGCCAACGACGACCGCATCGCCGCGCCCTTCATCGAGAGCCTGGCGGTGGCGGGCGAGACGGGCACGGTGCGCAAGCGCTTCGACACGCTCGACACCACGCGCGTGTTCGTTCCGTGCAAGACGGGCTACATCAACGGGACGAGCTGCCTCTCCGGCTACGTGGGTGCGCCGAAGGCGACGCCGCGGTGGGCGTTCAGCGTGATGTGCAACGACCTCACGAAGACCAAGGAAGGCGTCGCGAAGGCGAAGGCGCTGCAGGAGCGCGTGGTGATGATCCTGGCGGGTGCGATGTGAGCCGGTTCGGGCGATGGCTGTCGCCCGGCGTGCGGTTCGACGAGGGGGCCGCCGAGTGGCGCTGCGCGCGCTGCGGCTATGCGTGCCGCCAGCATGCCGCGGGGCCGTGCAGCGAGTGCGGCGCGGACCTCGACCCCGCGACGCGGCGCGGGCTGCGGTCGTCCCTGCCCGCTCCGCTCATGCGCGCGGCGATGCGCGCGCCGGGGCTTCCGATGCTCGCCGGCGCGCTGGCGGCCGCGGCCGTCTGGGCGTGGGCGAGGTCGGTGCCGACGGGCGACTTCGGCTGGGAGCTGGTCGCCGCGGCGGCGCTCGTGCTGCTGGCAGGCGTCTACCTGCTGCGCATGTTGTGGGCGGGGTTCGCGTCCAACCGGTACGGCCGGCTGGGTGACTGCGCCCGACAGCGCGGCTGGTGGGCGGTGCCCGTGGCCTCCATCGCGGCGGTGGCGGTCGCGCTGTCGCCGCTTCCGCTGCACGCGGGCTTCTGGGTGCGCCGCGGCGAGCTGGATGCGCTGGCGGCGCTCTGGACCGCGGGCGACCTCGATGGACTGCGTGCCCGGTCGGACGCGGTGAGGGCAGGCCGAGGGATGCGGGTGATGTTCGACGCGGACGGCCGGCCCTTGGCGCCGCTGGACCTCGGGTCGGGGATGCTGCGGCCGCTCGTCCGGCCCGGCGCGGAGTCCGAGTGGCGCGGCTTCGCCGTCGAGATCCCCGAGAGCGGGTTCATCTTCGAGACCGGCGGCTACATCTACCTGCCCAACCTGCCGGTGGACACGACGCCGGCGAACGGCGGGTTCTCCCCGCTCGGCGGCGGATGGTGGCAGGGGATCGTGTGGCGGGACTGAGCGGTTTCGCCGCATGAGCGGCGATCAGCACGCTACGCCCTAGACTGCGGCCCATGCGGATGGACCCGCCGGATCTTGCGCAGGATGCGCCCGGCATCGCCTTGGCGGGCGGTGCGGCCGGGACGGTCGACGTGGCACCGGCCGCCGCGGGGGCGCTCGACCCGCTGGTGATGGAGGACGTCCGACGCGTCTGGGGGTTCGATGCCCTGCGGCCGCTGCAGGCCGAGGCGATCGCGGCCGGGATCGCCGGGCGCGACAGCCTCGTGGTGCTGCCGACCGGTGGCGGAAAGAGCCTCTGCTACCAGGTGCCGCCGCTTGCCGCGGCGCGCATGGGCGACGTGCGGATCGACGTCTGCGCCAGCCCGCTCATCGCGCTGATGAAGGACCAGGTCGACGGCCTTCGCTCGAACGGCTATCCCGCCGCGGCGCTCCACTCCGGCATGGGCGCGGATGAACGCGACGCCGTTCGACGTGCCGTGCGCGCGGGCGAGGTCCGGCTCCTCTTCGTCTCGCCGGAGCGCCTCCTCGCCCCGGGCTTCGACGCATGGCTCGGCTCGATCGGCGTGCGCGCGATCGCCATCGACGAGGCCCACTGCATCAGCCAGTGGGGCCACGACTTCCGCCCCGAGTACCGCCAGCTCGCCCGCCTGCGCGCGGCGTTCCCGCGCGTCAGCATCCACGCGTGCACCGCGACGGCCACCCCGCGGGTGCGCCAGGACATCGTGGCGCAGCTTGAGCTGCGCGACCCGCTGGTGCTCGTCGGCAGCTTCGACCGCCCGAACCTCGTCTACCGCGTCGAGCCGCGCGTCGACGGCCGCCGCCAGCTCCTCGAGGTGCTCTCGCGCCACCGCGGCGACGCGGTGATCGTCTACTGCCTGAGCCGAAAGGACACCGAGGGCCTCGCCGAGTTCCTG
>VEQS01000056.1 GCA_018883105.1 Phycisphaerales bacterium
AGACCTTCGCGGTGATGCTGCGCTGGTACATCTCCGGCCGCTGGCCGAACTCGAACATGTTCGAGGCCGTGACCACCGCCGCGTGGATGGGGACGGCGCTCGCCGCCGTGGCCGAGGTGCTGCTGCGCCGCACCGCGATGCGGGGCATCGTGGCGCTCGGCGCATCGGTGACCAGCATGGTGGCGCTCATGGCGGCGTACCTGCTGCCGGTGCAGCTCAATCCGAACATCTCGAACATGATGCCGGTGCTGCACGACGTGTGGCTCTACATCCACACGAACGTCATCATCTTCAGCTACGCGCTCATTTTCATGGCGGCGGTGTCGAGCGCGGCGTACCTCGCGTGGCGCGTCGCCGGCAACGGCCCGGCCTACGCCCGCGTCGGCGGCGCGGGGCAGGCGTTCGCGCCGGCCGCCTCGCTGGGCGAGACCCTCGACGGCGTCACCATGCTCCTCACCGAGGTCAGCTTCGTGATGCTGTGGGCGGGCATCGTGATGGGCGCCATCTGGGCCGACCACAGCTGGGGACGCCCGTGGGGCTGGGACCCGAAGGAGGTGTTCGCGCTGAACACCTTCATCGTCTTCGCGCTCCTGATCCACGTGCGCTGGAAGGTGCGCGACAAGGGCCTGTGGACCGCGCTGCTCGCGGTCGTCGGCGCCGCGGTGATGCTCTTCAACTGGATCGTGATCAACTTCGTGATCTCGGGCCTGCACTCGTACGCGTGAGGCGGGCGGCGCCCATCCTGGCGGCGCTCCTCTTGCTGGCGGCGTACTGGCCGGCGTTCGGCGCGGGCTGGATCTGGGACGACGACTCCTACGTCTGGCGCAATGCGGTGGTGCAGTCGCCCGCCGGCATCGTGGACTGCTGGGTGCCCGGACGCACGCCGCAGTGGTACCCGCTGGTGTTCCTCTCCTTCTGGGCGCAGCATGCGGTGCACGGGCTCGAGCCCGCCGGCTACCACCTGGCGAACGTGGTGCTGCATGGGCTGTCGGCGTTCCTCCTGTGGCGGTTGCTGCGCGCGCTGGGACTGGCCGGTGCGGGACTCGCGGCGACCCTGTTCCTCCTGCACCCCATGCAGGTGGAGAGCGTGGCGTGGATCACGGAGCGCAAGAACGTGCTGTCCATGGCGTTCGCGCTCGGCGCGATGCTCGCGTGGGTGCGGTGGCTGTCGGTGCCCGCGGGCGGGCGTGCGGCGGGGCGCCATGCGGCCACCGCCTTCGCGCTCTTCGTGCTGGCCATGCTCTCGAAGACCACGGCCGTCGCCGTCCCGGTGGCGATGGCGGCCGTCGCGTGGTGGCGTCCGTGGCCTGCGCTCGCCGGCGACGCGAGGCCCGTGCGCCGCGTCGCCGCGGTGCTGGCGCCGTTCTTCGTGCTCGGCATCGCCATGGGCCTCTTCACGGCATGGATCGAGGTCACGGTGGTCGGTGCGTCGGGCGGCGCCGAGTTCCGCCGCGGCCTCGCCGAGCGCGTCCTGCAGGCAGCGCAGGCGTGGTGGTGGTACCTCGGCGCGTGGGCCGTGCCGACCGACCTGTCCTTCGTGCACCCGGCGTTCGCGCCGGGCGCGTGGCGCGGCGTGCTCGCCATCGGCGCGGGCGCGGCCCTGTCCGTGGCCTGCGCGATGTTCGCACGGCGCGGCACGCGCGGGCCGGTTGCCTGGTTCCTCGTCTACTCGGCCGCGGTCTTCCCGGCGCTCGGCATCCTGAACCTCTATCCGCTGCGGTACGCGCCGGTCGCGGAGCACTTCGGCTACGTGGCGAGCACCGTGATGGCGGCGGCGCTTGCATGGGGCGCGGTTCGCGCCTGGGCGCGCATCGACGCCGCCGGTGCCGCGCGGCGCGCGGGTGCCGCGCTCGTCGCCACGGTGGCGGTGACGCTTGCGGGCCTCTCCAATGCCCACGCGCGCGCCTACGCCGACGCCGAGACCCTGTGGCGCGCGACGCTCGAGCGCAATCCAGACGCCTGGCTCGCCTCGAACAACCTGGTCGTCATCGTGCTCGAGCGCATGCAGGCGGCGCTCGACGCCGGCGACCGGGCCGCCGCCGACGCGCTGCTCGCCGAGGCCGAGGCGCTGAGCGAGCGGTCGGTGGCCTTGGCCGGCGCCATCGACGCGAGCGTGATGGCGAACCTGAGCGAGGTGCGCCGCCTCCAGGGCCGAGTCCCCGAGGCGCTCGCCGCCGCCGAGCGGGCCGCCGCGCTCGAGCCCGGGGGAGCCGAGCCGCAGTGGCAGCTTGGGCGGCTGCTCGAGCTTTCCGGCCGCGGCGCGGACGCGGGCGAGCACTACCGTCGCTCGGTCGAGCGCGCGCCGCGCAACCTCGTGCACCTGCGCGAGTTGGTGCGCTGGCTGACCGCGGCCGGCCGGCTGGCCGAGGCCCGCGACGTGGCCGCCCGCATCGTGGCGCTTGCGCCCGAGGATGCCGAGGCGCGCGGGAACCTCGGGTCGCTCGAGCTCGAGCTCGGGGACCTGCCGTCCGCCCGCCGCGACCTTCGCGCCGCGCTCGCGCTGTCGCGCGGCGACGAGTCGATCGCCATCGCCGCGCGCTGCATCCGGGCGCTGCTGGCCGTCCCCACCGACCCGGAGTCATGCGCCGAGGCACGATCGCTCGCCGAGCGGCTGGTGCGCCTGACCGGCGGCGGCGACCCGCTCTCCATGCTCATGCTCGCACGCGCGCAGGCAATGCTCGCCGACCCGGCCGCGCGCGCGACCCTTGCGAGCGCAGATGCGCTGCTTGCCGCGGCGCCCCCCGAGGTGCGCGAGGCGGCCGCCGCCGAGCGTGCCGCGGCCGAGGCCGCGCTTCAGGGCAGCGGGATGCCGTAGGTGGCCTCGTCGCCGAGCTGCTCGGCGATGCGCAGCAGCTGGTTGTACTTCGCGGTCCGGTCCGTGCGCGCCGGGGCGCCGGTCTTGATCTGCCCGCAGTTCGTCGCCACCGCGAGGTCGGCGATGGTGGTGTCCTCGGTCTCCCCCGAGCGGTGCGACAGGATCGCGCGGTATCCGTTGCGCATGGCCATGTTCACCGCATCGAAGGTCTCCGACAGCGTGCCGATCTGGTTGACCTTCACCAGGATCGCGTTGCCGCAGCCCTCCTTGATGCCCTTGGCGAGGAACGCCGGGTTGGTGACGAACAGGTCGTCGCCGACGAGCTGCACCTTCGCGCCGAGCGCGCCGGTGAGCGACTTCCATCCCTTCCAGTCGTCCTCGGCCAGCCCGTCCTCGATCGAGCGGATCGGCCACTTCGCGCACCAGCGCTCCCACAGGGCGATCATGTCGTCGCTCGACACGGTGCGCTTCGGGTCGCTCTTGAAGAAGCAGTAGCCCTTCCTCTTCCGCGCCTTCGCCTCGTTGGACAGTTCGCTGGTCGCCGGGTCCAGGCAGATCACCACCTGCCGCCCGAGGTCGTAGCCGGCCTTGCCGACGGCCTTCGCGATGAGCTCGCAGGCCGCCTCGTTGCTCGGCAGGTCGGGGGCGAAGCCGCCCTCGTCGCCGACCGCCGTCGACAGGCCCTCGTCGTGCAGCACCTTCCGAAGCGCGTGGTAGCACTCGACGCCCGCGCGCATCGCCTCGCCGAAGGTCGCGAAGCCGACGGGCTGGATCATGAACTCCTGGAAGTCAACGCTGTTGTCGGCGTGCTTGCCGCCGTTCAGGATGTTGAGCATCGGGGCGGGCATTCGCCGCGCGCCCGCGCCGCCGAGGTAGCGCCAGAGGGGCAGGTCGCTCGCCGCGGCGGCGGCGTGCGCCACCGCCATGCTGGCGCCGAGGATCGCGTTGGCGCCGAGCTTCGCCTTGTTGCGCGTGCCGTCGAGCTCGAGCATCGTGCGGTCGATGGCCGCCTGGTCGCGCGCGTCCATCCCCAGGATGGCCGGCGCGATGCGGCCGTTCAGGTTGGCGACGGCCTTGCCGACGCCCTTGCCGAGCCAACGCTTCCGGTCGCCGTCGCGCAGCTCGACGGCCTCGTGCTCGCCGGTCGAGGCGCCGCTCGGCACCATCGCCCGCCCGCCGGCGCCGCCGGAGAGCCCCACCTCGCACTCGAGGGTCGGGTTGCCGCGTGAATCGAGGACCTGCCGCGCCTGGACGGAGACGATGTCGAACATGGTCCGCAAAGTATAGGAATGCCCCCGGCGCGCCCCGCGCGCCGGATCCGCCCCGCGTCACCGCGGGCGGATCGCCTCCCACACGTCGCGCACCACCCAGCTCATCGCCTCCATCGCGGCGTCGGTGCGGCTCGCCAGGTGCGGTGCCAGGTGCGCATTCGGCAGCCCAAGCAGCGGGTTCGACGCATCGAACGGCTCCGGGTCATGGACGTCGAGGAGCGCCTGCGCGCCGGGATGTCCCGCCAGCCACGCGGCAAGCGCGGCGTGGTCGACCACGAACCCCCGGCTCGTGTTGATGAACACCGCCTCCGGGCGCATCCGGCCGATGAGCGAGGCTCCCACGAACCCGGCGTTCGACGCGCGGCCATCGACGTGCACCGTGATCACGTCGCTCTCGGCGAAGAGCGTCGGGGCATCGACCTGCGCGGCGCCGTGCCGGTCGCGCTCCGGAATGTCCAGGAGGTCGGAGCAGCGCACCGTGAACCCGATCGCGCGCGCGACCTCGGCCACGCGGCGGCCGATGCGTCCGGTCCCGAGGATGCCCAGCGACAGCTCGCTCATCTGCCGGCGGCCGACCACCTCCTGGCGGATCTCGTCCCAGCGCGCCCGGGAGACCGGCTCGGTGAGGAAGAGCCGCGGCCGCAGCGCGTCGCACAGGAAGCAGGTGACGTACTCGACCACGGCCTGCGTATTGGCGTCCGGGGTGTTGAAGCAGGCGATGCCACGCCGGCGGCAGGCCTCGACGTCCACGTTGTCCAGGCCGACCCCGGCGCGGCCAACGGCGCGCAGGTGCGGCAGGCGGTCGAGCAGGGCGTCGTCCACCCGTGTGTAGGTCCGGACCACGAGCCCAGCCGCCTCGGGGGCGGCGGCTTCGAAGGCGCCGGACCCCACCGGCCCGACCACCAGCCGGGCGCGTTCCCCGAGCCATGCCGACGCCGCGGGGGACAGGTGCTCGGTCTGGATGACCGTCGGGAGGGCCATGGGAGGGCGCAGGCTACGTGCATTCCGGACCTTGGCCCCGGAACGCGGGAATCGCGCGAACTTTCGGCTTGCCCGTGCGTCCGACAGTGACAACACTGTGTCCGTGCGGAGCGCGCCTCGGCGGCGCGTTCCCCGCCCGGATCGTTCGCCCCGAAGGGACCGCCCGCCCCGTGAGCGCCCCACGACAGGTGCAGACCAGCCTCATCGCCTGCATGGCAGCGGTGGTGGCGTCCCCGTTCGCGCGCGCCGACGAGATCGGCCACGAGGAGCTCATCGCGCGCCTGGGTGCCGCGGCCCCGACCGGCGCCGGCGTGCGCGTCGTGCAGTGCGAGGCGTCGGAGCAGGCGGGCGCGCTCAAGGTGCTGCCGGACGGCGCGCTTGCGGCGTTCGCGGGGAAGACCTTCAACCAGGCGGTCTCCGGCATGACCGTCAGCTGGCACGGCACCGAGGTGGCCAGGAGCTTCTACGGCATCGGCACCAGCATCGCGCCCGGCATCACGCAGGTGCACGTCTACGACGCCAACGGCTTCCTGCAGTCGAACTACCTCCAGCTCGGCGGCGGCTTCGCGCTTCCGCCGAGCGTCCCGCCGGGCCCAAGCTCGCTCGACCGCGCGCGCGTCTTCAACCACAGCTGGATCGGCGCGATCGCGCAGGGCGTGTTCGACAGCGAGGCGCTGCGACGCGCCGACTTCGCCATGCACCGCGACAACACGCTCTTCGTGGTCGGCGAGAACAACGGCGCCGGCAGCACGATGCAGCCGCTCCTTGCCTGCGGCTACAACTCGATCGCCGTCGGGCGGACCGACGGCCAGCACAGCGCGGGCAACACGCCGGCCTCGGTCGACGGGGCGGGGCGCATGAAGCCCGAGCTCGTCGCGCCCGGGCAGTTCACGAGCTTCTCGACGCCCGTGGTGAGCGCCGCGGCGGCGCTCCTCTACCAGGCCGCCGCCACCGCGCCCTACAGCCAGAACGTCAACCGCGCGCGCGGCGTGGCCATCAAGGCGGCGCTCCTTGCCGGCGCCACCCACGGACCAACCTGGACCAACAACGCGCCCGCCTCGGGCGCCGGCCGCGGCATCACCGCCCGGCCGCTCGACCCGGTGTTCGGCTGCGGCACGGTGAACATCGACCGTGCCCACCGCATCATCACCGCCGACGAGGTGCAGTCGCTCGCGACGGCCGACGACGCCGCGCTCGAGCCGCCCGCCCCGCGGGTGGCGCTGTGGGACGTCGAGGTCCTGCAGTCCTCCGCCGCGATCCAGCAGTTCCACTACCGGCTCGACCTTCCCGCGGCCGGGGACGTCAGCATCGTGGCGACGTGGACGCGCAACCTCGCCACCAACGCGTTCTCGTCGGCCACCGCGCCCGTGATCGCCAACGTCACCCTGCGGCTGCAGCGGATCGAGGGCGAGTCCGTGCTGCCGCTCACCGGCGACGCCGGCGTCGGCCGGTTCGAGTCAGGCAACGTCGTCAGCTCGAGCGCGGTCGACAACGTCGAGCACCTCTTCGTGCGCGGGCTCGCCCCCGGCAGCTACGTGGTGAGCGTGGTGCGCGAGGCGACCGCGTCCTCGGCGCTGAGCTTCCTCGCCGTCGCGGGCATCGTCGACCTGCGCGCCGTGCCCGGCGACCTGAACGGCGACGGCGTGGTGAACGGCGACGACCTGGGGATCATGCTCGGCGCCTGGGGACCGGGCACCGGACCGGCCGACCTGAACCTCGACGGCAACGTGGACGGCAACGACCTCGGCATCCTCCTCGGCTCCTGGACGTGACCTGACTAGACTCTGCGCCACGTGCGGTCCACGTGGCGCCAGACCCTCCTGCTCGTCGCCATCGTGGCGGTGCTCGGCGCCGCGCTCGTCTATCCGATCGGCCTGGCCGTGGGCGGTGCCTTCCGCACGGAGGACGGGGGTTTCACGCTTCGGCACCTGTTCTCCGCGCTGGGCGACCCGGCGACGCAGCGTGGCCTGGCGAACGCCGCGCTGATCGCCGCGCTCACCACGTCGATCGCCCTGGCGCTCGCGCTGCCGCTTGCCCTCGTGGGCGCGCGCTGCTCGTTCCCGGGGAAGACCATCCTCGGCGGCCTGCTGCTGCTGCCCCTGGTGCTGCCTCCCTTCGTGGGCGCGATCGGGGTGCGCCACCTGCTGGGGCGCGCCGGCGCGCTGAACGCCGCCCTGGGGCTCGACGTCGACTGGCTCTCGGGTGGCGGCATCGTGGCGGTCGCCGCGATGGAGGCGATCTCGCTCTTTCCCATCATGTACCTGAACGTGGTGGCGTCGCTGGCCAACCTCGATCCCGCGCTCGAGGAGGCGGGGCAGTGCATGGGGGCCTCCGCGTGGACGCGCTTCCGGCGCATCACGCTGCCGCTCGTGCGCCCGGGCGTGTTCGCCGGCGCAACCATCGTCTTCATCTGGAGCTTCACCGAGCTGGGCACGCCGCTCATGTTCGAGTTCTACGACGTGACCAGCGTCCAGATCTTCAACGGCATCAAGGAGGTGGAGGCGAGCCGGCGCCCGTACGCGCTGGTGGTCGTCATGCTCGCCTGCAGCGTGGCCTTCTACCTGCTGGGGAAGTTCACCCTCGGCCGCGGCGCGCATGCGATGCAGTCAAAGGCCTCGATCCGCCGCGAGGAACTGCGCCTGCGCGGATGGGGCGCCGCCGGCGCGGTCGCGCTCTTCGGGGGCACCGCGCTCTTCGCGGCGCTGCCGGCGATCGGGGTGGTGCTCGCGAGCCTCGCGGAACCCGGGCAGTGGTACGGATCGATCCTGCCGCGGGCATTCACCACCGACCACTACCTGCAGGCGCTCACGCACCCGCTCGCGGCCGGCAGCATCCGCAACTCGCTCGTCCTCAGCCTCATGGCGGTCGCCTGCGCGCTGGTCGTCGGCTTCGCCTCGGCGCGGCTCCTCGCGCGCGCGAACCTGCGCGCGGCGTGGCTCCTCGATGCGCTCGTCATGCTGCCGCTCGCCGTTCCGGGCCTCGTCCTCGCCTTCGGCTTCGTGGCGGTGAGCCTGGAGTGGCCCTTCGGCGGCCCGGATGCGCCGCTCGGGGCGTTCGCGAGCATCATCGGCGCCGAGCCGAACCCGTTCCCGTTCCTGGTGGTGGCCTATGCGGTGCGGCGCATGCCCTACGTGGTGCGCAGCGCGGTGGCGGGGCTGCAGCAGACCAGCGCCGAGCTCGAGGATGCCGGCCGCATCACCGGGGCATCCCGCTGGCGCGTGCAGTGGCGGATCGTGATCCCGCTCATCGCGGCGAACCTGGTGGCGGGGGCGCTGCTTGCCTTCAGCTTCAGCATGCTCGAGGTGAGCGACAGCCTTCTCCTGGCCCAGCGCGAGGCGCACTACCCGGTCACCAAGGCGATCTACGCGCTCTTCGAGCGGCTCGGCGACGGGCCCGGCATCGCCAGCGCCATGGGCGTCTGGGCCATGGCGCTCCTGGCGGTGACCCTGCTGGGTGCCAGCGCCCTGATCGGCAAGCGGATGGGCGCGATCTTCCGCGCCTGAGCGGGACCCGCGGCCTGCCGGGGGGCGTCCCGGCTCCTATACTTATTGCCCCATGCCGTACACCCTCCAGCCCGACCACGGATACGGTCTCGAAGTCGAGGAGCAGTCGCATGCCCGCCGCCCGGGCGGCGCCGGCAAGATCACCATCGACTCCGATTCCCCCGACTACCTGCGCGACCACGCGCAGGTGCCGGACCGCTGGATCCTGAACATCGGGCCCCAGCACCCGGCCACCCACACCACGCTGCGGCTGGTGATGGAGCTCGACGGCGAGCGCGTGGCCCGCGTCACCCCGCACATCGGCTACCTGCACTCCGGCTTCGAGAAGCTCGGCGAGCACCACGACTACAACCAGTACGTCTGCACGATCAGCCGGATGGACTACATCTCGCCGATCGTCAACGACATCGCCTTCCACACCGGGGTGGAGCGGTTCTTCGGCATCGAGGCCACGCCGCGCTGCAAGGCGGTGCGCACGATCATGGCCGAGCTCGGCCGCATCCAGAACCACCTGCTGTGCGTCGGCGCCGCGGCGCTCGACCTCGGCGGCTTCACCGGCTTCCTCTACGGCTTCAACGAGCGCGAGTTCATCTACGACATCGTCGAGTACGTGAGCGGCCAGCGCTTCCACCCCGACTGGACCCGCGTGGGCGGCGCCTGGCGCGACCTGCCGGACGACGAGACGTTCGTGCGGATGGTGAAGCACTTCGTCAACGAGCGCCTGCCCCGCGCGGTGAAGGACATGGAGAACCTCCTGTCCCGCAACCGCATCTTCATCGACCGCCTGGAGGGCGTGGGCCAGATCAGCCGCCAGGACGCGCTGGCCTGGGGCCTCACCGGCCCGATGGCGCGCTCGGCCGGCGTGCGCCGCGACCTGCGCAAGGACGAGCCGGTCCTCTGCTACGCCGACAACTGGGACGGCGAGGGCGCCGAGGCGCCGAAGTTCGACGTCGTCGTGTGCCAGACCGGCGACTGCTTCGCGCGCTACCTCGTGCGCGTCGAGGAGATCAAGCAGTCCGCGCGCATCATCAACCAGCTGATCGACCGCATCCCCGCCGGCCCGTTCAACCCGGTCGACGCGGCCAAGGTCACCCAGCCCGGGAAGGCCAACATCTACGGCTCGATCGAGGGCGTGATCGAGAACTTCGAGCTCATGATGTGGAACAAGGGATGGAAGGTGCCGATCGGCGAGGGCTACTTCGCCTTCGAGAGCCCCAACGGCGAGCTGGGCTACTACCTGGTCGGCGACGGCACCAAGTACCCCTGGCGCGTGCGCACCCGCCCGCCGTGCTTCATGAACTACTCGGTGATGCCCAAGCTCTGCGAGGGCCACCTCGTGTCCGACGCCATCGCCGTCATCGGATCCATCAACGTCATCGCCGCCGAGCTCGACCGCTGAGCGGCGCCGCCCCCGCAACCGCCCCCGAGAGACCCCACCCACCATGGCCTGGCCCACCAAGCCCTCCGGAACCATGCAGATCGCGCGGCGCGCGGAGCCGTACGTGACCGAAGCGATGCGCAGGCGCTGGACCGACGAGGTCCTGCCGAAGTACGCGACGCGCCTGGGCGCGCTGATGCCCGTGCTGCACGACGTCCAGCATGCCTACCGCCACGTGCCGTACCAGGCGCAGCTGGAGGTGGCGCAGTTCCTCGGGATCAGCCCCTCGGACGTGCTGGACACGGTGAGCTTCTACGACGAGTTCACGGTGGAGCAGCGCGGCGTGGTCACGATCGGCGTGTGCCACTCGATCGCCTGCGAGCAGTGCGGCTGCGGGAGCCGCGCGCTCCTCGACCGCGCGGCCGAGCGCCTGGGGATCGGCGTCGGCGAGACCACCGACGACGGGACGTTCACGCTCATCTCCATGGAGTGCCTCGGCAGCTGCGACACCGCGCCCGTGGCGCTCCTCAACGAGACCCTGCACGAGAACCTGACGGTGGAGTCGCTCGACCGGCTCATCGACCAGGCGCGCACCGCCCCCGCCCACGGAGGCCACCACTGAGCGCCGACGGCCGCGAGGACCCGCCGCTCGCCCGGAGCATCGGCGCGTTCCTCGGACACATCGTCGACGCGATCCGCACCCCCGCCGGCGGGCCCGCCGCGGTGGAGGTGCGCCAGGAAACCACCGAGGAGACGCGCCCCGACGGGGTGACGCTCCGAAGGACCGTGATCGAGGAAGTGGTGCTGCCCCCGGGCGCCACGCCTCCCGAGAAGAGCAACGAGCAACACGATGCCGACCGCCCCTGACTTCAAGCCCGCGCCCGCCCTCACCAAGCGCATCCCCGAGGACCGCGCCCGCCGCGCCACCGTGTCGTACGAGCAGTACGTCGCCACCGGCGGCTACCAGGCCCTCCGCAAGGCGCTGTCCATGCAGCCGTCCGAGGTGGTCGAGCTGGTCAAGGGCGCCGTGGTCCGCGGCCGCGGCGGAGCCGGCTTCCCGGCCGGCCTCAAGTGGGGCTTCATGCCGCCCCCGGACGGCGGCCCGCGCTACCTCGCCATCAACTGCGACGAGGCCGAGCCCGGCACCTTCAAGGACCGGCTGCTGGTCGACTTCGACCCGCACCAGGTGCTCGAGGGCATCGCAATCGCGATGCACGCCTGCCAGCTGCACACGGCGTACTTCTTCATCCGCGGGGAGTACCACCACCAGGCGAAGGTGTTCCAGAAGGCGCTCGAGGAGGCCTACGCCAACGGCGTGTTCGGTTCCGCGGGCCTGATGCGCGGCGCGGGCAAGCTGCCTGCCGAGGTCGTCCTGCACCGTTCGGCCGGTGCGTACATCTGCGGCGAGGAGACGGCGCTCCTGGAGGCGGTCGAGGGCAAGCGCGGCTGGCCGCGCGTCAAGCCTCCGTTCCCGGCGGTCAAGGGCCTGTTCGGCCGGCCGACCCTGATCAACAACGTCGAGACCCTGGCCGCGGCGGTGCACGTCGTGGAGAACGGCCTCGACTGGTGGAAGAAGCTCGGCGTCGAGAGCACGATCGGCGGCATGCCCAGCTACGGCACCAAGCTGATGGGCGTGAGCGGCCACGTGAACCGCCCGAACGTCTACGAGCTCGAGCTCGGCATCCCGCTGCGCATGCTGGTCGAGAAGCACTGCGGCGGCATGCGAAACGGCAAGAAGTTCAAGGCGGCCATCGCGGGCGGCGTGTCGATGGGCGTGCTGGGCACCGACCAGTTCGATGCGCCCATGGACTTCGACATCGGCCGCAAGTACGACGTGCTCGGCCTGGGCACCGCGTGCCCGACCGTCTTCGACGAGGACACCGACATGGTGGCCGTGGCGCGCAACGTCAGCCGCTTCTTCAAGAACGAGAGCTGCGGCCAGTGCACGCCGTGCCGCGAGGGGAGCGGCTGGCTGCTCAAGCTGCTCACCCGCATCGAGAAGGGTGCCGGCACCACGCAGGACCTCGACATGCTGCTGGAGATCGCCGGCAGCATGGGCCTCACGCCCGGCACCACCATCTGCGGCCTCGCCGACGGGAACAACTGGGCCATCCGCACCATCGTCAACAAGTTCCGGCCCGAGTTCGAGAAGCGCGTGTCGCCGCGCTTCGTGCCGGTCTACGTGTCGGCGGCGGGACGCTGAGCGGGTGGGCACTGGCAGGGATGGCACGCGGGTCGAGCTCGGAGGCGAGGGGCTGTCGGCGCTGCCGGCGGCGGACCGTGCGTGGCTGGCCGCCTCGATCGATGCGCTGCTCCCGGCCCTCGGCACGCCCGTCTCCCGCGCCGCGGTGGAGGTGGTGCGGGACGCGCGCATGCAGGCCCTGCACGCGCGCCACATGGGCCTCGACTCGACGACCGACGTGCTGACCTTCGCCCAGAACGCACCGGGCGCGCCGGTGGACGCGGACATCGCCGTGTGCGTCGACGAGGCCATGCGCCGCGGCGCCGGCGCCCCGCACGGGGCGCGCGGCGAGCTGCTGCTCTACGCGCTGCACGCGCTGCTCCACGCCTGCGGGCACGACGACCGCGACGAGGCCTCGTACCGCCGCATGCACGCCGAGGAGGACCGCATCCTGGAGGCGGCCGGCTTCGGGCGGCTGTTCGAGGCCGGGGAGGCGGCGCCATGATCCCGCTGGTCCTCGGCCTTGCGGCCCTGATTCTCGTGGCCGCCGGCATGTTCGCGGCGCTCAGCCGCTCGATCCTCGGGGTCAGCGAGTCGGCGCTCGAGCGCGAGCTCGAGGCCCGCGGCCGCCTGGACGCAGGTCGCTGGATGCTCGGCCGGCTCGACCAGGTGGAATGGGCGGTGTCGCTGGCGCGCACGGCCTGCCGCATCGGCTTCGCAGGACTGCTGCTCGCGGCCTTCGCGGGCTTCGAGGAGCCGCTCACCGTCGAGCGCCTGGTCGCCGCATGGGCCGTCGCGGTGGCGCTCCTCTGGGCGTTCACGTCGGTCGCCGCGGGGGCGCTCGGCCGCCACGCGCCGGCCAAGGTGATCGCGTCGTTCCTCCTCCCGCTGCGCATCGTCGACGTGTGCCTGCTGCCGCTGCGGGCGGTGGCGCGCAAGGTGGATGCGATGATCGGGTCGTCGGTCGGCGCGCCCGACGCCGCCGTGCGCGGCGAGGCCGAGCTCGTGAGCGCCATCGAAGACACGCAGCGCCAGGGCCTGATCGACGAGCACGCGGCCGAGATCCTCGAGAACGCCGTCGAGTTCGCCGACATCACGGTGGGCGCCGTGATGACCCCGCGCCCGCGGATCGAGGGCCTTTCCTACACCGACGACCTCGACGTGATCCGCGAGATGGCGGTCGCGAGCGGCCACTCGCGCATCCCGGTCTGGCGCGGCAGCCTCGACCACGTCGAGGGCATCCTCTACGTCAAGGACCTGGTCCGCTTCCTGGGCCGGTCCCGCGAGGGGTTCCAGCTGCGCCCGCTGCTGCGCGAGCCGATCCGCGTGCCCGAGTCGAAGCCGCTGCAGGAGATGCTGCGGGACTTCCAGCATGCGAAGGTGCACTTCGCCGTCGTCGTCGACGAGTTCGGCGGCACGGCCGGCATCGTCACCATCGAGGACGTGATCGAGGAGCTGGTGGGCGAGATCCGCGACGAGCACGAGCCGGCCTCCGACTCGCACCCCTCGGTGCACGCCGCCGGCGACGGCGCGTTCGAGGCCAGCGGCCGGGCGCCCATCGCCGAGCTCAACGCCGCCATGGGCACCGAGTTCCCCGAGGACGAGGGATTCGAGACGGTGGCCGGGCTGCTGCTGGCGCGGCTGGGGCACATCCCGCGCGCGGGCGACCGGCTCGAGGACTCCGGGGTGGTGTTCGAGGTGCTCGAGGCCACCCCGTACGCGGTGAAGCGCGTGCGCGCGGCCCGCGCCGGCGCGGGCGCGCCGGGCGCGCGCTGAACGCGTGTCAGTCGAACTCGTCCCCGCGGAACGTGCTCGCGAGGTACGCGTTTCGCACCTCGGGGTCGTTGATGATGTCGCGCGGATGGCCGTCCCGGAGGTTGCGCCCCTCGTGGATGATGTACGCGCGGTCGCAGATGCGCAGCGTCTGCTGCACGTTGTGGTCGGTGACCAGGACGGCAATGCCGGTGGAGGTGAGCGTGCGCACCTCCTTCTGCAGGTCCTCGACGGTGTGCGGGTCGACGGCGGCGAACGGCTCGTCGAGCATCAGGATGCGCGGCCGGTTGACCAGCGCGCGCGCGATCTCCAGGCGCCGGCGCTCGCCGCCCGAGCAGGTGCGCGCCTCCTCGCCCGCCTTGTGCTCGAGGTGGAACTGCTCCAGGAGCTGCCGGGCCCGCATCTTCCGCTCGGCCTTCGAGATGGGCTGCAGCTCGAGCACCGCCAGCAGGTTGTCCTCGCAGGTCAGGCGCTGGAACACCGAGGGTTCCTGCGCCAGGTAGCCCATGCCCGCCAGCGCATGCCGGTACATCGGCAGCATGGTGACGTCGCTTCCCGAGAACGAGACCTTGCCGGCCTCCGGGGTGATCATCCCGATGGTCATGCGGAAGCTCGTGGTCTTGCCCGCGCCGTTGCGGCCGAGCAGCCCGACGATCTCGCCCTCGTTGACGGTGAAGCCCACGCCGTCCACGACGCGCCGACCGTTGTAGCTCTTGACGAGCCCTTCGACCTCGAGGAGCGGCATCCGGGGAGTGTATTACACTCGCCGCGACCGCCATGCGAGACCGCGCCGTGCAACCCCGGACCGTCGGCCTCGCGGCGCTCGCGCTCGCCGCGGCTTGCGCGTCCGGCTGCGTGCGGCGCGAGATCGAGATCACCTCCGAGCCGCCGGGCGCGGTGCTCACCCTCAACGGCCGGGAGATCGGGCGCACGCCCGCGCGCGTCCAGTTCACCTTCGACGGCACCTACGACGTCCGGCTCCGCCTGCAGGGCTACGAGTCGGTGGCGGGCAGCGGCACGACGGACATGCCGGTGTGGGACTTCGTGGGCGCGGACCTCGTGGCCGAGCTTGCCCCGATGAGGCTGCAGCGGCTCGAGCGGTGGCACTTCATCCTGGTCCCGGACTCGGACGCGAACGCCGGGCTCATGGAGCGCGCCGAGGCCGCGCGGCGGCACGTGGAGGCGATGCCTGCCGAGGCCCCGGACGCGCCGGCCCCGCGACCCGTCGCGACCCCCGAGGGCGTGAAGGACGGCCGCTAGCCCGCCGTGGGGGCGGCGGCCCGGCCCAGCCCGGGGAGCAGGGCATTCAGCCGTCGGTTGGCGGCGGGCCACTCGTAGTCGCCCAGCCGGTCGATGCGTTCCCATCGGCAGTCGTCCGAGCCGAGGGCGCGCGGCTCCGCGCCGGGCGGGGCCTCGAACGCGACCAGCGTCAGGACGATCGAGCGCTCGGCCGCCAGGTGGGGGTCGTGCTGTTCCTCGCGGCCGAGCGTGACTCCGTCCGCGGCGGCGACCGTGACCCCGGTTTCCTCGGCCAGTTCCCGCGCGGCCGCGACGGCGGGCGTCTCGCCCGGCTCGGCCTTGCCTCCGGGGAGCTCCCAGAGACCGCCCCGGATGGCCGACGCCGGCCTGCGGGCGATCAGGACCTCGGTGCCCGCGTCGGTGGCGCGCCAGAGGGCGGCCACCGCAATCTCCAGGGCAGGCGGATTCCGGACGTTCGATCCGGGGTCGGTGGTCGCGGGGTGCGTCACGGCGGTCTGCAGGGGTGTCGGCGGCCGGCGGCCGGCAGCGGGGGCGACGGCAAGAAATGCCGAAAAAACGCCTGAAAACCGCCGTCGATGCTGGCCGGGGATGGACGATACTACGCGTCTGGACCGGGGTCTCCAGTGCATGGACTTCTTCGAGGTCCTGGCTTCATCGCCGGGTCCGTCGACCCGCCGCCGTCGCACGTGTCGGAG
>VEQS01000057.1 GCA_018883105.1 Phycisphaerales bacterium
CGGCCGCTCGTCGCCGCCCGCCGGGGTCATCGCGCCGCGCCCGTGTCGTCGATCGGGGTCACCAGGATGCGGCGCGCGACGTCGGCGGAGATCCCGAGCCGCGTGGAGTCGATCTGCACGATGCACGGCGTGCCTGGGCTGCAGACGCGGATCTGGCATTCGTGGTGCATGCCCATCGCATGCAGCAGGCAACGGTCGCCCTCGGGGAGGTCGGCGATGTCGGCGCAGTGCACGATCGCCCTCTGCCCTCGCTGCAGCTGGGTGAGCGGGATGCGCACGGTCGCGCCGGGCTCGTCGGGCGCGGCGCTCATGGCACGGGGGCGTTGCCGGCCGGGGCTCCGGGATTCGCCGGAACGGTGGCGTCAGCGGGCGGTGCAGGCACCACCGACTTCACGTCGAGGTCATAGAGGAACTCGACGTAGGGAGCCACCATCGGGATCGACTCGAAGGCGCCGCGGTCGGGGCGGTCGGCGTTCACGCGCACGCGGGGCGTGACGACGGCGGTGACGGCGATCGGCCCCTGGGTCGGCTGGCCGTTGGCGACGATGCGCTCGAACGTGCCCTGCGACACGGTCGCCGGGACGCGGAACTCCCGCGCGCCGTTCCTGAAGACGACGGTGAACCCCACCTGCCGGCCGTTCGCGCGGACGGGGATCGTGGGGTCGAGCTGCCCGTTCCACGTCACCTGGCGGACGTAGTCACGGTTGGCGCGCGTGGCGAATGCGCGGAGGGCCTGCAGGTGCTGCTCAAACAGCCGCTGCGCCGACCTCGACGGCGGGTCATCGGGGAATGCGGCGAGGTAGTCCGCCTGCAGCGACGCCAGCAGTCCTCCCGGCCCGATCGACGGATCCGCCGGCACCGGGGGCGGCGGCGGGGCGGGGATCTCGCCCCCACGTGCGCCGCCCGAGGCGGCGGCGGCGAGCTTGGCCTCGAGTTCCTTGATCCGTGCCTTGGCCGCGTCGAGCTCGGCCTGGCTGTCGGCGAGCTGGCGGCGCAGCCGGTCGATTTCCTGGCGCAGGTCGGCGGCCGACTGGTCGGCGGCCTGCGGCACGACGGGGGCACCCGCAGGGACCGTGGCGGAGGTGAGCAGGGCGGCGACGGCGGCGATCGGGGCGATTCGCATGGCCCGCGATCATACGGATGGCATCGACGGCTAGACTTTTCAACGAGGATCGCCTTGGATCGAATCCGGTCGTTCGTCCGTCACGCGCGGTTCCGCATGCACCTGCAGGCGCTGCTGTCGGCGGCGCTGGCGGCGCTTCCGTTCACGGCGGCGCTGGTGTGCCTGCTGGTTCTCGAGCGGCGGCTGCTCGGTGCGTCGTCCGCGATCGGCGTGCCGAGCCGCAGCAGCGCGTGGTTGGCGCTGGCCGTGCTGGCGGCCGCGGCGGCGGCGGCGGCCCATGGCTGGTGGCGCGCGCGCGCCGTGCGCCCGACCGACGATGCGGTGGCGATCGAGGTCGATGCGCGCGTGCGCTCGGGAGAGCGCTTCTCGACGGCGCTTGCACTCGAGGCCGACGCGTCCGCGGCGGCCGACCCGTTCGCGCGCGCCGCGATCGCGGACGCCGTCCGGCATGCCTCCGAGCCCGACGTGGCCTCGCGCGTGCGCGAGGCGTTTCCGGTGACCGCGCCCGCCCGCTGGTGGGCTGGGCCGGCGGTGCTCGCGGCGGCGGTGGTCCTGTGGGCCACCGTGCCGCAGCTCGAGTCGGCGCGCGCCGAGGATGCCGACGCGCGGACGGCGGCGGCCGAGCGCGTGCCCACCCCCGAGGAGAAGCGCCTCGAGGACGTGGTGAAGCAGATCGAGCAGTCGCCGGAACTGGCCGCCAAGCTCGACGCCGAGCTCGACGCGGCGCGCAGGGCGATCGACGAAGGCGCGACCGGGCCGGTGCGCACGCCCGAGCAGGCCGCGCGCGAGGCCATGAAGCGCATGGCCGAGCTGCAGGCGCGGCTCGACGAGGTGTCCGACTCGCGCGAGTCGAAGGAATCCAAGGCGTTGCAGGATGCCCTGGCGAAGCTCGAGCTGCCGAAGGACTCGAACGCCGCGCGCGACCTGGCGGAGGCGCTGAAGCAGGGCGACTTCGCGGCCGCCAAGGAGGCGCTCCAGTCGCTCCAGAAGCAGGCGGCGAAGGACAGCGGCCTCTCGACGGAGGAGCGTGAGCAGCTTGCCAAGGCACTCGAGGACACGGCCAAGCAGCTCGATGCGCTCTCGAAGGATCCCGCCAAGCTCGCGGAGGCGCTGAAGCAGGCGGGCATGGACCCGTCGCTTGCGAACAACCCGGCCGCCCTGCAGGAGGCCATGAAGCAGGCCTCGCAGCTCAACCAGTCGCAGCGCGAGGCGCTCCAGAAGATGGCGGAGTCGATGCAGGGCGCGCAATCGAAGCTCGCGCAGATGAGCCAGGAGATGCAGAAGAGCGCCTCGGAGTGCCGCAACCCGGGGCAGTCCCAGGGGCAGCAGTCGCAGTCGCAGCAGTCGCAGGGCCAGTCCGGGAGCGAGCAGGCCTCGGGCCAGCAGTCCGAGTCGCAGGACGGCAGCTCCAGCATGTCGCAGATGCTCAGCGATGCGGAGTCCGAGCGCCAGATGGCGATGGCCGCCGAGGATGCGAAGAGCCAGTGCCAGGGCGGTGGCGACGGCATGAGCGAGTCGGAGGCCGACAGCGCGCTGCGCGCCAGCGCCGAGGGCGACGGCGCGTCCGGCGGCAAGGGCGGCAAGAAGGAAGGCACGGGCGGCGGGCGCGCGCAGGCCTCCGGCGGCGACCGCTCCATGCGCGAGACCGCCTTCGGCACGAAGTTCCAGAAGCAGAAGGGCGCCCGCGGCGAGGGCGACGTGATCGCGCGCCAGCTGGTGGCCGGCCAGGCGCCGGTCGGCGAGAGCCGCGTCGCGCTCGAGGAGGTGGCGGGCACCATCGCCACCGGATACGAGCGCGGCTCCGAGGACGATCCCGTGCCCGCGCACCTGCGCGAGGTGCACAAGCGCTACTTCGGCGAGCTGCGGCAGAAGTTCGCGGAGAAGGGCGTCAAGCCCGCCGCGCCCGGTGCCGCGGCCCCGTCCGCACCGCCCGCGCCGGCCCCTCCGAATGCCAGGTGACCGCGTGGGCCGGGCGGCCCGTGCCGCGTGCGCGGCGGCGTTGCTCGCACCGTTGCTCGCCGTTGCCGGCTGCGGCAGGTCGCCGAGCGTGACCGTCTACGTGAGCGCCGACCAGGACGAGGTCGCGCGCCCGGTGTTTGAGCGCTTCGAGCGCGAGACCGGGATCCGCGTCGACGCCAAGTTCGACACCGAGTCCACCAAGACCACGGCGCTCGCGAACGCGCTGCGCGCCGAGCGGTCGCGCCCGCGGGCGGACGTCTTCTGGTCGAACGAGCAGGCGGCGAACGTCGCGCTCGGCGCCGAAGGCGTCACCGCGCCGCTCGAGCCCGGTCCCGTGGATGCGGCGCTTGCCGCGGCGGTGGCGTCATGGCCCACGCAGTGGCGCGATCCGGCGGGACGGTGGTTTGCCTTCGCCGGGCGCGCGCGCGTGATCGTGCACCACCCCGGCCGCGTGCAGGCGCCGCCCACGTCGTGGCAGGCGCTGGGTGACCCGGCGTGGAAGGGACGCATCGCGATGGCCGACCCGCGCTTCGGCACGACGCGCAGCCACTTCGGCGCCATGAAGGCCGCCTGGGATGCCTCGGCGGCGGGGGCGTTCGACGAGTTCGTGGCGCGGCTGGCGGCGAACGAGCCCAAGGTGCTGACGAGCGGCAACGCGGGCGTCGTCGACGCCGTGGCGCGCGGCGAGGCGGATGTCGGCATGACCGACACCGACGACGTCCTGGCGGCGCAGGCGCGCGGCCTGCAGGTGGCGATGGTCATGCCGCGGCACTTCGCCGATCCGTCGGCCGCAGGTGGCGGCACGTACGTCATCCCGAACACCGTGGCGATCGTCGCCGGCGCGCCGCACCCCGAGGAGGCGCGGCGCTTCGTGGCGTTCATGCTCGACGCCGCGACCGAGCGGCAGCTTGCCACGGTGGCGGCGCGCCACGTGCCGCTCGTCCATCCGGCGGGTGCGGGCGACCTGTCGGTGGCGGATGCGCTGCGCGTCGAACCGGCGGCGGTGGCCGCGAACGCGGACGCGGCGGTCGAGCGATTCTTCGCCGCGCGGCGCGCGGCAGGCCAGGGGAACTAGGTGCGCGGGTTGGGCGTGGCGGCGGTGGCGGCCGCGGCGGCGGCGTTCGCGGCGGCGGTCGCGTGGCCGTTCGCGGCGGGCGCCGGGCTTTTCGCAGGCGGCGGCCCCGTGCCGGCGACCTTCGACGCGGTGGCCACCGTGCGCACCACGATGCTCTGGAGCGTCGCGATCGCGCTGTCCGCGACGGCGCTCGGCTGGCCGGTCGGCCGCGCCGTGCGCCGCGCGCAGGCCGGGCGTGCGTTGCTTGCGATCTCGGTGATGGCGGCGGCGCTGCCGCCGTACGCGGTGTTCTGGTCGTGGTGGCAGTCGGCGGGGCCCGGCTCGTGGCTCGGGGACTGGTGCGCGGTGCACGGCATGACCGGGTTCCTCCGCGAATCGCTGCTTGCCGTCGGGCTGGTGTCCTGGGCATGGCCGATGGCGGCGTGGATCGTGGCCGCGCGTCCGGCGGAGGACCGGCTCGAGCGGGAACTCGGACGCGTCGACGGCGACCGTGCCGGCGACCGGCTGGTGCGCGCGTGGCGCGCCGACCGCGCGGCGCTCGCACTGGCGGCGGCGGCCACGGCGTTCGTGGTGTCGGGGCTCACGGTGGCCTTCGACCTGGCGCAGGTGCGCACCTTCGGCTTCGAGCTGCGCACGCTCGACGTGCAGGGCGTGCCCGCGGGCGCGGTGCTGCGCGCAGCGTGGCCCGCGATCGCGGTGGCGGCGATCGGATCGGTGGCGCTCGCCGGCTGGCGCGTCCGGCCACGGGATGCCGGCACGCCGGAAGGGCGATGGGCGCGGGCGCGCGCGGCGTGGGCCGTGGTGGCGCTGACCGTCATCGTGCCGGCGGCGGCGCTGTCCGTGGCGATCGTCGGCCGCGCCTCGCTCGACCGGTTCCTGGAGACATCGGTGCGCGGCACCGTGGGCACGTTCGCGACGGCGGCGGCGGCGGGCATCGTGATCGGCGCGGTGGCGGTTGGGCACCTGGTGCTCGCCGCGATGGGGCAGGGCACGGGTGCCGCGTCGCGCGTCGCGCGCGTCGCCGAGCGCGTGATGCTCGGCGGCTGGACGTTCGCGGCCGCGGTGCCGGCCACGGTGTTCGCGCTGAGCCTGGTGGCCGCATGGAACGGACCGGTGCTCGGCCCGCTGGTCTACGACACGCCCGCCATCATGGCGCTCTGCCACGTCGGGCGGTTCGGCGTGGTGGGTGCGTGGCTCGGGCGCATGCCGGCCCTGCGCGAATCCCCGGAGCGGCGTGACCTGCGCTCGGTCGACGGCGTCGGGATGGCAGGCGTGCTGGCGGCGCTTGCGCCGGAAGCGCGCGGCGCGTGGCTCGCCGCGGCGGCGTGCGGCACCGCGCTGGCGGCCGGCGAGGTGATCGCGAGCGCGCGGCTCGAGCCCCCGGGCTGGGCGTGGTCGGCATCCACGCTCCTGAATGCGATCCACTACCAGCAGCCGTCGACGGTGCTCGGCGGGTTGCTGGCGGTGCTGGTGGTCTCCGGCGTGGCGGGTGGGTCGGTGGCGTGGCTCGTGGCGCGTGCCGAGCGGCTGCGCGGTGCGGCCCTCGTCATGCTGGCGGCACTTCCAGTGCTCGTCGGCGGCTGCCGCGAGGCCGCGCTGCCGCCGGGCGCGGTGGCGGTCGAGGCCACGCGCTGGTTCGGCGCGGCCGGTCGCGGGCGCGGCCAGTTCGAGTACCCGCGCGCGCTCGACATCGACCCACGCGACGGCAGCGTGCTGGTGATCGACCGGCGTGCACGCGTGCAGCGCTTCACGCCCGGGGGCCGCTACGTCTCCGAGTGGACGATGCCCGAGCAGGCGCTCGGCAAGCCGACCGGCTTCGGCGTCGGCCCCGATGGCCGCGTCTGGGTGGCGGACACGCACTACCACCGCGTCATCTGCTACGCCCCCGACGGGACCGAACTGCTCAGGGTCGGGTCCTACGGCACGGGTCCCGGCCAGTTCATCTATCCCTGCGACGCAGAGATCGGACCCGACGGAAACCTGTGGGTGTCGGAGTTCGGCGGCAACGACCGCATCCAGGTGTTCGCGACCGACGGCACGTTCCTGCGCGCGATCGGCCGCAACGGCCGTGCGCCGGGCGAGTTCGACCGCCCGCAGTCGATCGGCTTCTCGGCGGACGGCGCCGAGCTCGTGGTCTGCGACGCCTGCAACCACCGCGTGCAGGTGCTGTCGCTCGACGGCACGCCGGTCCGGGCCTTCGGCACGGCCGGCAGCGGGCCGGGGCAGCTTGCGTACCCGTACGGCCTGGAGGTGCTGCCGGACGGCACGGCGCTCGTGACGGAGTTCGGCAACCACCGGATGCAGTGGCTCGACCTGCGCGACGGCCGGTCGCTCGGCATCGCGCGCCGGGTGGACCGTGCGCCGGTGCCGACGGTGCTCCACGTCATTGACGGCGACCGCGTCCGTTCGCTCCCGTCGGGCGAGAACGCGCTGCGCTTCCCGTGGGCGGTGGGCGTGCGCGGCGGCGAGGCGTTCATCCTCGATTCCGGCCACTCGCGGGTGCTCGCCGCGCCGCTTGCGTCGCTGCGCGCCGAGGCCACGGCGGACGGTGGGTCAAGTAGCGTGGAACTCGCGCCGTGACCGTGACCCTCGAACATCCCGTCGCGCTCGCGATCCTGCTGCTGGCGATCCCCTTCTGGTGGATGGCCCGGCGCAGCGTGGCGGTGCTCGGGCCGTGGAAGGCGTGGGGCGGGCTGGCGCTTCGGATCGTGGTGCTCCTCCTCCTCGCCTTCGCGGTGGCGCGGCCGAGCATCGTGCGCGAGACGGACGCCATGACCGTGCTCGTGGTGGCCGATGCAAGCGACAGCGTGCCGCTCGAGCTGCGCACCGCCGCCGACCGTGCGGTGCGCGAGGCGGTGATCCGCAAGGAGCGCCCCGAGGACCGCGTGGGTGCGGTGACCGTGGCGCGCGACCCGGTGATCGCCTCGATGCCGGCGGATGCGGGCGAGCCGTCGCTCCTTGGCCACGTGGGCGACCTGCAGGCGACGGACCTCGCCGCCGGCGTGCGCATGGCGCTCGCCACGCAGCCCGGCGACACCACGGCACGCATGCTCCTCGTCACCGACGGCAACGAGACGGCCGGAAGCCTCGAGGAAGCCGCCTCGCTCGCCAAGGCCGCGGGGGTGCCGATCGACGTCGTGCCGCTCGAGTACCGCCACGACCGCGAGGTGCTCGTCGAGGGCCTGCGCGCGCCGACCCGGGCGCGCGAGGGACAGTCGGTCGACCTGCGCGTCACGCTGCGCAGCCAGCAGGCGGCGTCCGGCCGGCTCCTGCTCTGGCAGAACGACGAGCCGGTCGACCTCGATCCGGAGGGCAGCGGGCTTGGCTACCCGGTCCAGGTGACCCCGGGCGCGACGCTCGTGACGCTTCCGGTGGTGGCCGACGGCACCGGCGCGCAGCGCTTCCGCGTGACGTTCGAGCCGGCGGATCCGGCGATGGACGCCGTGCCGCAGAACAACGCCGGTGCCGCGGTGGTGTTCGTCGGCGGCACGGGGCGGGTGCTCGTCATCGAGCCCGACGGGGGCACCGAGTGCGAGGCGCTCGTGCGTGCGCTGCGCGACGCGAGCATCGAGGTGGAGCGCGCGACGCCCGACCAGGCGATGGGGCGAGGGCTCGCGTTCCTGTCCGGCTATGACGCCGTGGTGATGGCGAACCTGCCGCGCTGGAGCTTCGACAACGACTTCGACCGTGGGCTGCACGCCTACGTGCATGACCTCGGCGGCGGCCTCTTGATGCTCGGAGGCCCCGAGGGCTTCGGTGCCGGCGGATGGCTCGGCTCCGAGACCGAGAAGGTGCTTCCCGTGCGGCTCGACCCGCCGCAGACGCGCCAGATCATGCGCGGGGCGCTGGCGCTCCTCATGCACAGCTGCGAGATGCCCGAGGCCAACTACTGGGGCGTGCAGGTGGCGACGAGCGCCATCGACGCGCTCTCGAGCCAGGACTACGCGGGCCTGATCTCCCTCGGCGGCGCCGGCTTCGACGGCGGCAAGGGCACGCGCGACGGCTACGGCTGGGGTTTCCCGCTGCAGATCGTCGGCGACAAGTCGCGCGCCAAGGACGCTGCCCGGCGCATGACCGTCGGCGACATGCCGAGCTTCACCGTGCCGATGGAGATGATCCTCGACGAGATGGTGAAGGTGCGCGCCGGCCAGAAGCACGCGATCGTCATTTCCGACGGCGATCCATCCGCGCCGCCGCCCGAGCTGCTGAACGACTTCAAGGCCGCGAAGGTGACGGTCACCACGGTGCTGCTTGCCGGCAGCGGCTCCTCGAGCCTCGGCCACGGCGGGCCCGAGGACCACCGCAAGATGCAGGCGATCGCCACCAAGACCGGCGGCCGCTTCTACCGCGTCGAGAACCCGCGCAAGCTGCCGGAGATCTTCATCCAGGAGGCGACGGTGGTGTCGCGCTCGCTGATCGTCGAGGGCGACTTCCAGCCGCGAATCGCCGCGGGTGCGACCGGGCCGCTCGCCGGCGTCGACGCGCTGCCGCCGGTGCGCGGGTACGTGCTCTGCGTGCCTCGCGAGGGGCTGGCGCAGTCGCCGGTGACGGTGCGCACGAAGGACGGCGATGACCCGATCTACGCGTACTGGAACTACGGCCTCGGCCGGTCGGTCGCGTTCACCTCCGACGTCACCGGCCGGTGGGGCGCGGCATGGAGCACGTGGGCGCGGTTCCGGCCGTTCTGGGAGCAGACCGTGCGCTGGGTGATGCGCCCCGCGATGCCGCAGGACGTGAGCGTCTCGACCCGCGTCGACGGCGACCGCGCGTTCATCGAGGTCGAGACGCGCGAGCAGGGGCAGGGCGGGTTCGCCGCCGACACGCGCGCCGAGGCGCGGCTGGTGACTCCGGGCGGCAAGGTGCGTGACCTGGCGCTGCGCCAGGTCGGGCCCGGGCGCTTCACCGGCGAATTCGAGGCGGTGGACCAGGGCGCGTACCTCGCCAACGTCGCCTTCGCGCGCGCGGGAGGTGCCGACGGCCAGGCCCGTGCGGGCAGCGTGCAGGCGGCGGTGAGCGTGCCGTACCCGGCGGAGTACCGCGCCACGCGCGACAATGGCGCGCTGCTTCGCTCGATCGCCGAGCGCACCGGCGGCCGCGTGCTGCGGCTCGCGGACGCCGCCACGTGGGAGCTCTTCGACCGCTCCGACCTCGGCGCCTCGCGCTCGGCACGGGCGCTGTGGGAGCTGGCGGCGATCCTGGCGGCGGTCCTCATCCTGCTCGACGTGGCGTGGCGGCGCATCGCCTTCGACGCACGCGACGCGCGCGAGCTGGCGCAGCGCGTGACGGGTGGCGCGGCGTCCGGCGGCACCGGCAGCGTCGATGCGCTGCGGCGTGCGCGGACGGGTGCGGCGGCCGGCGGCACGGGGGCCATGGCTTCGGGCGCGGGCGCAGCCGCCACGCGATTCGAGGCGTCCGCCGATGCGCCGAAGATGGATGCGCGCGACCTGGCTGCCGAGACGCGCGGCGACGGCTCGGCCGCGGCAACGCCCATGAAGCCGCCGGATGCCGCATCGGGCGAACCGTCCGACGCGCTCGCGCGGCTGCGCGCCGCACGCCAGCGTGCGCGCGACCAGGGCGACGCCGGCGGATCGGGAGGCGGCGCATGAGCGCGACTCTCCCGCCGGACATCGCGGCCATGCCGCCATTTGACGCGGGGATCGAGGACGAACGCACCGCCCAAGAGCGCTGCGCGGCCTTCCGCGCCGTCGGCCAGCGGCTGCGCGAGGCGGTGGGGCGGCGGCTCGTCGGACAGCAGGCGGTGGTGGACCAGGTGCTCTGGTCGCTCTTTGCGGGCGGGCACGTGCTGCTCGAGGGCGTGCCGGGCCTCGGCAAGACGCTCCTCGTGCGCACCCTGGGCGATGCGCTGCACCTTGACTTCGCGCGCATCCAGTTCACGCCCGACCTGATGCCCGCGGACATCGTGGGCACGCAGATCCTGGTGGACGATGGCCACGGCCACCGCGTGATGCAGTTCCGCCCGGGGCCGATCTTCACGCAGGTTCTGCTGGCCGACGAGGTGAACCGCGCGAGCCCCAAGAGCCAGTCCGCGCTGCTGGAAGCCATGCAGGAACGCGCCGTGACGGTCGGTGGCCACACGCATCGGCTGCGCGACCCGTTCCTGGTGCTTGCGACGCAGAACCCGATCGAGCAGGAGGGCACCTACCCGCTTCCGGAGGCGCAGCTCGACCGGTTCCTGCTCAAGGTCTCGGTGCCGAACGTCGAGCGCGCCGACCTGATGGAGATCCTGCGCCGCACCACCACGTCGGCCGAGCCCGCCGTGGACGCCGTGCTGGATGGCGCGCGCATCGTGCAGGCGCAGCGCCTGGCGCGCCGCATCGTGATCGCGGCGCCGGTCAAGGACTACGTGATCCGCCTGGTGCTCGCCACCCATCCGGGCGGCGAGCACGCGGACGGGCGGGCCGCACGCGAGATCGCCGTGGGCGCGAGCCCGCGCGCGGCGCAGGCCATCGTCACCGCGGCGAAGGTTCGTGCGCTCTTCGACGGCCGCTTCCACGTCTCGATCGGCGACGTACATGCCGTGGCCCCTGCCGCGCTGAGGCACCGCGTGATCCCGAGCTTCGAGGCCGAGGCCGACGGGCTCGACGCCGACCGCGTGGTGGCCGGCATCATCGAGCGGCTGCCGCGCCACGCGCCCGAGGAGGCGGCGTGAGCCTCTTCTTCCAGAACCAGCCCAAGGGCGCGCGGCCCCAGCGCGTCGACGACCTGCTCGGCAACGAGCTGATGGCCCGGATCGGCCGGCTTGACCTCGTCAGCCGCAAGATCTTCAGCGGCAAGCTGCAGGGCGAGCGCCGGTCGAAGCGCCGCGGCCAGAGCGTCGAGTTCGCCGACTTCCGGCCGTACGTGCACGGCGACGACCTCCGCTTCATCGACTGGAACATCTTCGGCCGGCTCGACCGCCTGTTCCTGAAGATCTTCCTGGAGGAGGAGGACCTCTCGCTCCTCATCGCGATCGACACCAGCGCCTCGATGGACTGGGGCGACCCGAACAAGCTGGTGTTCGCGCAGCGCCTGGCGATGGCGCTGGGCTACATCGGCCTCGTGAACCACAACCGGGTGACGCTCGCCTCCTTCGGCGAGGAGGGCGGCCTGCGCAAGCTCGCCAACCTGCGCGGGCGCCGCCGGACCTCGGAGATGGGGAAGTGGCTGCTCGACCTCAAGCCCGGCGGTCGGGGCACGTTCGAGGAATCGATGAAGTCGCTCGCGCTCGCCCGCCAGGGACGCGGCGTGATGCTCGTGATCAGCGACTTCCTGCTGAAGGACGGCTACGAGAAGGGCCTGCGCTACGTGGCCGGCCGCGGCTACGACCTCTGGTGCGTGCAGACCCTCGCCCCGCAGGAGATCGACCCGACCGCGCACGGCCTGGCCGGCGACTGGCGCCTCACCGACGTCGAGGATCGCGACGAGGCGGAGGTGACCGCAAGCCCCGGCCTCGTCGAGCAGTACCGCGCGAACCTGGGCGCCTGGTGCGCGCAGCTGCGCGATTTCGCGGTGCGCCGCTCCATCATGCACATGGTGGTCGACACCTCGACCGACATCGACGTGCTGCTCCTCGAGTACCTGCGCCGGCGGGGGCTCCTGCGATGATCGGGCCGGCGACCGTGGCCATCACCTGGATCACGCCGCTCACCGGCATCGTGACGGCGGCGGCGCTGGTGCCGCTGCTGCTTGCCCTCTACTTCCTGAAGCTGCGGCGCAAGCCGGCGGCCGTCCCGAGCACGCTCCTCTGGAAGCGCAGCGTCGAGGACATGCGCGCCAACACGCCGTTCCAGCGGCTGCGGCCCAGCCTCCTCCTCTTCCTGCAGCTTGGGCTGCTGGCCTTCGTGGCGTTCGCCTTGATGCAGCCGCGCATGGACCTCGGCCTCTCCTCGGGCGGGCGCACGGTGATCATGATCGACGCGTCCGCGTCGATGGGCGCCACCGACCTCGCGGACGGGAAGACCCGGCTCGACGTGGCGAAGGAGCAGGCCAAGGCGCGCGTCGAGCAGCTCTTCGCGGGCGGGCTCTTCGGTTCCGTGCCGGGCGAGACGATGGTCATCGCCTTCAGCGACGGCGCGAAGGTGGTGCAGCCCTTCACGCGCTCGAGCGGCGACCTGATGCGCGCCATCGACCGCATCGAGCAGACCGACGGATCGAGCCGCATCGCCGACGCCCTCGCGCTCGCGCGGGCGTTCGCGACGGTGATGGACCCCGAATCGCAGGGGGCCACGCCCACCGAGGGCGCGACCCTCGAACTGTGGTCCGACGGGCGGATCGAGGACTTGGCCTCCGAGTCGGTGCGCCCCGGCGAGACGCTCGCCTACCACGTGACCGGCCGGGCCGACGCCGCGAACGCCGGCATCGAGGGGATCGCCGCCGAGCGCAGCGCCACCGACCCCGGCCTGATGCAGGTCTTCGTCACGCTGCGCAACGACGCACCCGAGGCGGTCGAGACGGACCTCGAGCTCGTGGTCGACGGATCGGTGCGCTCGGTCACGCCGAGGCCGGTGCGCGTCCCCGCCGCCGAGACCGCGGCGAAGCCCGGCGAGGGCCCGGCCTACCGGCCTGGGTACGAGCGCTTCACGTTCCCGCCGCTCGTCCAGCCGCGAGCCGGGGTGATGGCGGTGCGGATCGCGCGCACCGATGCGTTGCCGGCGGACAACCGCGCGGAGATCGCGGTCGCCGCGCCGCGCCGGCTGCGGATCGCCGTGGTCGGGAACGTCGACTTCGCGACCGCCAACGTCGTGCGCGCCATCCCGGCCGAGAAGGTCGAGACGCTCTCCGCCGCGGAATTCGCCGAGCGCGCCGCGAAGGCCGACCAGTTCGACGTCATCGTCGCGAACCCCGCGGCGCTCCCGGCCGCGCTGCCGCCGGGGCGCTACCTGTGCCTGGGTGTCCCTGCGGGCGTCGAGGGCCTGAACCCCTACGGCACCAAGGAAGGGCTTGCGGTGCGTGCGCAGAAGGCGTCGCACCCATTGCTTCGCGCGGTGAACCTCGACGACCTCTTCGTCGCGAAGGCCACCGCCATCGCACCGGCTTCGGACGTCGAGGCGATCGTCGAGGGCCCGGACTCGCCGCTCGCCGTGGTCGCGCGCCGCGGCCTGGTGACGGCGGTCGTGGTGGCGTTCGACCCGCTCGATTCCAACTGGCCGTTCCAGCGCGGCTTCGTCACGTTCCTCGCCAACACCGTCGAGTGGCTCGGCGGCCTCGACCAGGCAGCGGTGCAGGAAGAGCACCGGCCCGGCGAGACGCTCTCGGTCCGCGTGACGGGCGGCGTGCGCGAGGCCACGGTCACCGGTCCGGACGGCACGCGCACCTCGGTGCCGGCGCGCGAGGGCACGGTGACGTTCGGCCCCGTGACGCGCGCGGGCACCTATCGGTTCACGTGGTCGGACGACCGCGGCGACCAGGTGCGCGCCTTCGCGGTGAACCCGGCCGCGGGCGAGGGGCACATCGCCGCCGTCCCCGAGATCGAGGTGGGCACGCAGCGCGTGGCCGCAAGCGGCGGCATGGGAACGCTCAGCGACCTGTGGCCGTATGCGCTGGCCGCGGCGCTCGTGCTCCTCGTGGTCGAGTGGTGGGCGTACCACCGGCGGCACTGGGTTCGCCCGGCGGCCGGGGCGCGCGTCGTGCGCCCGATCGGTGCGGGCGAGTCGCGCGTCGGCGGCGCTCCTATCATCCGCGCATGAATACGACAGGCGTTCCCTCCGGCACCGACCGCATCGCGCAGTTCGAGAAGATGGCGTCGGCCGACCCGACGAACGAGATGGCCCACTTCTCGCTCGGGAAGGCCTATCTCGATGCCGCGCGCCACGGCGAGGCCGCGCGCAGCTTCGAGCGCTGCATCGAGCTGGTGCCCGAGATGAGCAAGGCGTACCAGCTGGCCGGGCAGGCGATGATCGGCGCGGGATGGACCGACCGGGCGGTCGACGTCCTGGCGCGCGGCTACGAGATGGCCGCGAAGAAGGGCGACCTGATGCCGCGCAACGCGATGGCCGAGCTCCTGCGCTCGGTCGGCCGCGAGCCGCCGAAGCTCGCCCCCGAGGTCGATGCCGCCGCCGAGCGCCTGAAGGCAAGCGGCGCGTTCATCTGCCAGCGCACCGGCCGTCCGGGCAACAAGCTGCCGTCGCCGCCCTTCAAGGGCCCGATCGGCCAGTGGATCTTCGAGAACATCAGCGCCGAGACCTGGAAGAACTGGATCGGGCAGGGCACCAAGGTCATCAACGAGCTGCGCCTGGACTTCAGCCGCGACAAGGACCAGGAGACCTACGACCAGCACATGCGCGAGTTCCTCGGGATCGACGCGGAGGTGCTGGAGCGGATCGGGGCCAAGAAGTAACGGCGTGCGTCGGCCCGTGCGGCGACTGCGGGCAATCGCGGGGCTGGCGCTCGCGGCGATCGCCGCGTGCCGCGGCGCCCCCGAGCCGGTGCCGAACCCGTCGGAACGGGCGTCGCCCGCGCTTCGTCGACCGAACGTCATCCTCGTCTTCGCCGACGACCTGAGCGCCGGCGAGCTCGGTTGCTGCGGGCAGCGCAAGATCCGCACGCCGCGGATGGACGCCCTCGCGGCGGAAGGCGTTCGCCTGACGCACTTCGACTCGGCCGCGGCGGTGTGCGCCCCGAGCCGTGCGATGCTGCTCTGCGGGCTGCATGCCGGGCACGCGCCCATCCGCGACAACCGCGAGGTTGGCGCCGAGGGCCAGATGCCGATCGGCGCGGACACCCGGACGCTGGTCACGGACCTGAAGTCGGCGGGCTACGCCACCGGTCTCTTCGGCAAGTGGGGACTCGGCGGCCCGGGGTCCGGCAGCGAGCCCCTTGACTGCGGGTTCGACGCGTTCACCGGATACCTCTGCCAGCGGAAGGCGCACGACCACTATCCGCCGTCGCTCTGGGAGGGCCGGACGGTGCTGACGCTTGCGGGAAACCCGCCGAAGGATCCTGGCGGCGCCACGTACGCGAACGACGTCATCCGCGATGCCACCGTGCGCTTCGTCGAGTCGAACCGGGACCGGCCGTTCTTCCTGATGTTCGCGACGCCGCTGCCTCACCTGGCGATGCAGGTGCCGGCGGACGAGCTCGCGGGATATGCGGGTGCCTTTCCGGAGACGCCCTACGACGGCAAGAAGGGCTACATCCCGCACCCGACCCCGCGCGCGGGCTACGCGGCGATGATCACGCGGCTCGACCGCGACGTCGGGGCGATCGTCGACGCCGTCCGTCGCGCCGGGCTCGAGCGCGACACGGTGATCCTGGTCACCGCCGACAACGGCGCGACGCATGACGTCGGCGGCGTCGACACCGCGTTCTTCGAGTCGACCGGTGGCCTGCGCGGCCGAAAGGGGAGCCACTTCGAAGGCGGCCTGCGCGTGCCGTTCATCGCATGGGCGCCCGGCCGCGTCGCGCCCGGGCGCGTGCTCGACGCGCCGGCGTGGAGCGTCGACCTGCGCGCAACGATCGATGCGTGGTGCGGTGCACCCGCGCCTGCCGGCGACGGCCGCGACCTGTCCGCCTGGATCGA
>VEQS01000201.1 GCA_018883105.1 Phycisphaerales bacterium
CCCAGCTTGATGTCCGGCCGCGTGGCGCGGCCGCGCTGGCAGGCCATGTCGACCAGCTGGCCGACGCCGCCCACGTCGATCGACGCGAACGGGTTGTCCTTGGCGATCTCCATCTCCTGGTAGCGCGGCAGGAAGCTGCCGGAGTCGTCGCGGCTCATGCCCAGGGCCGTCTGCGTCAGGTCGTTCGTGCCGAAGCTGAAGAACTGCGCGGTCTCGGCGATCTGGTCGGCGGCGAGCGCCGCGCGCGGCAGCTCGATCATGGTGCCGACCTGGTACTCGAAGCGCTGGCCCGTGGCGTCCATCACCTCGGCGGCGACGCGGTGCACGAGCTCGGCCTGCAGGTCCAGCTCGCGGCGGAAGCCGACGAGCGGCACCATCACCTCGGGCTTGGTGCGCATGCCCGATGCCTCGACGGCCGCGGCGGCCTCGAAGATCGCGCGCACCTGCATCTCGGTGATCTCGGGGAACACCACGCCGAGGCGGCAGCCGCGGAAGCCGAGCATCGGGTTGAACTCGTGCAGCTCGTGCACGCGGCGCTCGATCTCCTCGGCCGGGATGCGCAGCTTGTGGCCGAGGTCGGCCTGCTGCTCCTTGGTGTGGGGCAGGAACTCGTGGAGCGGCGGGTCGAGCAGGCGGATGCACGCCGGCCGGCCCTCCAGCGCGCGGAAGATCCCCTCGAAGTCCGAGCGCTGGTACGGCAGCAGCTTGGCGAGCGCGCGCTTGCGCCCGTCCGTGTCGCGCGCCAGGATCATCTCGCGCATCGCGTCGATGCGGTCGCCCTCGAAGAACATGTGCTCGGTCCGGCAGAGGCCGATGCCCTCGGCGCCGAACGCCACGGCCTGGCGGACCTGCTCCGGGGTGTCGGCGTTGGTGCGCACGCCCAGCCGGCGGTGCCGGTCGGCGAGCTTCATCACGAAGTCGAAGTCCTTGAAGACCTGGCTCTCGGACGGCTTCAGCGAACCCGCCACCAGCACCTGCTTCAGCTCGCTGTCGGCGGTGCCCAGCTGGCCCTCGATCACCTCGCCGGTGGTGCCGTTGATCGACAGGAAGTCGCCCTCGCGCATCGTGCGGCCGCCGCAGGTCATCGTGCCCGCGTGGTAGTCGATGGCGATCTCGCCGGCGCCGGCCACGCACACCTTGCCCATCTGGCGGGCGACCAGCGCCGCGTGGCTGGAGACGCCGCCGCGGGTGGTGAGGATGCCGTCGGCGGCGATCATGCCGCGCAGGTCCTCGGGGCTCGTCTCGATGCGCACCAGCACCACGTGCTTGCCCTGGCGTGCCAGCTGCTCGGCGCGCGAGGCGCTGAAGGCGATCTCGCCGCACGCCGCACCTGGCCCGGCGGGCAGGCCCTTGGTCATGATGCGGCCGGCCTTGCGCGCGACCTCGTACCCCGCGCGGTCGAAGACCGGCTGCAGCAGCTGGTTCATCGCCTCGGGGTCGGCGCTCTTCATGGCGTGCTCGGGGGTCATCAGCCCCTCCTTCACCATGTCGTGGGCGATGCGCACGTAGGCCAGCGCGGTGCGCTTGCCGTTTCGGGTCTGCAGCATCCAGAGCTTCTTGCGCTCGATCGTGAACTCGAAGTCCTGCACGTCGCCGAAGCGCTTCTCCAGCGTCTTGCGCACCTTCTCGAGCTGGCCGAAGCTCTTGGAGAGCACCTTGTCCTTCGCCATCTGCGCCACGGGCAGCGGCGTGCGCACGCCGGCCACGACGTCCTCGCCCTGCGCGTTCACCAGGTACTCGCCGTAGAAGACGTTCTCGCCGCTCGCCGGGTCGCGCGTGAACGCGACGCCGGTGGCGCAGTCGTCTCCCATGTTGCCGTACACCATCGCCTGCACGTTGACGGCGGTGCCCCACTCGTGCGGGATCTTGTACTTGTTGCGGTAGACGATGGCGCGGTCGTTGTTCCAGCTGCCGAACACGGCGGCGATCGCGCCATGGAGCTGGGTCATCGGGTCATCGGGGAACTGCTTGCCGGTCCAGCGCTTCACCAGGTCCTTGAAGCGGCGCACCAGCTCCTTCAGGTGCTCCTCGGTGAGCTGCGTGTCCTCGGTGACGCCCATCTCGCGCTTCAGGCCGTCCATCACCTCCTCGAACGGCTCGTGGTCGTGCTCGTGCTTCTTCTGCACGCCCATCACCACGTCGCCGTACATCTGCACGAAGCGGCGGTAGCAGTCCCAGGCGAAGCGTCCGTTGGAGGTGGCGCGCTTCAGGGCCTCGACGGTGACGTCGTTCAGGCCCAGGTTCAGGATGGTGTCCATCATGCCCGGCATCGAGTCGCGCGCTCCGGAGCGCACCGAGACGAGGAGCGGGTCGCGGCGGTCGCCGAACTTCCGGCCGACCTCCTTCTCGATCGAGCGCAGCCCGTCCTTCACCTGCTTGGCGAGCTTCTCGGGGAAGCGCCGGCCGTTGTCGTAGTACCAGGTGCACACCTCGGTGCTGATGGTGAAGCCGGGGGGCACGGGCAGGCCCATGCGCGCCATGGCAGCGAGGTTCGCGCCCTTGCCGCCCAGCAGCGACTTCTGCGTGCCGTCGCCGTCGGTCTTGCGGCCGAAGCGGAACACCATCTGCTTCGGCGCCGGCGCCCCCTTCGCCTTGCCGCCCTTGGATGACTTCGCGCCCTTGACGTTGCCGTGCTTGCCCATGGATCAGGGTCCTGGTGGAGGCCTCGGCGCGTGGTGCACCGGCGCCGACGCGGCGCCGCGAACCCTGCCTGGAAGCCGTGCCCGCGCCGAAACGCGGGGCGAGAATGGTAGCGCACCCGCGCCACCTACGATCCGCGGCCCGCCGGATGCATCCGCTCGACTGGACCATCTCGCCGGAGGAGGCGCTCGCCCACTGGCCGGACGACGTGCCGCTCGCGGCGCTCGTCACCTGCGCCCCCGATCCCGCATGGGGGCGATGGAGCATGCTCGCCGTCGCGGGCGAGACGCTCGAGCTGCACGATGCGACCGAGGCGCTCGCCGCGATCCGCCGAGCGGGCGAGGACGGCACGTGGTGCGTGGCCATCTCCTACGAACTCGGCGGTGCGTTCGAACCCACCGCACTGCCGCGCGCGCGTCGGCCGGACGACGGCTGGCCGCTCGTCACGCTCGTGCGATGCGATGCTCGGCTCGAGCACGACCATGCGACCGGGCGCTGGCATGCGACCGGCGCCGCGCGGCCGCTCGCCGAGATGCTGGCGCAACGCATCGCGCGCGGCGAGCGTGCCGCGGCAGGCGCCACCATCACGGACCTCGAACCCGACGTCACGCGCGCCGACTTCGAGCGCATGGTGGCCGAGGCCGTCTCGCTCGTCCATGCGGGCGACGTCTTCCAGGCGAACGTCGCGCAGCGCTTCTCCGCGCGCTGGCGGGGAGCACGCCGTGCCGTCATGCGTGCGGCCTTCCGCGCCGCGCGGCCCCGCTACGGCGCGTGGATCGAGGCGCCCGCGCATGCACTGGCGAGCATGAGCCCCGAGCTCTTCCTGGAGGTCGACCGCGCCACGGGCCGCGCCGTCACGCGGCCGGTCAAGGGCACGCTTCCCGCGCACGAGGCGCCCGGCGCGCTCGCCGCGAGCGAGAAGGACGCCGCCGAGCTCCACATGATCGTCGACCTGATGCGCAACGACCT
>VEQS01000058.1 GCA_018883105.1 Phycisphaerales bacterium
GGCCACGATGGTGGTGCCGATCCCGCGTCGCGCGGTCGGCAGCAGCTCGGCGACCAGCGTGATTCCGGCGCCCAGCTCGCCCGCCAGCCCGAACCCCGCCACGAAGCGCAGCACCTCGTACTGCCATACGTCCGTGACGAAGGCATTCAGGATGTTGGCCACCGAGTAGAGCAGGATCGACCCGAAGAGCGTCTTCAGCCGGCCCATGCGGTCGCCGAGCATGCCGAAGGCAATCCCTCCGAGCAGCATCCCCGTCAGCTGGATGTCAAGCAGCCGCTTGCCGACGCGCGTCAGCTGCTCGGGGTCGGCGATCCCGATCGCCTGCAGGCTCGGGATTCTCAGGATCGAGAACAGCACCAGGTCGAACAGGTCGACGAAGTAGCCAAGCGCGGCCACCGCCACCGCAAGCACCGTGCGCCGGTCGATCGTCGTGGTCGTGGCCATGCGGGACGGCCCCTCGGGCCGTGCGCAGTCTAGGGCGCGCCTGCACGAGGGCCATGCGTGCGCGGCTCCACCGACGCCGCGCGTCCCGCAAATCGCGCCATCGCACTGATCGTCTCCGGCGACACGTGGTGCTCGAGCCCCTCGGCATCGCGGCGCGCCACCGGCTCGGGAACCCCGATCGAGCGGAGGAACGCCAGCACACGCTCGTGCCGGACCCGCGCCGCGCGCGCCAGGCGCACGCCAGCCGGGGTGAGCGTCGCCGGGCCGTATGGCTCCTTCCGCACCAGTCCGGCGGCCACCAGCCGATCCACCGTCTTCACCACCGTCACGTGCGACACGCGCATCAGGCGGGCAAGGTCCGCCACCCGGCACATGCCCCGCGCGTGAACGATCGAGGCGATCGCCTCCACGTAGTCCTCGGCGGTCTCGCGGGCATGGTCACGGCGGACCTTGCGGAACCCGTCGGATGCCGGCGCAGAGCCGGAACCGGCCTTCGCACGCGTGGAGCCCATGCCTATCATGATGTAGCCGTGGCTACACCCATGTCAAGGGCATTCGCCCCCGCAATCCTGGCAGCGATGGCGCTCGCGGGGACCACCCTGCGTGTCGCGGCCGTCCCCGCTCCCGATGACGGCGCCGCGATCCGCGTCGTCGCCACCACCACGCAATGCGCGGACCTCGCGCGCCAGGTCTGCGCGGGCATCGCGGACTTCGGGGTCGACGGCCTGATGCACGCCGGCGTCGATCCGCACCTCTGGCGACCGACGGTGTCGGACGTCCGGCAGCTTGCGTCCGCCGATGCCGTGGTGTGCAACGGGCTGATGCTCGAGGGACGCATGTCGGACGTCTTCCCGAAGCTCGCGCGCCGGGGCACGCGCGTCGTCGAGCTCGCCACCGCCATCCCGATGGACCGGCTGATCGCCGAGGGCGACGGCCATGCGGCAGCCGACCCGCACGTCTGGATGGACCCCGCGATCTGGTCATCGGCGGCGCAGACCCTGGCGGAGTCGCTCGCCACGCTGCGACCCAGCCGGGCGGCCGAGCTGCGCACGAACGCCGATCGGTTCGCCGCGCGATGCGAGGCGGTCGCCAGGTCGATCGAGCGCGCCGTCGCCACCGTTCCCGCGCGCGCCCGGCTCATGGTCACCGCACACGACGCCTTCCGGTACTTCGGCCGCGCGTTCGGCATCGAGGTGCGCGGCGTGCAGGGAATCTCGACCGAATCGCAGGCCGGCCTCGCCGACATGCGGACGCTCGCCGACATGCTGATCGACCGCGCGGTCCCGGCGGTCTTCGTCGAGACCAGCGTGCCAGACCGCGCCGTCGCGGCACTGATCGAATCGGCTTCGCTGCGCGGGCATCCGATCCGGATCGGGGGTGCGCTGTTCTCCGACGCCATGGGCGCTTCCGGCACGGCTGAGGAATGCTGGGACGGCATGATGCTCCACAACGCGCGCACCATCGTCGAGGCACTCGGCGGGGACGCGTCCTCGATCGCAGCCGCTCCCGATGCCCGCCCGGAGGCCACGCCATGAGCAGGCCTCCCGCATCGGAAGCCGCCGTCCTGTCGGTTCGCGGGCTGACCGTCGCGCATGGCGGCCGACCAGTCCTGCGAAGCGTGAACCTCGACCTGCCCGCCGGGGCACTGGTCGGCATCGTCGGCCCGAACGGCGCCGGCAAGAGCACGCTCCTGCAGGCGTGCGTCGGCCTGGTGCCCGTCGCGGCCGGCACCATCCGCGTGCTCGGGACGTCGTTTGCGCATGCCCGCACGTCCGTCGCCTACCTCCCGCAGCGCGAACGCATCGACTGGGACTTCCCGATCCGCGCGCTCGACGTGGCGGCGATGGGCGCCTGCGCGCGCCACCGGCATTGGTTCGGCTGGTCCGGCCGAACGCTGCGCGAGGAAGCCCGCGCCGCGCTTGCCGCCGTCGGCATGGCCGACCTCGCCGAGCGGCCGATCGGCCAGCTCTCCGGCGGCCAGCAGCAGCGGGTGTTCGTGGCCCGTGCCCTGGCCCAGCGTGCGCGCCTCTTCCTGATGGACGAGCCGTTCGCCTCGGTCGATGCCGCAAGCGGCCGCGCCATCCTCGACGCACTCGAGACCCTGCGCGGCGGCGGTGCCACCGTCGCCGTGGTGCACCATGACCTGGCCATGGTGCGCGACCACTTCGACCTCGCGGTACGCGTGGGCGAGCATGCCCTGCAGGTCGGTCCGGCGCGCGACCTTCCCGCCCCGGCGGGCATGACGTGAGCGCGGACGCAGCCATCCTCGCCGACGCACACGCGCGCACCGTGCTTGCCACCATGGTGCTCCTCGGCGCGGCCTCGGGCGTGATCGGCACGCCGCTGGTCCTGCGGCGCCATGCGCTCCTCGGCGACGCGGTCGGCCACGCGACGCTCCCGGGCCTCGCCGGCGCCTCGATCGCATCGATCGCGCTCGGCGGCTCCGGCCGCGAACCGGCCGTGCTGCTCGGCGGCGCGGCACTCGGCGCCGCGGCGGGCGCCGCGACGGTCTGGCTGGTCCGACGATGGGCACGCACCAGCGCCGATGCCGCCACCGCGGTGTCGCTCGGCACGCTGTTCGGCCTCGGCGTCGTCCTGCTTTCGGCGCTCCAGCAGCTCGATGCCGGGCACCGCGCCGGCCTCGATGCGTACCTCCTCGGCAGCGCTGCCGGACTTGTCCGCACGGACCTCTTGACCGCCCTCGCCATCACCGCAGCCACCGCGGTCACCTTCGCCGTGCTGGCGCGTGACATCCGCACGGCAACGTTCGATCCGACCTTTGCGCAGGTGGTCGGGCGCCCCGTGCGCCTGATCGGCAGCGCGTGGGCGCTGCTCGCCGTCATCACCGTGGTGGCGGGCATGCAGGCGGTCGGGCTGGTCCTGGTGCTGGCGCTCCTGGTCATCCCGCCCGTGGCGGCGCGCTGCTGGACCGATCGCTTCATGGGCGTGGTGGCCATCGCGTCGGCCATCGGTGCGGGCGCATCGGCCGTCGGGGCGGCGGCCAGTGCGCTTGCCCCGCGCCTGCCGACCGGTGCGATGGTGGTGCTCGCCCTCGGTGCGGCGTTCGCGGCCTCGGCCATCCGCGCCGCACTGCGTCGCTCGATCGGAGCACGCGCATGACCGACCTCGGATGGACCGCGCCGGTCGACGGGTGGATCGTGGCGATCGCCGCGCTGGCTGCGATCGCATGCTCGATCCCGGGATCGTTCCTCGTCATGCGGCGCGAGTCGATGCTCGCCGACGCCATCTCGCACGGCGTGCTCCCGGGCCTGGCTGCCGCCTTCCTGGTGACCGGCACCCGAAGCACCCCGGCGATGGCCGCCGGCGCCTTGGTCGCCGCCGTCATCCTCTCCGCCGGATGGCGAGCGATCGCCGCTGCCTGCCGCATCGAGCGCGGCGCGGCGCTCGGCATCGCCTACACCGTGATGTTCGCCGCGGGGGTCGTGCTCCTGGTGCGCGCCGCCGACCGCGTCGACCTCGATCCATCGTGCGTTCTGTTCGGGTCGCTCGAGCTGGCACCGCTCGACGACGTCGAGGTCCTCGGCACGCGCATCCCGTTCCCGGCACTGCTGCTTGCCGGCGTGGCCGCGGCGAACGCGCTGACCTCGGCCCTGCTCTGGCCCATGCTCGTCGCCGACAGCTTCGACCGCGACTTCGCGCGGGTGACCATCCCGGGACGCGGCCTTGCCCCGATGGCGATGTCCGCCATGTCGGCCGTCACCTGCGTGGCATGCTTCGAGGCGGTGGGGTCGATACTGGTGGTGGCGATGCTGGTCACCCCGGCGGTGATCGCCCGGATGCTGGCGGACTCGATGCGTTCCGTCGTTGCAATCGCTGCTGCGGCCGGCATCGCGGCCGCAGCCCTCGGTCACCTCGCCGCCACGGCCCTGCCCCGCACCCTCGGGCTTGCCCCCGCAGGAATCCGCGACCTCTCGACCGCCGGATCGATTGCCGTCATGCTGGGAATCCTCCTCGGAGTCACCGTCCTCGTTGACCGCGCGCGCCGGCGTCCCTACCCTCCGCCCGCATGAAGCGACCCACGCGCATCGCGCTCACCGTCCTCGCCTGCATCGCCGGCCTGCTGCTCGTGGCGTACCTGTCGAGGAACGTCATCGCCCGCGGGGTCGTGCGGTCCGCGGCGTCCTCGATCCTGAAGGTGCCGCTGACCATCGAGTCGATCGACCTCGACCTCTTCGGCGCGGACGTCACGGTGACGGGCATCGCCGTCGGCAACCCGAAGGGCTACGCCCCGCCGCATGCGCTGACGGCGAAGAAGCTTGCCGTCCAGCTCGATGCCGGCGCCAGCTCGCTCGAGAAGCTCGTGGTGACGCGCATCTCGCTCGAGGGCGTCGATGCATGGTTCCTGCTCGACGGCACCCGCAACAACATCTCCGACATCGTCAACGGCATGTCTTCCGGCGAGGCACCGGCCAAGGAGAAGCCCGCGGCGGGCGGCGGCGTCGAGGTGCTCATCCGCACCCTCGAGCTGCGCGACATCGCCGTGCACGTCTCCGAGCGCCCGGACGTCGCGGAGGTGCCGGTCACGGCGCGGCTCGCCTTGGTCACCGCGACCGACGTCTCCAGCCGCAGCTCGGGCAAGGAACTCGCCGGCCAGGTGGCCTCGAAGGCCTTCGAGGCCACGATGGGCGCCATCGTCTCCGACATGGGCGGCCGCATGCCCGCGGCGATCGCCAAGGGCGTCGGCGACTCGCTGTCGCAGGCCGGCACGGTGCTGAAGGACGTGGTCGGCCAGGCCGCGCAGCAGGTCGGCGAGGCAGCCACCAAGGGGCTCGGCGACGCCGTCAAGGGCATCGGCGACGGCCTCGGCGGGATCCTCGGCGGCGGCACGAAGAAGTGACGTCGCCCCCGGCGGCGGACCGTCAGCCGTTGCGGCGCGCGAACTCGTCCATGAACTGCGCCAGCAGCTCGCAGCCCTTGGCCGGGAACGCGTTGTAGACGCAGGCACGGATGCCGCCCCACTCGCGGTGGCCGCGCAGGCCGCACAGGCCCTCCCGCTCGCTCTCGGCCACGAAGCGGTCGACGACCGCGTCGCTCGGCAGCTGGAAGCTGATCGACATGTCGCTGCGGCAGTCGGCGCGCATGGACGGCCGGTAGAAGCCGCCGCTGCGGTCGATCGCCGCATAGATGTGCGCGGCCTTCGCCTTGTTTCGCGGGCCGAACGCCGTGGGACCGCCATGGTCGAGGGTCCACTTCGCCATCAGGCCGATCACCCGGACGCCGAAGGTCGGCGGCGTGTTCGGCCGGCTCTCGGTGCGCGAGAAGTTCGCGTAGCTCAGCATCGGCGGCAGCGACGGATCGGCACGCTCGAGCCATGACCGGCGCGCGAGCACCATGCAGATGCCGCTCGCTCCCAGGTTCTTCTGGCCGCTGGCAAACACCAGCTGGTGCGCGGCCAGGTCGAAGGGCCGCGAGAAGATGTCGCTCGTTGCGTCGCACACGAGCGGCGCCGCCACCCTGGGCGGCCGGGCGAACTGCGTGCCCTCGACCGTGTTGTTCGAGCAGTAGCAGAAGTAGGCCGCCCCCGAACAGTCGGCGATCTCCGCGTCGCTCGGCACGTGGTCGAAACGGCAGGCGGCGCCATCGAAGGCCTTGCGCGTCTTCCGCACGCACGCCGTCTCCTTCTCGCCCTTGTGTGCCCACAGCCCGGTGTCCGCGAACGCGACCCAGCCGTCCTTCGGGACGAAGTTCATGGCGATGAGCGGGAAGTGCTGCATCGAGCCACCCGGCAGGAAGAGCACGTCCCAGTCCGCGCCCAGGCCCGAGCATGCCCGCACCGCGTCCACCGCCTCGGCCAGCATCTGGTCGTACGACGCGCCGCGGTGGCTGTGCTCGAGCAGGCCGATGCCCGTCCCGCGGAAATCGATCAGCTCCTCGCGCAGCTGGTCCAGGACCGATTCCGGCATGCATGCCGGTCCGGCGGAGAAGTTGTAGACCCGCCCGGGACGGGGGGTTGCAGGCGGGTCAACGGGTCGCACGTGGGCGGCAGCTGCGGTGGTCATGGCGATCCTGGGTTCGAAGACCGCAAATGGTACGCAGGTCACCCTTTTGGCAGTCTGATAATCCCGATATCCAATTCACCCAATCGATTTCCACGGCCCGTCCTTGACCCAGCCCAGTCCCGGGGCATGATCCGCTCGTGGAACGGTGCCCTCCCTCAGGGCGCCGTGGAGCAGAGTGAAAAGGGTACAGCCGAGCGGGTATCGCCAAGAGCGTGTCTTGGCAGATGTTCGTTCCCTTCGGTGAGTTCCCTCCATGCCTGCCCTGCCAAACGACGCACGACATCCCGAGACTCCGCTGCCGGAGCTGTTCGAGCGCATCTACGGGCGCCTCAAGGAACTCTCCTCGCTGTTCATGCGCCACCAGGGCGCGGGACACACCCTGCAGCCGACCGCCATCGTCCACGAGGCCTTCCTGAAGCTCGCCGAGCGCGACGCCGAGGACTTCCAGAACGAGGAGCACTTCTTCGCGACTGCCGCCACCGTGCTGCGCACCGTGCTCGTCGACCACGCCCGCCGGCGCGGCAGCAAGAAGCGCGGCAACAACAAGCGCAAGGCCTCGGTCGAGGCGTTCGAGCCCACCGATGCCTCGGCCGACGTGGCCGGCATCCTCGACCTCGAGGACGCCCTCCAGAGCCTGGCCGCGATCGATCCCCGCAGCGCGAAGGTGGCGGTCCTCCGCATCTTCGGCGGGATGTCCATGGAACACGTGGCGCGGCTGAACGAGACGAGCCTGCCCACGGCGGAGCGCGACTGGCGGTTTGCCCGCGCGTTCCTGGAGAAGCAGTACGGGGTGAGTTCAGAGGCCGACGAGTCGGCAAAGGATGCAGCATGAGCCCGGAAGTTGCCAAGAAGAAGTGGCTGCACGTGCGTGACCTGTTCGACGTCGCCGTCGACCTGCCGGTCGAGGAGCGAGGCGCGTTCCTGCTGCGCGAGTGCGGCGAGGACACCGACACCCGCGCCGAGGTCGAGTCGCTCCTGGCGGCCAACGACAGCGCGATGGACCTGCCCGCCGACCGCGAGGTGGCCAGGAAGCCGGAGATCGCCGAGCGGATGCCCGAGATCCTCGGCTACCGGATCGAACGTCGGCTGGCGGACGGCGGCTCGAGCCGCGTGTACGAGGCGACGAGCGTCGAGAACGGCATGACCGTGGCCCTGAAGGTCATCAACTCGGGCGCCGGCGGCTCCGCGCTCCAGCGCTTCCGCCAGGAGTGCCGCGTGATGGCGCGCCTCGACCACCCGGGCATCGTCCGTCTCTACGAGACCGGCCATACCCAGGACGGGCACGTCTACCTGACCATGGAATTCGTGCGCGGCCAGTGCATCGACAAGTGGGCGGACTCCCACGGATGCAACGTGACCGAGCGCATTCGCCTGGTGCTCCAGGTGCTCGAGGCCCTGTCGCACGCGCACGGCGCCGGCGTCATCCACCGCGACCTCAAGCCGCAGAACATCCTGGTCGACGAGGACGGCAACGCCCGCCTGGTGGACTTCGGCGTGGCGCGCCTGACCCGCGAGGACGGCCACCGCACCGGCTTCCACACCGAGACCGGCAACCTGGTCGGAACCTTCTCATACATGAGCCCCGAGCAGGCCGACGGCAAGTCGGGCCGCGTGGGACCGCCGACCGACGTCTACCAGACGGCCGTGGTGCTGTACGAGCTCCTCACGGGCCGGCTGCCCTACGACCTCGAGAACCGCAACGCCATGGCGGTGCTGAAGGCCGTCCTCTTCGACCGGCGCGTGCCGATCTCGGAAGTGCGCCCGGAGCTGGCGGGTGGCCTGGAGGAGTGCATCATGCGCGCCCTCTCGACCGATCCCGCGGACCGGCCGCAGACCGTCGGACAGTTCGCCAAGGACCTGCGCAAGGCCATGCTGCTCGACGACTGACCCCTGGAACTGCCCCAAGACCCCACGAACGAACCTCCCCAACGAACAACTCTGCTGCTTGACGGGAACACGGCCGAAAGGCCGGTCGGGCAGCAGACGCGCGACGGGAACACGGCCGAAAGGCCGGTCGCGCAAACGGGACCCCGGCGCAAGCCGGGGAGTTCGTTTTTGGGGAGGGCGCTCCGGAGGGGAACGCGCGAGGGCGGCCCAGCCTCAGCCGGCGGCCGCACGCGGCACGACGTTTGCGATCGAGCTCCCGAGCCGCAGCGTGAGCGGCCCTTCGCGCGTTGCGGCACGAAGGAGGAAGCGACCGGGCGAGAAGATCATGGGCGCCATCGAGGGATCACGCGCCGTGAGGTCGGGGACGAGGGCCCGCCCGAACGCGTCCAGGATCTCGGCCTCGGAGGCATGCCGTGCGCACATGGCCCACGCATCGATCGCCGCCGCACGCGGGCCCGGCACCATGAAGTCGATCTCGAGCGTGGCGCGGTCACCGCCGATCAGCGTGGCGTGCACGAGGTCGATCGACAGGTCCACCGTCACCGCCCCGCGCACGCCGGGGGCGCGCACCTCAAGGCGCTGCATCGATGGCTCGATCCGCAGCAGTTCGCGACGGACAAGCACCCGGTCGTCGACGACCAAGGACGCCTCCGCGGCCATGAACAGCACACGGCTGCCGGCCAGGGGCTCGGGCACTTGACGCGCAAATGCGCTCATGCAGTGATAAACGCGATCTGGGCCCGCCACCCATCACGCAGAATCGAACTTTGCCATCAATCGTGATGTCCTATAAGCGTTCCCTGCGGAACATCGGCGATTTCGCCGACTTTTTCGGATTGGGTGATGGGTTGCCACAGCGGATTGCGTTCCTGATTCCCGAGGGGATCGTCAATTCAGTCCACTCCCTTCGCGCGCCTGGCAGGGCCGCGGAGAAACAAATGCCCCCTGGAGAACACGCCTCCGGGGGGTGTTGTTTTGCGAAATCCCGGGCCATTGCCTTGCCTCCGCGCCGATGGAATCGGACAGTCGTGACTCGCCCCGCTGAAGGGCTCCCTGTCCCCCAACCCCGAGGTTCACCAACCCAATGACCAACAGCCGCAAGCTCTCCGCCAAGGCCCTCTCCGCCGTCTCCGGAGGTGCCGGGAACAAGAAGGGCCCCACGATGGCAAGCAACGGCCGCGCACCCGGCTCGGCCTCCAGCTCATTCGCACGGCCGAAGCCCGGGGCGAAGGCACCGAGGCGCTGACGCGCCGACGGCCGGACAATCGTCAACACGTCACCAAGCGGCCCTCACGCGGGCATTCCCGCGGCGAGGGCCGCTTCCTCGACCAGCTGGCGACGGACCAGCTCGCGGAAGTGCCCCTCGGCGGCGGCGAGCTCCTCGAATCGCCCGGACTGCACCACCTCGCCGTCGGACAGCACGTGGATCCGGTCGGCGTTCCGCACCGTGCTCAGGCGGTGGGCGATCACGATGCGCGTGACGGCGCGTTGCGCCAGCGAACGCGAGACATGGGCCTGCGACACCTCGTCGAGCGCGCTGGTCGCCTCGTCGAGCAGCAGGATGCGCGGTCGCGTCGCCAGGGCGCGCGCGATCAGCAGCTTCTGCAGCTGGCCGCCCGAGAGCGTCTGCTCGTTCACGAACGTGTGCATCTGCATCGGCATCGCCCGGATGTCGTCGGCAAGCCCCGCGGCTTCCGCTGCCTCCCACGCATCCTCGGGGCCGAGCAGCGCCGCGCCCACGATGTTCTCGTGGATCGACCCCGGGATGATCCGCGGGTGCTGCGTCACCACGCCCACCTGCCGGCGGAGCGAGACGGGGTCGAGCCGCGAGACGTCCTGCCCGTCGAAGAGCACCTTGCCGGCGGTCGGCCTCTGGAGGCCGAGGATCACCTGCGCCAGCGTCGACTTCCCGCTGCCGGAAGCCCCGACGATGGCGACGAAGTCGCCGGGCGCCGCGGAGAGCGAGATGCCGCGGAGCACCTCTCCGGCCGAGCCGGGGTGCGCAAACCGCACGTCCTGCACCTCGATCGCGCCCGTCAGCCGGCCGGCAGGCTCCGCGCCGGCGCCGGCCTCGGGCTCCTCCTCGAGCACCGGGCGCAGCCGGTCGAGGAGCGGCACCGCCTCGGCGAGCTCGCCGAGTGCGTGGCCGAGCGACGTCACGCCGCCGAGCGCCGCGCCGAGCGCCGCGTTGAACGTCATGAACGCCGCCAGCTGCGCCTCCTTGCCCGCGTCCGTAGACGCGAAGCGCCACCAGAGGAGCGCCGCCGCCACGAACGGGATCGCGGTCCCGAGCACGTGCAGGCGCGCCGCGCACATCGAGGCAAGGAACATCGCGCGCCGTCCCGGACGGTAGCGCTGCAGCCACTGGACGAGCGCCTGCTCCTCGGTGCCGGTCGTCCGGATGCGCTCCACGCCGCCGATGAGCTGCAGCGCGAAGCCGCCGAGCCGTCCGTTTCGTTCCGCGGCATCCGCCGCATGGCGTGACTGGCGGCGCGCCACCATCGCGGTGATGCCCAGGACCAGCACGAACGCCGAGGCCGACACCGCGCCCGCCCGCACATCGACCGCCAGCATGAGTGCGAGGTAGGTGATCGAGAAGATGCCGCCGACCACCGCCGCGACCATCGATCCGGTGATCCGCCGCTGCAGGTCGTCGGCCAGGCCGAGGCGGTCCGCGAGCTCGCCCACCGCGTGCCGGCGGAAGAAGGAGAGCGGCAGCGACAGCGCCCGGAGCACGATGGCGCCCGAGCCGCGCAGCGCCAGCCGCGACTCGACCCTCAGCAGGAGCAGCTGCGTCACGAGCTCGAAGCACGCCACCGCCACCAGCGTCGAGCCGAGAAGAAGCCCAAGGTGGACGATCGACGCACCGTCGCCGCCTGGGATCACGCGGCTCACCAGCATGCCCGTCGCGTACGGCACCGCGAGGTTCAGGACGCTTGCGGCACCGGCCACCGCGGCCGCCAGGGCCAGCTCGTGCCCACAGCCGCGGAGGAGGAACGCGAACATCCCGCCGAGCGTGTGCACGCCCTCGGGCATCGGGGCCTCGAAGAGGATCGCGTCGCCATCGAGCGACGCCGCCAGTGACGCATCGACGCGCACCGGGCGCGGCTGCTCGCCCGCCTCGTAGGCGAAGGCGCGGTAGCCGCCCCAGCGACCGGGCACCAGCGCGACCGGCGTGCCGTCGCTGCGCATTCGGAGCATCGGGCCGCAGTCGCGCGTCCACCATCGGTCACGGCAGGTCGCGCGCCGGCAGCCGATCCGCGCCGCATGCGCGAACGCCTCGGGCGGCGGCAGCAGCGGGTCCTCGGCCACGTGCCGGGGGATCGACTGCAGCGGCACGCCGGACGCCACCGCCACGTGCCGGCAAGCGCGCAGCAGCGGCGGCAACGCGGCACTGACGCTGAGCACCTCGTCGCGGCCGGGGAAGATCCCCGCGAGCATCTCCGTGAACCGGGCTCGACTCGACTCGGGACGCTGCGCGCGGCGACCGACGGCGAGGGCGAACGCTTCATGGTCGCGCGCCACGGCGTCCGACGCGTGGGCCACCAGCGTGGCCACCGGATCCTCCTGCGGGTCCGCATCGGCCCGGGCGACGAATGGCAGCATGACGCGTGCGAACGCGGTCCGTGCGTCAGCGACCTCGGCGACGACGATGCCGGCGTCCGGCTCGCGCACCACCTCCGCGGATCCGTCCGGCACCGCAACCAGCGTGACCGGCGTGCCGGCGAGTTCGTCACCGAGTCCGGGCAGGAAGCCGCCCGACGCGACGGTGCCCAGGTGCGTCCGTCGCCCGACGGATCCGTCGGGCCGGCGCGGGGCCGCGAAGACGTTGAGCGTTCCCGAGGCAACGGCCCAGCCGCGCGTCGCGCTGCCGAGGTCGAGGTGGTCCCGGCCATCGACGCGGTGCGTCGGCTCTCCGACCGCAGCGAACGCCGCGGAGATCGTCGTACGCCGCGTCACCGCATCCCGCCCCGCACCAGGCGTGCATAGCGGCCCCCGCGGGCGAGGAGTTCCTCGTGCGTGCCGCGTTCCACGGCCTCGCCGGCGTCAAGCACGATGATCTCGTCGGCGTCGCGGATCGTGCTCAGGCGGTGCGCGACGACGATGCACGCGCAGCCGCGCCGGCGGATCGCGCGGTCGATCCGCGACTCGGTGGTGACGTCGAGCGCCGAGGTCGCCTCGTCGAGGACCAGCACCGAGGGCCGCCGCGACAGGGCGCGGGCGATCTCGACCCGCTGCGCCTCGCCGCCCGACAGGTTCGATCCCGCCTCGGCGACGGCCATGCCCAGCCCGCCCCGCGCGTCGGCGAGCACCGACAGGCCGGAATCCTCGATCGCCTCGCGGATCCACGCGTCCGGGACCTCGGGATCCCAGAGAGACACGTTGTCGCGCAGCGACGCCTCGAAGATGACCGGTGCCTGGCCGACGACGGCCATCGTCGAGCTGCGCTCGTGCCGCGGGATCTCGAGGAGCGGACGGCCGCCCACGAGCACCTCGCCCGACCACGGCTGCAGCAGACCGCAGGCGAGCTTCGCCACCGTGCTCTTGCCCGAGCCGGATGCCCCGACCACCGCGACGCGCCGCCCTGGGCCCACCGAGAGGCTCAGGTCCTTCACCACGGGCGCCGACGACTCGCTGTACCCAAAGGAAACGCCGCGAAACTCGATCGCGTCGGCGTGCGCGGCCACGGAGCGCGATGGCGCGCCGAGCGGCCGCGCCATCGGGTCGATCGGGTGGCGCATGACGTCGTCGACGCGCGCGAGCGTGGCACGGAGGGTCTGCAGGGCCTGGGCGAGCGACGCCATCTCCACCGCAGGACCCATGAACGCGACCAGGAGCGCCTGGAACGCGATGAGCGCCCCGATCGTGAGTTGGCCCTGCATCACCTGCCAGCCGCCGTACGACAGCACGACGGCCGACGCCAGGAGCGAGGAGAGGAACGTCGGCACCGAGTCGAGGAGCGCCGAGCGCGATTCGAGCGACTGGACGGCCATCGACATGCGTGCGTTGGCCGAGGCGATCCGCGCGTAGAGGTCGGACTCCCGTCCGGCGCTCTTGACGCTCTCGATCGCCGCGATTCCGGCCGAGAGCGTCCCGGCGGCCATGCCCGCCTCCCGCTCCAGGATGCGGGTGCCGTCCACCAGGGCGCGCCCGGAGCGGAGGACGACGATCAGGATCGTGCCCACCGTGGCGACGGCCACGCACGCGAGGCGCCAGTCGATGAACAGCATGCCCGCAAGGAAGGCGATCGAGGTCGCCAGCCCGACAGCGGCGGGTGCGATCCTGGAGGCCAGCACGTCCGCGATCGACTCGATGCTCCCCAGCCGCTGTGCCACGTCGCCCGGGTAGCGGTGCGCGAAGAACCCAACCGGCAGGCGCAGGACGTGCTCCATGAACGAAGCGGCCCAGGCGATCGCCATCCGCTGCTCGAGCATCGCGAGGACGCGCTGCCGCACCCACTCCATCGCCGCGGCCACGGCCATGCAGCCGAGCGCGATCACGGCCATCGGCAGCAGCCACGACTGCGCACCGCCGAGCAGCACGCGGTCGATGTACGCGGCACCGAGCGCCGGCAGCGCAATCGCCGGCACGGCGGCGACCAGGCCGCAGGCAAGCGCCGCGGCAAGGACCCGTCGCGAGCCCCGCAGGCGCGAGACCAGTGCCGACGTCACGCTCGGCGGCCGGCCGCCGCGCACGAACGACGCACCAGGCTTCATCTCGAGCACCACGCCGGTGAACCGCTCGCTGAACTCCTCCGGCGAGAGCCAGGTGCGGCCGACCGCCGGATCCATCACCCGCCAGCGGCCGCGCGACCAGCCCTCGAGCACCACGAAATGGTCGAAGCTCCAGAAAAGGACCGCCGGCAGCTCGACGTCGGCGAGCTCCGGGAGTTCCACCGAATACCCATCGCTCTCCAGGCCCCAGTGCTCGGCCGCGGCCTTCAGCTGCAGGGCGTTGCTTCCGTCGCGCGAGACGCCGCATGCCCGGCGCGCCTCCTCGAGCGTCACGTGCCGGCCATGGCGGCCAAGCACCGACACCAGGCACGCGGCGCCGCACTCGGCGGCCTCCATCTGCAGCGAGACCGGGCTCGCGACCAGCCGGCGGCCGACGGGCCGGAAGGCGGGCGCCTCGACCGGCGCCTCAGCCACCGAACGCCTGCCTCAGCCACGGGAGGAAGAGCGACACCGGCGCGACCTCCTCGGTCACCACGTCGACATCGCAGGGCGTCCCCGCCGAGAGCGGCTGCGGGTAGCCCGTGCCGCCGGTCCAGCGCAGCCCGGTCGGCGTCGACGGATCCGGCTCGAGGTCGACCACGCCCGACACCACGGCGCCGTGGCGGCGCTCGATGTCCGCGGCCAGCTCGGGACTGCCGGCGATGCGCGAGAGCGAGTCATGGGTGCCAACCAGCGGGTCCATCTCGCCCACCGATCCGCGGATGATGCCGAAGCGCTCGCGATCGGCGATCGACGGCTCGACGCGCGCCACCATTCCCGTGCGCACCCGCTTTCCCTCCGCCAGCGGGAAGAACGCGTGGCAGCGGATCACTCCATCCACGGCATCGGACACCACCGCCACCGGCGAACCGCGGCGGACGGAATCGCCCGGGGCGCGCATCACCCGCGCCACCCGGCCGGGCCGGGGCGCGGCGACGTTCCGCTCCGCATCGAGCAGGGCGGCTGCGTGACGCACCCGTGCGGCGGACTCGGCGATTGCGTTCTCGCGCCCATGGCGATCACCGGCGATGCGCACCGCGAGTTCCGCGCGTTCCGACGCGGACGATCGCTCCGCCGCACGCATCGCGGTGTCCTCCGCCGCAAGCATCGCCAGGTGCTGCTCCTTCAGGCGCGCGACCGCCGACTCGGCGTCGGCGCGCTGCGCCTCGAGCGCGGGATTGGCGATCACCGCGATGACGTCGCCCTGCCGCACCACGTCCCCGGGCTTCACGCGCACCTCGGCGATGCGTCCGTCGGCGGGGCTCTCGGCCGCCACCACCATCGTGCCCTCGATCAGGATCCCGGTCCCGCGGACGGTCAGCGGCACGCGCCCGAGGAGGCTCCATCCGAGGAGCGCCGCGCACAGCACCCCGCCCCCGGCGACGAGCAGCCAGAGCCGCGCGGAGACGATCGGCGCCACCTGGTTGATGCGGTCGGCGGCGGCGACGGAGTCGACCGCGCGGTCGCGGAACATGTGGTCCTCGCCATCCATG
>VEQS01000059.1 GCA_018883105.1 Phycisphaerales bacterium
CTGCTGCAGTTCGTCGAGCCGCGCGCCTGCTGCGAGAACACGATGCGCCGCGGGTTCGCGCCGGGGCTGTGAGCGCTCGGCGCGCCCGCCGGGCGTCGTGCGCGGCCGGCCGCGCTCATGCGCACTCCCGCGCCCGGTCGAGCAGCCGGTACTGCACCGCCTCGGCCACGTGCTCGGCACCCACGCGGGCGCTGCCCGCGAGGTCGGCGATGGTCCGCGCCACGCGGCGCACCTTGTCGTACGCGCGTGCACTCAGCCCCAGTCCCTCCATCGCCTCGCCGAGGAGCGCGCGCGACGGCGCATCGAGCGCCACCGCATCGTCGAGCGCGCGCCCGCGCAGGTGCGCGTTGAGCACCGGCCCCTGGCGTGCCCGCTGCACGGCGCGCGCCGCCACCACCCGCGCACGCAGGTCGTCCGACGACTCGCCCGCGGGTGCCGATGACAGCCGGCCGAAGGGCACGGCACGCACCTCGACGTGCAGGTCGATCCGGTCGATGATCGGCCCGCTCACGCGGTCCATGTAGTCGGACTGCTCGCGTGCGCCGCGCGCGCCCTCGCGGCGGTTGCCGCGGGCCGTTGGGTTCATGGCGGCCACCAGGATGCTGCGCGCCGGGAAGCGCGCCGAGCCGTGCGCGCGCGCCACGGTGACGAAGCCGTCCTCGAGCGGCTCGCGGAGCGCCTCGAGCGCGCTGCGGCCGAACTCCGGCAGCTCGTCCATGAAGAGGACGCCGTGGTGCGCGAGCGTCACCTCGCCCGGCCGCGGGACGCCCGAGGCGCCGCCGCCCACCAATGCCACGGTGCTCGCCGTGTGGTGCGGCGCACGGAAGGGGCGCTCGACCGCCAGGCCCGCGGCCGACGTCCCGGCCACGCTGCGGATGCGCGTCACCTCGAGCGCCTCGTCGGGCTCGAGCGGCGGCATGATGCCGGGCAAGGCGCGCGCCATCATGGTCTTGCCGCAGCCGGCGGGACCCACGAGCAGCGCGTTGTGCCCCCCGGCCGCCGCGATCGCGAGGGCGCGCTTGGCCGCCCCCTGCCCGCGCACCTCGCGGAAGTCGATGGCCGCGCCCGCCGCCGCGACCATCGCCCGAACGTCGACCGCGGGCGCCCGATCGAGCACCGCCGCCCCGCGGAAGAACCCGACCACCTCGGGAAGCGACCGCGCCAGGCGCACGTCGAGCCCCTCGACGACCGCGGCCTCCTGGGCATTCCCCGCCGGCAGCACGATGCCCGCCACGCCCAGCCGACGCGCGAGCATCGCCATGGCGACCGCACCGCGCACCGCGCGGATCGAGCCGTCAAGGCCGAGTTCGCCGGCCAGCATCCAGCGTGCGGGATCGGGGGGTGCACCGCCGGCCGGGCGACGGCCGACGGCCTCCCTCCCCGCGCCCCGCCCCGTGCCCGTCCCGTCCTCGGGCGGCGCCGCCAGCAGCAGCCCGACGGCGATCGGCAGGTCGAACGCCGGCCCGTGCTTTCGCAGGTCGGCGGGCGCGAGGCTGATCGTCGTGCGGTGCCGGGGCGGATCGAACCCGCTGGCCGCCATCGCGCTGCGCACGCGCTCGATGCTCTCGCGGATCGCCAGGTCCGGCAGCCCGACGAGGCAGATGCGCGGCAGCCCGCGCGACTGCAGCGACACCTCGACGTCGCACCGCACCGCGTCGATGCCCTGCAGGGCGAAGCTCGGGATCGTGACGAGCACTCGCGCATCATGCGCATGCGCCGGCTGCCGCTGAAGATCCACCGCCATTTTTCCTCGACCGCTACGATCCGCCCGTGGACTGGAGTCACGTGCTCGCGTACCTCGCCTTCGGGCTTGCCGGCGGCGTGGTCGGGGGCATGCTCGGGGTCGGCGGGGCGATCGTGATCATCCCGCTCGCCACGGTGCTGCTGGCCCCCGGCAAGGACGTGCTGCAGGGAGCCACGATGATCGCCAACGTCGCCGTCGCCCTCACCGCCTACCGCAAGTACGGTCGCGCGGGCTACGTGGACTGGACGTTCGCGCGCCCACTGGTGGTGCCGTCGCTCGTGGCCGTCGGCCTGGGAGTCGGCCTGAGCCTGGTGGTCGACGCACGGATGTTCCGGCTGCTCTTCGCGGCGTTCCTCTTCTTCGTCGCCGCCCGCGAATTCGTGCAGCTGGTGCGCGGGGCCGCCCCGGCAGACGAGGATCCATCGGGCATCCCTGCCGGCAAGGCCAGCGCGATCGGCGCGCTCATGGGGACGATCAGCGGGCTGCTCGGGGTGGGCGGCGGCGTGGTCGCCGTGCCGCTCCTGCGCACGTGGGCGGACCTTCCGGTGCGCCGCGCGATCACGACCAGCGTGTGCGCGATGGTGCCGCTTGCGGCGGTGGGCGCCGTGCTCAAGGGTGCGACCCTGCCGCGCGTGGCCGGACCCGACGGCGCGTCGCCGCTCGTGCAGTCGCTCGGCATCGCCGCATGCCTCGCTCCCGCGGCGATCGTCGGCAGCTGGATCGGCGCGACCCTCAACCTGCGAATCACGGTGCGCGCGGTCCGCTGGGTGCTGGTGGCATGGCTTCCGACCTCGGCCGCATGGATGGCGTGGCCGGTGGTGAAGGGCTGGCTCGATGCACCGCGCTAGACTCGCCCGGCCCCGGACCTGACGTGACCCGCGTCCATTCCACCGAACCAGCGCCCGCGCACCCCGATCGCCCGGCCCTCGACGGCCTGGCGTCGCGGCTCGCGCGTGCCATCGACCCGATGCTGCGCCCGGTCACCGTCGCCGCCGTCGCGGTCGAGGACCTGGACGCCATCGCGGTGGTGCACGGGGCCGAAGCGGTTCGCACCCTCGACGCCGCCTGGAACGAGCGCCTCCGTGCGCTGGCGCCCCCGCCGGCGGCGGTGCTCGCGGCCGGCCCCGGCGAAGCGGTGGTCGCCCTGCCGGCCTCGACGCCGGACCTGCGCACCTCGGTCGCCTCGCTGGGGGGGACGGGCCAGCCGATCCTCTCGCTTGCCGGCACGTCCGTGCGGCTGCGCACCGCGGTGGGGCCGGCGACGCTCGACCCCGGCTCGGCGATGACCGCCGACGTGCTGCTGTCCTGCGCGCGCACCGCACTGGCCAGGGCTCGCCGCCGCCCCGCCCCGCGCGTCCACGCGCACGCGGACGGCGACGCGCACGCGGTGCTCGATGGGCTGCAGGTGGCCGCGATGCTGCAGCAGGCGCTTGAGCGTGGCGCCTTCCGCCTCGTCTTCCTGCCCAAGGTGCGCGTCGTCGACCGTGCGGTGATCGGCGCCGAGGCACTCATCCGCTGGACGCTTCCCTCGACGGGCGAGGCGGTGCCGGCGCGCCGGCTGCTCGACGCGGCGGCGGACGCGGGGCTCCTGGACGAGGTGGGCGCGTGGGCGCTGCGCGAGGCGTGCCGGCGCGCGGCGGCCTGGTGCGCCGGGGGCGCCGAGATCCCCGTGAGCGTCAACATCGCGCCGAGCCAGTTCCGCCGCGGCGACCTGGTGGACCAGGTGCACCTGGCGCTCGGCGAGGCAGGCCTGCCCGGGCGGCTGCTCTCGATCGAGGTCCCCGAGGGCGTGCTGGCGTCGGACGGCGACGGCGTGGCCGCGCAGCTCGAGGCGGTGCGCGCAGCGGGCGCGGCGATCTCGATCGACGACTTCGGCACGGGAATCGACGGGATCGCGTGCCTGCACCGCTGCGGCGCAGACGAGGTGAAGCTCGACCGGAGCATGGTGGCACGACTGCCCGGCTCGGCCGAGGACCGCGCGACGCTCGACCTGGTGCAGCGCCACGCGCGCAAGCTCGGCGCGCGGTGCGTGGCCGAGGGCATCGAGCGCGCCGACCAGTGGGCACTGCTCTCCGAGCGTGCCTGGGACGCGGCGCAGGGATGGCTGGTCTCGCGCCCGATCGACGGTGCCGACGTGCCGGCCTTCGCCCAGGGCGGCGCGGCGGGGATCCCGGTCCGCGCCTAGCGGTCGATCCCGGCGAGGTCGAGGAAGAACGCCTGCTCCATGGCCACCTGGCGCAGCCGCTCGAAGCGGCCGCTCTTGCCCCCGTGGCCGGCCTCCATGTTCACGTGCATCAGGAACGGGTTCGAGTCGGTGCGCAGCCGGCGCAGGCGCGCCACGTACTTGGCCGGCTCGAAGTACCCGACCTGCGAGTCCCACAGCCCCGTGGTCACCAGCATCGCGGGGTACTCCTTCGCCTGCAGGTTGTCGTAGGGCGAGTAGGAGCGGATGTACTCGTACGCCTCGCGCGACTCGATCGGGTTGCCCCACTGCGTCCACTCGTTGGTGGTGAGCGGGATGGTGGGGTCGAGCATGGTGGTGAGCGCGTCGACGAAGGGCACGTGCAGGCCCATGCCCCGGTACATGGTGCCGGCCATGTTGGCCACCGCGCCCATCAGGAGGCCGCCCGCCGAGCCGCCGGTCGCGAACGTGCGCCGCGGGTCGGCCCACCCCTCCGACTGCAGGAAGACCGTCGCGTCGACGAAGTCGTTGAACGTGTTGCGCTTGCGAAGCAGCCGGCCGTCCTCGTACCAGTCCTGCCCGAGGTCCGCGCCGCCGCGCACGTGCGCGGTCGCCAGCGCGAAGCCGCGGTCCATGAGCGACACGCCGGCCTGGTCGAACTGCGCGTCGGAGGGGAATCCGTAGGAGCCGTACGCCTCGATGAGCACGGGGTGCGCGCCGTCGCGCGCGAAGGCATCGCGCCTCCACGCGATGGACACGGGGATCCGCTTGCCGTCGCGGCTCGGCGCCCAGACGCGCTCGGTGGCGTACTTCGACGCGTCGTAGCCGATCACCGGCTGCACCTTGCGCACCGACTGCATGCCGCGCGCGAGGTCGATGTCGATCACCGTGCGCGGCGTGACCATGCTCGAGAAGCCCACGCGCACGTCGGGGTTCGCGGGATCGGGGTTCTCGCCGAGCCCCATGGTGCACGCGGCCTCGGGCACGGGCACCAGCGAGCCCATGCCGCCGCCCGGAGGCACGATGCGCACCCGGGCGTTCGCGTCGACGCGCTCCGCGACGGCGATCGCCGAGTCGAAGAGCGCGAAGCCGTCGATGCTCGCCTCGGCGCGGTGCGGCAGGATGTCGGTCCAGCGCGCGCGGTCGGCGGGGGCGTCCTCGGGCGCGGACACCAGCCGGAAGTTGCGCGCAGCGTCGTTGGTCCGGATCACCCATCGCCCACCGAGGTGGTCGGCGTAGCTGCGCACGCCGGCACGCATGGGCAGGGCCTGCGCGGGCGTGGCCGGCTCGCCGTCGAGCGGCAGCGTCCACAGCGCGTTGTCGTCGTAGCCCTCCACCGAGATCGCCAGCCACCGGCGCGAAGCCGTCGCCTCGATGCTCACGAAGCGGGTCAGGTCCTTCTCCTCGAAGACGACGCGGTCGGACGCGGCGGGCGTCCCCAGCACGTGCCGGCACACCGGGCCGCTCTGCAGCAGCACCGGGTCCTGCCTCATGTAGTAGACGGACCCGCCGTCGTTGGCCCACACGACGGGCTCGAGCGTGCCCTCGACGCGGTCGTCCAGGACGCGCCCCGTCCGCAGGTCCTTGAAGCGCAGCGCGTGGCCGCGGCGCCCGACGGTGTCCTCGGTCCAGGCGACCATCCCGCCGTCGGGGCTGACCTCGACGGCCGAGACGCGGAAGTACGCGTGGCCGCGCGCCAGCGCGTTGCCGTCGAGCATGGTCTCGGCCGGAGCTCCGGCGTCCGGCGCGGCCGCACCGCCGCGGCGGCGCATCCAGCGTGAGTGCTCGTCGCCCGGCTCGAAGGCAGTCCAGTACCACCACCCGCGGTCGTGCCGCGGGGCGGTGGAGTCGTCCTCCTTGATGCGGCCGCGGATCTCGGCGAGCAGCCGGTCCTCGAGCGGCCGCAACCGGGCCATCGACGCCTCCGTGTAGGCCTGCTCCGCGCGGAGGTAGGCCATCACGTCATTGCGCTTCTTCTCGGGATGATCGTCGCGCAGCCAGTGGTACTCGTCGGTGCGCTCGCCGTGCGGGCTCGCCACGACGTACGGCCGCTGCGCCGCCACCGGGGACGCCGGCGCACGGCCGGTCCCCGTCGCGCACCCGGACAGCAGCGCGATGCAGGCGAGCGCGACGGCCGCGCCGGTCCTCACGCGCTGAAGCTCGACCCGCAGCCGCAGGTGGTCGTCGCGTTCGGGTTGCTGAACACGAAGCCGCGGCCCATGATCTCGTCCTTGAAGTCGATCGTGGTGCCGTTGAGGTAGAGGTAGCTCTTCGGGTCGCACACCACGCGCACCGTGAAGGCGCCGGCCTCGGCAGTCGCCACCGCCCCGCCCTCGTCGCCCTCGAGGCGCGTGATGACCTTGCCGTCGTCGGAGGCGCGGAAGCGGAACTCCCACAGCTCGTCGGTGTCCTTCTGGACCTCGGTCAGGTCGAGGATGTAGCTGAAGCCGCTGCAGCCGCCGCCCTTCACGCCCACGCGGAGGCGGATCTTCTCGGGGTCGAGCCCCTGCTGGTGGACGATGGCGTTGATCTCGCGCGCGGCGGACTCGGTGATGATGACGGACATGGTCGGCTCCTCGTGGGTGGGCGCGGCGCTCAGTGCGCGGCGGCGGGCTTCTCGGCCTCGGCGGCGAGGCCGTTCTTCTTGCGGTAGTCGGCGATCGCCGCGCGGATCGAGTCCTCGGCGAGCACGCTGCAGTGGATCTTGACCGGCGGGAGGCTCAGCTCCTCGACGATCTGGGTGTTGCGGATCGACATCGCGTCGTCGAGCGAGCGGCCCTTCAGCCACTCGGTGGCCAGGCTGCTGGAGGCGATGGCGCTGCCGCAGCCGAAGCACTTGAACTTCGCGTCCTCGATCACGCCCTGCTCGTTGACCTTGATCTGCAGCTGCATGACGTCGCCGCACTCGGGGGCGCCGACGATGCCGACGCCGACGTCGGCGCGCGTGGCGACCTCGGCGCTGGTGCCGAAGCTGCCCACGTTGCGGGGGTGCTGGTAGTGGTCGACGACCTTGTCGGAATATGCCATGGCGGTTCGGTGTCCTTCCGTGAGTGAGTGTCGGTGGCGGGCGTCAGTGGGCCTGCCACTGGATCTTGGAGATGTCGATGCCCTCCTTGTGGAGGTCGTACAGCGGGCTCATCGTGCGCAGGTGCTCGACCGCCTTCACGATCGCCTCGATCGCCCAGTCGACCTCCTCCTCGGTGCTCCAGCGCCCGAGCGACAGGCGCAGCGAGGAATGCGCCATCTCGTCGCCGACGCCGAGGCTCTTGAGGACGTAGCTCGGCTCCAGGCTCGCGCTGGTGCACGCGCTGCCCGAGCTGCAGGCGATGTCCTTCACGCCCATCATCAGGCTCTCGCCCTCGACGAAGCCGAAGGACACGTTGGCGATGTTCGGCAGGCGCTTCTCGGCGTGGCCGTTCACCTGCGCGACCTCGATGCGGCGGGTCAGCTCGCCCTCCAGCTTGCGGCGCAGCTTGAGGAGCCGCTCGCGCTCGTGCTCCATCTCCTGCGCGCACAGCTCGCACGCCTTGCCGAAGCCCACGATGCCGGTGACGTTCATGGTGCCCGAGCGCATGCCGCGCTCGTGGCCGCCGCCGTCCATGATGGCCTCCAGGCGGATGCGCGGCTTGCGCCGGCGCACGTAGAGCGCGCCCACGCCCTTGGGGCCGTAGATCTTGTGGCCGCTCCAGCTCAGGAGGTCGACGTGGTCGCGCTCGACGTCGGTGGGCATCTTGCCGACCCACTGCGTGGCATCGGTGTGGAAGACCACCTCGCGCTCGTGGCAGAGCGCGCCGATCTGCGGCACCTCGTTGATGGTGCCGATCTCGTTGTTGGCCCACATGATGGTCACCAGGATGGTGTCCGGGCGCATCGCCGCGGCCACCATGTCGGCGGTGATGATGCCGTCGGCCCCGGGCTCGAGGAAGGTGACGTCGAAGCCCTCGCGCTGCAGGCGCTTGCAGGGGTCGAGCACGGCCTTGTGCTCGTGCACGGCGGCGATGATGTGCCCGCGGCCCTGCTGGCCGGCGGGCGCCTTCGCGTACATGAGCGCGGCGCCCTTGATGGCGAGGTTGTTGCTCTCGGTGGAGCCCGAGGTGAAGATGATCTCCTTCGGGTTGGCGCCGATCAGCGCGGCGGCCTGCTCGCGGGCCACCTCGACGGCCTCCTCGCCCTCCCAGCCGAAGCGGTGGTTGCGGCTGGCGGCGTTGCCGAACTTCTCGCTGAAGTAGGGCAGCATCGCCTCGACGACCCGGGGGTCGCACCGGGTGGTGGCGGCGTTGTCGAAGTAGATGGGGAGCTTGGGTGCCATGGATTGAGCAGCGGGTTCGACGCCCGGGGCCGGGAGGATTCCCGGAGCCCTCGGTGCCGATCGAAAGCACGCCGCGCCCTGCAGTGTAGGAAGCCCCGGCCGCAAATAGAAGCGATCCCCGGAACAAAGTTCGTCGAATTCTCGGACATCTCGGTCCGCGTCTCCGGACCGGGTGGCGGTGAACCTGCCCGGCGGCTCCGCGCGGCCCGAGCAGTATGGTTCCGCCCCGCCATGCGGCTTGTGCACGACGCCGACCATCTCGCCCCGTTCGCGGGGTGCACGCTCGTCCCGACGATGGGCGCGCTGCACGACGGTCACGCGTCGCTCGTGCGCCGCGCCGCCGGCCGCGGCCGCCCGGTCGTGGTCACCGTGTTCGTGAACCCGACGCAGTTCGCGCCGCACGAGGACTTCGCGCGCTACCCACGCACGCTCGACGCCGACGTCGAGATCGCGCGCGCCGCCGGGGCCAACGCCGTGTTCGCGCCCCCGCCCGAGGCGATCTACCCGCGCGGCCTCGATGCCGCGCGCACCGAGGCGGCGGCGATCGAGCTGCCGGCCGTCGCGACGGTGCCCGGGCTCGAGGACGCGTGCCGACCCGGCCACTACGGCGGCGTGTGCCAGGTGGTGGCGCGGCTCTTCGACCTGACGCGGCCGTCGCAGGCGATCTTCGGCGAGAAGGACTGGCAGCAGTGGCGCGTGCTCGACGAGATGGTCGCCGCCCTGCCCGCGCGCTGGCCGGGGCTGGCGATGGAGGTCGCGCCCACGGTGCGCGAGGCGGACGGGCTGGCGATGAGCAGCCGCAACCGCTACCTGCGGCCGGAGCAGCGCGAGCAGGCGCTCGGCCTCGTGCGCGCGCTGCAGGTGGCCGCGAGCGCGCAGCAGCCCGCGACCGCCGAGCGCCTGATGCGCGAGACCCTCGGGGACCACGGGCTGGCGGTCGATTATGCGGTGGTGCGGGATGCCCGCACGCTGATGCCGGCGGGTGGATTCGAGCGCCCGACGCGCGGGCTGGTGGCCGCACGGCTCGACACGGTGCGCCTGATCGACACCATGGCCCTGCCCGTGTGCCGCTGAGCACCCATGGACGCGGTGCCGTTTCCCGCGCGACGCGGGGTACCATCGATCGGATGCTGACGCGTTCCACGACCGCCTGGACCATCGTCGCACTGGCCTCGCTGGGGCTGGCCCCCGGGGCCCAGGCGCAGTACGGCCGGCCCGGCAAGTCCGCGCCGCCGCCGGCACCGCCCGCGACCAAGGACCCGGACGCGAAGGAGAAGGCGGCGAAGGACAAGGCCGAGTCGCGCTACTACGAGAAGCTCGACAAGGAGGACCGCGAGGCGCTGCAGGCCAACGTCGGCTACGTGGTGCCGATGCCGCCGGACGCCCTGAAGTGGATCGGCGGCGATGCGATGGGCCGCGCCGACTTCCGCGGCAAGGTGACCGTGATCCAGGGCGTCGGAGGCAAGGCGAACGTGCGCGCGCAGCTCGAGAAGGCGAAGAAGGCGCTGCCCGAGGGCGCGATGCTGCTTGCCGTGCACACGCCGGAGGGCGCCGACCGCGCCGACGAGACGCTCGAGGCCAACCCGCCCTGCCTCGTCGCCGTCGATGCGTCGGGCGAGTGGTGCGATGCGCTCGGCATCTGGAAGAAGCCCGTCAACATCGTGGTCGACAAGACCGGCGCCGTCCGCTACGTGGGCCTGTCGGAGCTCGGCCTGAAGACGAAGGTGCCAGAGCTCCTCGCCGAGGAGGTCGACGATTCGATCATGGCGAGCGAGAAGCCGGCGCCCGCGGGCGCGGCCGGCGAGGCGGGCGGCGACGCCCCCGCGCCCACGGAGTGGCCCGAGTTCCTGAGCCCGGTGCAGAACGCGCAGGACATGCGCGGCAAGACGATGCCCGCGTTCAAGGTGCAGACCTGGATCACGCCTGCGCCCGATCCGGCCGGCCGGCTGGTGGCGATGGACTTCTGGGCCACCTGGTGCGGGCCGTGCGTGCAGTCGATCCCGCACCTGAACGACCTGGCGCGCAAGTACGGCACCGACGTGCTGGTGGTGGGGATCAGCGACGAGGCCCCGGGCGCCTTCGCCACGGGCATGAAGAAGCTGAAGAAGGCGCCCGCCGACTTCGCGTACTCGCTTGCCCTCGACCCCTCCGGCGGACTGAAGAACCGCTTCTTCGGCGTGAAGGGCATCCCCCACATGGCGATCGCCTCGCCGGACGGCGTGATCCGCTGGCAGGGCCACCCGATGACGCTGCAGGAAGCGGACCTCGAGAAGCTGGTCGCGGCGAACCGCGCGCTCTCGAAGCCGGCGGCCGGGAAGTCCACGCGCGGCTGGGCCGCGGCGAAGGACGCCACGAAGGACGCTCAGAAGTCCCGGTGAACCACCGCGAGCGCCGCGGCGTCGAGCGCATCGCGCTCGGGGCCGACGGGCACGTGCGACAGCTCCGCACGGGCGCGGGCCACCAGATCCTCGGCGCGTCTGCGCGCCGCGGCGAGCGAACCCTCGCGCGACAGCTCGGCGATGAGCGCGGCGCCGTCGCGCGCGCGGATCGCCGCGATCGCGCGCTCGCGCGCCTGGCCGTCCGGGCGCGCGAGGTGGATGATGAGGGGCAGCGTCAGCTTGCCCTTCTCCAGGTCGCGGCCGAGGCTCTTGCCCACGACCTCCTCGCGGCCCTCGAGGTCGAGCAGGTCGTCCTGGATCTGGAACGCGACGCCGAGCCCCTCGCCGAAGCGGCGCAGCGCGTCGACCGCCGGCCGCGGCGCGCCGGAGAGCATCGCCCCGAGCTCGCAGCAGGCGCCGATCAGGACCGCCGTCTTGCGGCGGACGATCTCGAAGTAGGTGGGCTCGTCGAGCGACAGGTCGTCGCGGTGGCTCAGCTGCACCAGCTCGCCCTCGCAGAGCGTGTTGGTGACCTCGCCGAGGCGCAGGTTGAGCGCCGGGTCTCCCGCCTGGCTGCAGAGGTGGAAGGCGTTCGAGATCAGGTAGTCGCCGAGCATGACGGCGACCTCGTTGCCGCGCAGGTGGTTCACCGTGTGCCCGCGGCGGCGGACCTCGGCCTCGTCGAGCACGTCGTCATGGACGAGCGTGGCCATGTGGATCATCTCGCACGTCGCGGCGACGATGACGTGGCTGCGGCCAACGTCCCCGAAGGCCTGGCCGCACATGAACACCATCATCGGGCGCAGCATCTTGCCCCGGTAGCGCTCGACGTGCCGGCAGAGCGTGTTCACCGAGGGCATGTCGCTCGAGAGCTGCCGCTCGAACGCGCGCCCCACCTCGTCGAGGAGCCCCGCCATCGACGCGGGGACGGCGGGGAGGCGCTCCGAGGCAGGCTGCATCGGGACCATCCTATTGCCGCCCGCGCGCCGGACGCTCGGCCACGATGTAGGCGATCCAGCCCTCGCATGCCTCGCCCACGGCCTTGCGGCGGAAGACGCCGTCGCCCTCTCCCTCGTCGGTGGTGCCTTCCCAGTAGACGGTCGGGCGCACGAAGCCCGCGTCCACCAGCGCCTCGCGGATCTCGGCCAGCGTCCACAGCCGCCAGTCGTAGGTGAAGGCACGTCGCATCTCGGTGCCGTCCGGGAAGCGGAAGTGGATGTGGTTGAGCACGTCGCCGTTGATCGGGTTGTAGCGCTCGGTGTCCCACACGTAGGTGAAGCCGTCGAGGTCGCGCTCCTCCTTCTGCACGGAGAAGCTCTGGTAGCCGCCGTAGGCGTCGAGCACCATGAGCCCGCCGGGCCGCAGGTTGGCGAAGGCGGCACGGAAGTAGCCCACCAGCGCCTCGCGCGACTTGAAGATGAAGTAGCTGAAGTTGAGCGCGGCCAGCACGTCGGCCGGCTCGGTGCGCGCGGTGCGCACGTCGCCCTTCACCCAGTGCATGCGGGCCTGCTGCGCGGGGGCGAGCTTCGCGCCGTGGCGCGCCTTGCCCCAGGCCATGGTCTTGGTGCAGAGGTCGATGCCCCAGGCGCGGCAGGACGCGCGGTGGCGCACCCAGGCGCAGCTGAGGAACCCGGTGCCGCAGAAGTCCTCGCGCAGCACCTCGGGGCGGCCGGGGCGGCGCTCGCGCCACGCGCGCTCGATGAAGCGGATCTCGGCGGTCGGCTCCTGCACCGAGAGCTCGTAGAGCTCGTGGCGGTCGCTGCCGCGTGCGGTGCGCCATCCGGCGCGCGGCCGTGCGCGACGGGCGCGCACGGGGCTCTTCGAGTTCGACGTCCGTGCCATGGAGGGGCGAAGATCCTACCGGGCGCTCAGCGCCGAGGCGGGCCGTCGTTGGTCCGGAACCAGCTCGACGCGGCCTGCGCGAGCGCCGCGGGCGTCATGCCGAACTCCTCGCCGAGCGCCGCCGACCAGTCCTTGCCGCCCTTCACCGCCTTCACCCACGCGGCGAACTGCTTCGGCCGCTCGGCGATCATCAGGTCGACCAGCAGGTAGCCCACCGAGTATCCGATGGCGTTGTCGCCGGGCCAGGTGCCGGACTTGCCGTCCATCGCCATCACCTTCGTCGCGTCGCTGCCGGCGCGGAAGAACGCGAGCCCCTGCGGGCGGCGGTTGGCGTCCACCGGCGAGCGCGGCACGCAGGCGCGCGCCACCCACTCGGCGAAGCCCTCGTTGGCCCACTCGGGAAGCCGCGCGGCCGTGGCGTAGCGGTGCACCACGCCGTGGGTGGTCTCGTGCACCAGGGTGCTGGCGAACTCGAGCTCGTCGTTTCCCTTCCAGATCGAGATGAAGACCTGCGGGCCGCGCTGGTGGCACACGCCGCGCAGCGAGGCCGGTGCCTTGTGGCGGAACGCGGCGGCCTCGACCACCTGGAACGTGTCCTGGCGCCGGAATGCGAGGATCACGGCCTTGCCCCAGAAGAGGTTGACTCCCTTGGGCACGGCCAGCAGGTCGGCCACCCGCGCGTACATGGTGTCGAGGTCGCGGCCCCAGCGCTCGAGCTCGGCGCGCGGCAGGTCGCCGTAGAGCAGGAACCGGTCCGTCTCCACCGGCTCGCACGTGATCCCGACGGTCGACAGCGCCTCCGCCGCCTCGGCCTTCATGGCCTGCACGGCGTCGGCGCGCTGCGCGTCGCTCAGGACCGGCCACGGCGTGGCGGTGGCGTCGTCGGGCAGCACGGCGTCCTGGAGGCGGCGCTCGCGCTCCATCCGCCCGCGCTCCTCGCGTGCCGCGGCCGCCCCCCCGGCGCGCGTGCGCGCCGCGTCGATGTCGGCGTCTGGGGTGCCGCGCCGGCGCGCCTGCCCGAAGGCCTCGGCCGCGAATCGCTCGCCGCCGTTCGAGGAGGCGAGCAGCTCGCCGAGCCGCAGCCACTGCGAGGCGTCGGACTTGTCCATCACCTGCATGTAGAGGCGCCGCACGTCCGGACCCACGAGGTCGAGCCACGCATGCCGGCCGAACGAGCCCTCGATGCCGTCGTCGTCCCACCGGCGCAGCTGCCCGGAGAAGGTTGCGCCCGAGACGAGCTTGCCGCGCACCTCGAGCGGGCGGGCAAGCGTCCGGTCGTCCGCCGCGGCGCCAAGCAGCACGCACGCCACAATGGCAGCGGCGGCGCGGAGGATTCGGTCGAGCGGCAGCACGCCGCAATCCTAAGCCGCCGATCCTCCGGCCACGGCGCATGCACGCGACGCAACCCTGCGCCTGGAATGGCGTTGCGGCCTTGCCGCGGGGCGCCTCCGCAGGGGCCGCCGCGCCCGGGACGATGGAATTCGCCCCGATTCCCCCACGTCCCCTTCAGGGCTCGTTCCGGCGGTCCGATGACCCCTCGGGAGCCGGTCCGCGGGCATGCGGCTTGCTCCCAGGAATCTCGCGGGCCGTTCCCGCAGTTCCTAGCATTCCCCGCTCGCGTTTCGTACGGTCGAGGGCGGGAAGAAGGTCCGGCGACCCGGACCGCATTCGTCCAAGGAGGCTCCGCATGTTCGAACGACTCACCGATCGGGCCCGCAAGGTCATGGCCCTGGCCAACCAGGAGGCCCAGCGGTTCAACCACGAGTACATCGGGACCGAGCACATCCTGCTCGGCCTGGTGAAGGAAGGCTCGGGCGTCGGCGCCAACGTGCTGAAGAACCTGGACATCGACCTGCGCAAGGTGCGCCTCGAGGTGGAGAAGCTCGTCAAGAGCGGCCCCGAGATGGTCACCATGGGCAAGCTGCCGCAGACCCCGCGCGCGAAGAAGGTCATCGAGTACGCGATCGAGGAAGCGCGCAACCTGAACCACAACTACGTGGGCACCGAGCACCTGCTGCTCGGCCTGCTGCGCGAGCACGACGGCGTCGCCGCGCAGGTGCTGATGAACCTCGGCCTGAAGCTCGAGGAGGTGCGCGAGGAGGTCCTGAACCTGCTCGGCGCCGGCTCGGAGCAGGAGCGCGACGAGGCGCCCCAGCAGCCCGCGGAGCCGCAGGCCCAGGAGCCCGGCCCGCAGGAGGGCGGCGCCACCGCCCGCCGCGGCAAGAGCAAGACCCCGGCGCTCGACAGCTTCGGGCGCGACCTCACGGAGCTGGCGAAGAACGCCGAGCTCGACCCGGTCATCGGGCGCGAGCACGAGATCGAGCGCCTGATCCAGATCCTGAGCCGCCGCACCAAGAACAACCCGGTGCTGCTGGGCGAGGCCGGCGTCGGCAAGACCGCCATCGTCGAGGGCCTGGCGCAGCGCATCGTCGCGCAGGAGGTCCCGGACCTGCTCTACGAGAAGCGCCTCGTGGTGCTCGACCTTGCCAGCATGGTGGCGGGCACCAAGTACCGCGGCCAGTTCGAAGAGCGCATCAAGGCGGTGATGAACGAGGTGCGCCGCGCCAAGAACATCATCCTCTTCATCGACGAGCTGCACACCCTGGTGGGGGCCGGCGGCGCCGAGGGCGCGATCGACGCGTCCAACGTGCTCAAGCCCGCCCTCGCCCGCGGCGAGATCCAGTGCGTCGGCGCCACCACCTTCGACGAGTACCGCAAGTACATCGAGAAGGACGCGGCGCTCGAGCGGCGCTTCCAGTCGATCCCGGTCGAGCCGCCCAACGGCGAGCAGACCTTCCTGATCCTGCAGGGCCTGCGCGAGCGGTACGAGAAGCACCACAAGGTGCGCATCACCGACGAGGCCCTGAAGGCCGCGGTGGACCTGTCGGGCCGCTACATCACCGGCCGCGTGCAGCCGGACAAGTCGATCGACGTGATCGACGAGGCCGGTGCCCGCCTGCGCCTGCGCAGCA
>VEQS01000060.1 GCA_018883105.1 Phycisphaerales bacterium
CGGCCGCCCACACGCGCTCGCCGAGCGCGGGCAGCTCGCAGGTGCCGGCGACGATGCCGCTTCCCTCGGCACCCTCGAACTCGAGCGCGATGAGCACGCCGTAGAGCGGCACGCCCCGCGCGAAGGACACGGTGCCGTCGATCGGGTCGATGATCCAGCGAAAGCCGGTCGAGCCGGGCTGGTCGCCGTGCTCCTCGCCAAGGATCGCGTCGTTGGGGAAGGATTCGAGGATCGCCCGGCGGATCAAGGCCTCGCAGGCGAGGTCCGCGGCGGTGACGGGGCTCAGGTCGGCCTTGTGGTCGACGGCGAGCTCCGGGTGCTGGAAGTACTCGAGGGTCAGCCGGCCGGCGCGGTCGCCGAGCGCCCGGAGGAGGGCCACCCGGGGGTCGAAGGCATCGGCAGGCGGGGCGGCGACCGTCATGGTCGGCGATCCTAGCGATGCCACCCACGCGGGTTTTCGCGGCCGAATTCGGGTTATCCGGGGGAGTTCCTTGCCTCTCGGACTTCCCGGGGCACCTTGGATTTGGTCGCTGGCTCCCCTTCGCCTGCGGCGCCGATTCGTTTCCCTTTCCCTCGGAGTTCCCAACCCATGTCGCTCCAGACTCGTTCCGCCGCGTGCGCTGTGGCTTCAGCTGTCCTAATCGCCCCGATCGCCGCCGGGCAGAGCGTGATTGCTGGATGGACCATGCCGACTGCGTTCCCCACGGGCACCGGCAACGTCCCCACCGGAACGTCGTACCTCCCGCCCGGCCCCAACGGTGCCGGCGTGGCGAACCAGGGCGCAAACACCGCGGGCAGCCAGCTCATCTCCGTGCATGCGCTCGCCGCGGCTACGTACACCTCGCCCGCCGGCAACGGCAGCCAGTACGCCTTCTCGAGCAACAACTGGTCGCCCGGCGACTACTACCAGGCCACGCTGAGCACGCTCGGCTTCACCAGCATCTCGATCAGCTGGGACCAGGCGCGCAGCAGCACGGGCCCGGCGGCGTTCCGGCTCCTCATGAGCGTCGATGGCGGCGCGAACTTCTCCGAGCTGATGAGCTACACGGTGCTCCAGTCAGGTGGCGGCGGAGCCCCGGGAACGTGGTCTTCCACCACGTACAACCCGATCTACACGAACACCTTCAGCGTGTCGTCGGCGGCGGACAACCTGTCGCAGGTGATCTTCCGGTTCCAGAACTTCGAGGCGTTGGCATCTGCCGATACGGGCTCCAACCGGATCGACAACGTCGTCGTCTCCGGCATCCCCGCCCCGGGCGCCGTCGCCCTCCTCGGTCTTGCGGGCCTCACGGCCCGCCGTCGCCGCCGCTGACGCGTGTTGTCAAGCGTGGCCGACCTCGCCTGCCGCGCGGCACTCCAGTGCCGCGCGGCGGCGTATCTTCTGGGCATGGTTCCCACCCGTCCGGGCTCCATGCCGATGATGGCGCTCCTGGCGGCGCTGGCCCTTGCGGTGACCGCACGTGCCCAGGACCTCTCGCAGCCGGGACCGCGGACGCCTGCCCGGCGCGACGTGACCGTGGTGCGCGCCAACGGATCCACCTTCGCCGCCACCGTCCACTACCCGGGAACGTCGACGTCGGTCGGCGCCCCGGTCGACGCCTCGGCGGGGCCATTCCCGATCGTGGCGTTCGGCCACGGCTTCCTGAGCGCCGTCACCCTGTACGCCTCGACCGGGGCGCACCTGGCGTCGTGGGGCTTCATCGTGATCCTGCCGCAGACACAGGGCGGCTTCCTGCCGAGCCACTCGGCGCTGGCGGCCGACATGGTCAGCTCGCTCGACTGGCTCGACGCCGAGGGCGATACGCCGACGTCGCCATGGTTCGGCGCCGTCGACGGCGACCGGCGCGGCGCGATGGGCCATTCGATGGGCGGCGGCTGCTCGCTGCTCGCCGCACAGTCGGACCCGCGCATCCGCGCGGTGATCCCGATGGCGGCGGCGGACACCAACCCGTCGTCGGTGGCTGCGTCGGCCGGCGTGCGCACCGCCACGCGGCTGGTCGTCGGCTCGCAGGACACCATCGTGCCGCCGGCGACCGCCAACCCGATGTACGCGAACCTGCGCGGCCCGTCGCAGCTGGTCTCGGTCACTGGCGGATCGCACTGCGGGTTCATCGACTCGTCGATCGCGTTCTGCGACTCCGGTTCGATCTCGCGTACCCAGCAGCTGGCCATCGTCCGGCGCGAGTGCACGGACTTCCTGCTCCTCTACCTCGCAGGCGAATCCGCGCGGTGGAACGAGGTGTGGGGCCCGCCGTCGCCCTCGGATGGGGTCGTCGTGCAGGCTCGGCAGACGCCGGACCTCAATGGCGACGGGGTGGTGGACGGAACCGACCTCGGCATCCTGCTCGCCTCATGGTCGAACGCCGGCCGCGGTGACCTGAACGGCGACGGCGTGGTCGACGGCATCGACCTCGGCATCCTGCTCGGCGCGTGGACCGCCTGATGGCCGCTCGCGCGGCCGGGGACGTGCTGGTTCTGGCGGGCTTCGTCGTCGTCTGCCTCGGCGGCGGCGCGGCGAGCGGGCTCGCGACGCCGCCGGGAGAGTGGTACGCGTCGCTCGCGAAGCCGGCGTGGACGCCGCCGGCGTGGGTGTTCGGGCCGGCGTGGACGATCCTCTACGCGATGATGGCGGTGGCCGCGTGGCGTCTCTGGCGCCGGCGTGCGGCTCGCCCGCGCGAGTCACGACGCGCGCTGGCGCTCTTCGCGGTCCAGCTGGCGCTCAACCTCTCATGGACCCCGGTGTTCTTCGGCATGCAGCGGCCGGACCTTGCCCTGGCGGTGATCCTCCTCCTGTGGGTCGCCATCGCCGCCACCATCCTGGCGGCATGGAAGGCATGCAAGACCGCCGCGGCGCTGCTCCTGCCGTACCTTGCGTGGGTGACCTTCGCCACCGCGCTCAACATGGCCATCTGGCGCCTCAATTGAGCGGGGCGCCTCACGGTGACCCGGGCCGCCGCTACCACGGGATCGATGCCCTCCGCGGCGCGATGATGCTGCTCGGGGTGGTGCTGCATGCGGCGCTCTGCTACCTGGAGGGTGCCGACGGCGTCGTCTGGGCCTACCGTGACCCGCAGGGATCGCCGCTCGCGGCATGGCTCCTGATCTCGATCCATGTCTTCCGGATGCCGGCGTTCTTCGTGCTGGCGGGGTTCTTCGCGGCGCTGCTCTGGTCGCGTCGAGGGCCCGGGGGCTTCGTGGCCGACCGCGTGCGGCGCATCGTGCTCCCGATGGCGGTGGGGTGGGTGATCCTGTTCCCGCTCGTTCGACTCTCGTTGGCCTTTGCGGTTGCGCGGCTGTCGGGCGCCGCGCCGGGCCAGGCGATCGGCGCGGTCGCGGGGCCCGTCCTTGCGTCGCCGTGGGCGGATGCGAACCCCGCCCACCTCTGGTTCCTCGAGCTGCTCGTCATCCTCTACGGGCTGGCGATCGTCGCGACGGCGGGTGCGCGCCTGGTGCCGGCATCGGTGCGCGCGTCCTTTGGCCGCGGCGTCGACGCGGTGCTTGCCGGCCGGACTCGCGTTCCGCGCGTGCTGGTGCTGGCCGCCGGGACCATGCTGACGCTCCTCCCGATGGATGCGCCGGGCATCGACACGCCGACCGGGTTTGCCATGCCGCCGCGCGTCGTGGTCGCCCACGGGCTGTTCTTCCTCGTCGGCTGGCAGTTCTTCACGCACCGCGCCGCGATGGAGGCGCTTGCCGATCGCCCATGGGGCCGGTTGGCGGGAGGCCTGGCCATGCTCGCCGTCACGACGCTCGCCTCGCTCATCTGGTGGGGTGCGGTGCTCGGCGGTGCCGACCGCGAGACGGCCGGCATGGGGATCTTCTTCCTCGCCGTGCAGGCGGCGACCGCGGTGACCATCTGGCTGCTGGTGCTCGGCGGGATCGGTGCCGCGGAACGGCTGCTCGATGGACCGGTGCCCGGCGTGCGGTTCCTGGTCGACGCCTCGTACTGGACGTACCTCGTCCACCTGCCGCTGGTGGTGGCCGCCGCGGCGCTCCTGCAGGGCTGGGAGGTCGCGCCCACCGTACGGATGCTCGGGACGGTCGTCGTGGTCTCGGCGGCGTGCCTCGTCAGCTTCGCCGCGGTGCGCGGGGTGCTGCCGACGTCGGTCGCGGGACGAAATCCTGGGCCCGGCCGGGCGTTTGGCCGGAAGCCATGATCGTCCCGCTCCTTGCCTGGGCACTCGCTGCGTTCGCCGCCGACCCGCCCGCCGCGCCCGTCGTGTCGCCGCCCGCCGATCCGCTGCGTGCGGCGCTTCTCGAGCGCTGCAAGGCCGCCGCCGAGTACTCGCGTGCCAACGAAGGCGACTTCGTGATGGTGCTCCTCGACGGCAAGGTGGTGTTCGAGGACGGCACGGGATCATGGAACGCCGCACGCCCGCACCTGCTCGCGAGCGGCACCAAGAGCTTTTCCGGGATCGCTGCGGCGATGGCCGTGAAGGACGGGCTGCTGCGGCTCGACGAGAAGGTGAGCGACACCATCGTCGAATGGAAGGACGACCCGAAGAAGCGCGACGCGACGGTACGGCAGCTGCTTTCCCTTGCCACGGGCCTCGAGCCCCTGAGCGACGAGATCGACTCGCCTGCCAACCGCGCGCGCCTGGGGATCCGCGACTGCGCGCGGGCATCGATCGAGGCGCGCTCGCTCGCATCCCCGGGAGACCGATTCATCTACGGCCCAAGCCAGTTCTACGTCTTCGGCGAGCTGATGAAGCGCAAGCTCGCCGCCGCGAAGACCGGGGATGCCGACGTGGTGGCCTACCTCGAGCGGACGGTGTTCGAGCCGCTGGGCATCCGGCCGCGATTCATGCGCGACGAGTCCGGCAACGCGAACCTGCCGGGCGGCGGCCGCGTCTCGGCCCGCGACTGGGCAACCTTCGGGGAGATGGTGCGGAACGGCGGCATGCACGACGGGCGGCAGGTCGTCGACCCCGCGCTGCTTCGCGAGGTGCTCTCGGCGCACGGCCCGAACCCGCGCTACGGACTCACCTGGTGGCTCCTGAGCACGGGGATGGACGACCCCGAGGAACTCATGCTCGGCGCGCGCCTCGCCCGGCGCAGCGCGCGCGAGGGCGCCGCGGCCGCCGGCGACGTCACCGGCTTCATGGCTGCGGGCAAGGGCAAGCAGCGCCTCTACGTTTCCCCGCAGACGCGCATGACGGTCGTGCGATTCGGCGCCATCGACGGCGGCAAGCGCTACCGCGACTCCGAGTTCCTGGCGCGCCTCGACGGTCCGCTGCCGCCTGCCGGCATGGCGTGGATCCCGGGCGGGGAGTTCTCGATGGGGAGCACCGATCCGCTCGCGCGTCCGGACGAGCAGCCGGTGCACCGCGTGCGGGTCGCCCCCTTCTGGATGGACGAGACCGAGGTCACCAACGCCCAGTTCGCCGCGTTCGTCGCGGCCACGGGCTACCGAACGGTGGCCGAGCGCCCGATCGACTGGGAGGAGCTGAGGAAGCAGGTGCCGCCGGGCACGCCGAAGCCCGACGACTCGATGCTGCAGCCCGGGTCGCTCGTCTTCGCGCCGCCGAAGTCGCCCGTGGCGCTCGGCGACGCGTCGGCCTGGTGGCGATGGGTGCCAGGGGCGTGCTGGAAGCAACCGGAAGGACCCGGAAGTTCGATCGCCGGTCGCGAGCGGATGCCGGTGGTGCACGTCTCCTTCGAGGATGCGCAGGCCTACGCGACGTGGGCCGGCAAGCGGCTTCCCACCGAGGCCGAGTGGGAGTTCGCCGCGCGCGGCGGGCTCGACGGCAGGCCGTTCGCCTGGGGCAGCGACCCGCTCGATGCCACGCGCTGCAACGTGTGGCAGGGTCACTTCCCCGACACGAACACCGCCGCCGACGGCTTCGCCGGCGCCGCACCGGTCGGTTCATTCCCGGCGAATGGCTACGGCCTCTTCGACATGGCCGGCAACGTCTGGGAGTGGTGCAGCGATCGCTACCGCCCGGACACCTACGCGCAGCGCTCTGCGCGCGCGCCGGTCGCGAATCCCACTGGCCCCGCGCAGAGCCTCGACCCGCGCAACCCGCACGCCCCCGAGAGCCGCGTGCACCGCGGCGGGTCGTTCCTCTGCAACGATTCCTACTGTGCGAGCTACCGGCCGGCGGCGCGGATGGCCACGCCCCCGGACACGGCGCTGCAGCACCTGGGATTCCGCTGCGTGAAGGACGCCCCGCGCTGACGGCGTGACGGCCGTTTCGGGGAACCCGCCCCGTGGGCGCGTGCGCACGTCGCCTGCACCATGCTGGGGCATGCAGGGCACCGAAGCCGCCGAGCGCCTGATGGAATCGTTCGCCGAGCGCACCGGCCTCGCCGACGGCGGCGATCCGCGGCGCCGGTACCTCTGGACCGACGCTTGCGCGTTGGAGGCGTTTCTCGCGCTCCATCGCCGCACGGGCCTGCGCATCCACCTCGACCGCGCGGTGCGCACCGCCGAGCTGGTGCACCAGGTTCTGGGTCGGCACCGGCCCGATGACGGACGCACCGGCTGGATCAGCGGGCTCGACGAGGCCGCCGGCCTGCTTCGCCCCACGGCCGGCGGCCTGCGGATCGGCAAGCCGCTCCCCGAGCGCGCGCGCGGCGTGCCCTACGACGAGCGGCTCGAGTGGGACCGCGACGGCCAGTACTTCCACTACCTGACGAGGTGGATGCACGCGCTGCACGCGCTGGGGCAGGCCACGGGCGCGCCCGGGTGGGACAGCCTGGCCGCCGACCTCGCGCACGGCACGTGCGCGGCGTTCGTCCACGAGCCGTTCGTCGGCGGCACCAAGCGCATCCACTGGAAGATGAGCATCGACCGCATTCGGCCGCTCGTCCGTTCGATGGGGCACCTCGACCCGCTCGACGGGTTTGTCGCGCTGGCCGAGATTCAGTCGTCGCTCGACGCCCACGAACCGGCGTGGAGCTTCCTGCAGGTGCACGTCGCCGACCTGCGCCGGATCTGCTGGGACATCCCGGCGTGGACCACCGTCGATCCCCTCAGCCTCGGCGGACTGCTCTCCGAGACCAGCCGGCTTGCGTGCCTGGTGGCGCAGGGCAGGCATCCCAACGAGCCGATCCTCGAACGCCTCGCGCATGACGCGCGCCGCAGCCTCGATTCCTTTGCCGGCGCGGACACGCTGGACCGCTCGATCGAGACGCGTCTCGCGTTCCGCGAGCTTGGACTTGCCATCGGCCTGCAGGCGGTCGTTCCCGCCCACGACGCCGTCCAGCACCACCGCGACCGGTTCGGCGACACATGGGCGGTGTCGGCGCTGCTTGCGCACCTGGAGGCGATGGTCCGCCACACCGCGCTCATCGCCCGGATCGAGGAGACGTGGCTTGACCCGGACGCGCAGGACACGCCGGCGTGGCAGGCGCATCTGGACATCAATGCGGTGATGCTGGCGCTGAGCCTGGTCTCGAGCGTAGTGCCGGTGCCGGGACCCGCGGCCGGAATCGGCCCTGGTCTACGATCCGCGCCATGACCAGTCGCCTCGTCCCCGCATTCGCTTCCGCCTGCTTCGCATCCATCGCCGCCTTCGCCGTGGCTGCCGGGCCGGCACCGGCCGAACCGGTGCAGGCCGCGGGATCCGCCCCAGCGGCCGCATGGCCCGCGGACGATGCCGGACTCGCGAAGCTCGCCACCGGCCTGGTGACCGACTGGATGTCGCGCACCACGGCGCCGGCCCTCGAGGCCGTGACCCAGCCGTGCTTCCAATTCCTCAGCTTTGAGGGAGCCTGCGACCGCGCCGGCGCGATCGAGCGCCTGGTGGCCATGGGCGCGGGTTCCCCGACGGTGAGTGAGGTGGTCGCGACGCGGGTGGGCGATGCGCTCGTGGTCACGTGCCTGGTCAGCGTCACGCAGAAGGCGGGCGGGGCACCGCTGCCGGCCGACCCGTCTCCGCGCCTGGGCATCTGGCAGCTGGCCGACGGTGCGTGGAAGCTCGCCGCATGGGCGTCGCTCAACATGCCTGCGGTGCGTCCGGCTCCTGCGGCCCCGGCCTTCGCCGGCGACGCCGCGGTCTCCGCCGAGGGTGCCGCGATGGTCGGCCGGCTGCTCGGCGCGCAGCATCGCAAGGACCTCAAGGCCTTCGGCGGCATGCTCTCCGACGGCATGCAGGTGATCAACTTCAAGGGCCAGAAGGTGCGCAAGGACATCGAGCGCGGCGCGGAGGCGGCCACGATCGACGAGCCGAAGGTGGCCGACGCGCGCGCGGCGCGCTGCGGCGACCTCACGGTGGTCACCTGCACGCTCACCATGGGCCAGAAGATCGGCTGGACGAAGCTGCCCGCCGACCCGGCGCCGTTCATGGCCGTGTTCCAGGGATCGGGCGACTCGGCGAAGGTGATCGCCATGGCGAACACCAACAAGCCGAAGTAGGCCGGGCCGGCATCACTTGGGGTCGGGGCCCCGGATGCACTGCAAGTTCAGGCTGATCCGCGCTCCCGCAAAGGTGAGCGTGGAGCAGTCGTTGAACAGCTTGAAGTCGTCGACGCGGCGGAAGTCGCGGAAGCCGTGCCGTGACAGGAGCCCGACCAGGATCCGCTCCGAGAATCCCGTCTTGTGGAAGTCGTAGGGCTCCGTCTGTCCGCCCATGATCATCCGCTGCACCCAGAACTGGGAGTCGACCTTGCTGCCGTCCGGGAGCGTGACCGGCGCCTGCTCGTGCTCGGCCTGGAGGAACAGGCGGCAGAGCATCGTGAGGTCCGGCACCGCCACGCGCAGCCGCCCGCCCGGCATGAGCACCCGGTGCGCCTCCGACAGCGCCTTCGGCAGCTCCTCGACGTAGCCGAGGTGCTCGTAGACGTGCGATGCGTAGATCTCGACCGCGCTCCCGTCCGGGAACATCGACAGGTCCGTGACGTCGCTCCTCACGTCCACCCCGGGACGGTCCTCGACGTTCACGATCAGCCATCCCTCGCGCGGCTCCCATCCTCCGAGGTGGAGCTGCAGCCGCTTGGCGCCCGCAAAGCGTTGGCGTTGGTCGTCCATGAGGGCCCGCACTGTATCCGCGGCTCATGTCCGCGCGACGTTGCGACCCGGCTGCGTCGTATCTTTCCGGCGTGCAACATGCCTCGTCGTCGCGGGATCCGGTCCGCGCGGTGCCATGCGCCTCGTGCGGCTACGACCTGACCGGGCTTTCGCCGACGGCGGCATGCCCCGAGTGCGCCCGGCCGGTCGCGGAATCGATCGTGGCGTGGGGGCAGTGGACGGGAGACGGGCGACGCCGGCTCGTGGGGTCGGTCATTGCCGCCTCGGGAACGGGGGCATGCCTGGTCGTGGTCTTCGTGATCACCTCGACGATGAGTCCGACGAGCGCGCTCGAGCTGCTGGTCGGATCGCTGATCGTTGCAGGCGCCTTCATGTCGCTTGCGTCCCTCTGGGCTGCCATGCCCCCTGGGCCCTGGTCGCTGTGGCGCCGCGTTCCGGCTGGAGCCGTGTCCGTTGCGGTCACGCTGCCGAGCGCGCAGGTCGCGATCAACGTCGTCGACCAGGGGCCGATCATCCCGTGGAGCGGCGCCGAGGAGTCGGTCGTGCTGCTTCTTGCCGTGGAAGCCGTGGTGGGAGCGTTGGTCGCATGGCGCTGGCGGTCGGCGCTCCTGCGGCTGGCGCCGCGCACCGCGTGGACCGCCACGTCATCCACGTGGCTGCTGGGCGTCTCGGCGACGATCGCGGTGCCTGCATTGCTTGCGTGGTCCTTGGATGCGGCCCCCGGGCTGCGCGTGCTCGCGCCCGTCGCCCTCACGATCGCGGCGGGAAGCATGGCGCTGGGCTGCCTGGGCATTGCGGCGGCGGGCGTTGCCTGCATCCTCGCCGCGCGGCGCTCGCGAGGCCCCGCGCGGTGACGGGCCCACTGGAGGCACGGCCGGCATGGCCTCACGCCTCCCCGACGATCATGCCCGCCGCCACGGTCGCATTGCTCGACTCGTCGACCAGGATGAACGATCCCGTGGCCCGGTTCTGCCGGTACGGGTCGTACATGATCGGCGCGGTGGTCTTGAGCGCGATGCGGCCGATGTCGTTGGCCGACAACTGCTGTGCGGCCGTGTCACGGTGGCCGGTCTGGATGTCCAGCCTGTAGGCGATCGACTCGACCACGGCGCGCGCGTTTCGGGTCGTGTGCTTGATCGCGTACCGGCCGCGCGGCTGCAGCGGCCGCTCGCCGAGCCAGCACACGCGCGCGTCGAACGACTGCGAGACCGTCGGCCGGTTGCCCGGCCGGCAGATCATGTCGCCGCGCGACACGTCGAGGTCGTCGGCGAGGTGCACGGTCACGCTCATCGGCGGATGGGCCTCGCCGATCTCCCGGGGCAGCCCGTCGGGGCCGATCTCCTCGATGCGGGCGATCCGCGTCTGAATCCCGCTCGGAAGCACCACCACCTCGTCGCCGGGGCGCATCACGCCGCCCACCACCTGGCCCGCATAGCCGCGGTAGTCCGCGAAGCGGTCCGACTGCGGGCGGATCACCCACTGCACCGGGAAGCGCACGTCCTGCATGTTCCGGTCGCTGGCGATGTGCACGTGCTCAAGGTGGTGGAGCAGGGTGGGGCCCGAGTACCAGGGCATGTGCGCCGAGCGATCCACGACGTTGTCGCCGTGCAGCGCGCTGATCGGGATGAACGTGACGTCCTGGACGTCAAGCCGCGTGGCCAACTCGCGCATCTCGGACTCGATCCGCCGGAACGTGGACTCGTCGTGGCCCACGAGGTCCATCTTGTTGACCGCCATCACCAGGTGCGGGATGCGCAGGAGCGACGCGATGTAGGCGTGCCGGCGCGTCTGCTCGAGCACGCCCTGGCGCGCGTCCACCAGCACGATGGCGAGGTTCGCCGTGCTCGCCCCGGTGACCATGTTGCGCGTGTACTGCACGTGCCCAGGCGTGTCGGCCAGGATGAATCGGCGCCGCGGGGTGGCGAAGTAGCGATAGGCGACGTCGATCGTGATCCCCTGCTCGCGTTCGGCGCGGAGGCCGTCGGTGAGGAGCGCGAGGTCCGGCCGCTCGTCGCCGCGGCGACGCGAGAAGTCCTGCACGGCCGCGAGCTGGTCCTCGAAGATCGACTTCGAGTCGTGGAGCAGGCGGCCGATCAGCGTGCTCTTGCCGTCGTCGACCGACCCGGCGGTGGAGAGCCGAAGCAGTTCGACGGGGGGTTCCCGGTGCATCAGAAGTACCCCTCCTTCTTGCGATCTTCCATGGCCGCCTCGGTGGCCCGGTCGTCGGCGCGGGTGGCGCCGCGCTCGGTGACCCGCGCGGCGGCGACCTCGGCGATCACCTCGTCCATCGTCGCTGCCTCCGACCGCACCGCGCCCGTGCAGCTCATGTCGCCCACCGTGCGGAAGCGCACGGTCTCCTCGAAGACGTCCTCGGTCGGCAGCCTGCGCATGAACGGGCCGTCGGCGTACAGCATGCCGTCGCGCTTGAACACCTGCCGCCGGTGCGCGAAGTAGATAGACGGCAGCTCCAGGCCCTCGGCCTTGACGTACTGCCAGACGTCGAGCTCGGTCCAGTTGGAGAGCGGGAAGACGCGCAGGTGCTCGCCCGCGCGGATCCGGGTGTTGTAGAGGTTCCAGAGCTCGGGGCGCTGGTTCTTCGGGTCCCACTGCCCGAACCCGTCGCGGTGCGAGAAGATCCGCTCCTTGGCGCGGGCACGCTCCTCGTCGCGGCGTGCGCCGCCGATCGCCGCGTCGAAGCGGTGCTCCTCGATGGCGTCGAGAAGCGTGGTGGTCTGCAGGCGGTTGCGCGAGGCGCGCGGCCCGGTCTCCTCGGTCACGCGGCCGCGGTCGATGGATTCCTGCACGCTCGCCACCAGCAGGCGCTCGCCGAGCTCGGCCACCCGCCGGTCGCGGTAATCGATCACCTCCGGGAAGTTGTGCCCGGTGTCCACGTGCATCAGCGGGAACGGAAACCGCGCGGGCCGGAACGCCTTCTCGGCGAGGCGCAGCAAGACGATTGAGTCCTTGCCGCCGGAGAAGAGGAGGACGGGCCGCTCACGCTCCGCGGCAAGCTCGCGCAGGATGTGCACGGCCTCGTCCTCGAGGGCGCGCAGGTGGCCGCGGGAATACGAGGGGGCGTCGTGGTCGCTTTTCATCCGCGGATCCATGCGTGGCCGAGCATAGCGCGGCGCCCCGCGCGCGGCCGTGCAGATAGAGTGTGCCGGATGCTCACCCGCTCGATCGTGCTGGCCGTCTCCGCGCATGCGCTCCTCGCCTCCGGTCCCGCGCGCGCCGACGAGGGAATGTGGCTCCCGAACGCGCTCCCCGCCGCCGACCTGAAGGCGAAGCACGGCTTCGAGGCGACGCCGGCGCTCCTCGAGCGGCTGCAGAAGTCCGCGGTGCGCTTCTCGACCGGCGGCTCCGGCTCCATCGTGAGCCGCGACGGCCTCGTCATGACCAACCACCACGTCGGCAGCGACATGCTCGCCAAGCTGTCGACGCCTGAGCGCGACCTGCTCGTCACCGGGTTCCTCGCGAAGGACCGCGGCGAGGAGCTGAAGTGCCCCGACCTCGAGCTGAACGCGCTGTGGTCGATCGAGGACGTCACCGACCGGGTCGTCGCCGCGGCCGCCGCCGCCAAGGACACCGCCGCCGCGGGCGAGGCACGCCGGCGCGAGATCACGCGCATCGAGGACGAGAGCGAGAAGGCCACCGGCCTCAAGAGCCAGGTGGTCACGCTGTGGCAGGGCGGGCGCCATCACCTCTACCGCTACCGCACCTGGCGCGACGTGCGCCTCGTCTTCGCGCCGGAGACGGCGATCGCCTTCTTCGGCGGCGATGCGGACAACTTCGAGTTCCCCCGCTACGACCTCGATTGCTGCTTCTTCCGCATCTACGAGGACGGGAAGCCGCTCGCTCCCGAGCACTTCCTGGCATGGGACGCGGATGGCGCGAAGGACGGCGAGCTGGTCTTCACGTGGGGGCACCCCGGCTCCACCAACCGTCTCTACACCGCCGACCACGTGGCCTTCATGCGCGACGTCGAGGAGCCGATGGGCCTTCGGCGCCTGTGGCGAAACGAGGTGAAGCTGGGCACCTTCAGCGGCCGCGGGGCCGAGGAGGCGCGCATCGCCCGCGAGGATCTCTTCGGAACCCAGAACGGGCGCAAGTCGTCGCAGGGCCTCCTGGATGCCCTGCAGGACCCGGCGCTGGTGGGCGCCAAGCGCGCCGAGGAGGAGGCGCTCCTCAAGCGCCTTGCCGGCAAGCCCGAGGCGAAGGAGTTCGAGGAGGGCAGGCGGCTGGTGCGCGAGTCGCTCGCCGCCTGGAAGCGCCTTGCGCCGGACTACATGGCCTTCGAGCGCCGGATGCGCGGCGGTGCGCTTGCCGGCATCGCCCGCACGCTGGTGCGCATGAAGGCCGAGGACGCGAAGCCGAGCGCCGACCGCCTCCCCGAGTTCGCCGACGCGAACCGCGCGAGCCTGGAGGCGCGGCTCTACTCGCCTGCGCCGATCTACCCTCAGCTCGAGATCGAGCGGATGGCATCGATGCTCTCGGGCCTTGCCGAGGAGCGCGGCCTCGATGACCCGCTGGTCGCGAGGCTGCTCGCCGGCAAGAGCCCGCGGACCCGTGCCACGGAGCTCGTGCGCGGCACCAAGCTCGCCGACGTCGCCGCGCGGCGTGCGCCCGACCCGGCCGACCCGATGATCGCGTTCATGGCCTCGGTCGATGCCGAGGCGCGCGCCGCGCGCCAGGCCTGGGAGGACCAGGTCGACGCACCGCAGGAACTCGGCTACGGCAAGATTGCCGCAGCCCGCTTCGCCGCCTTCGGCGATTCCGTGTACCCCGACGCCACCTTCACGCTGCGCATGAGCTATGGCACCGTCAAGGGGTGGACGTCCGCCGACGGCACCGAGGTCCCGGCATTCACCACGATCGGCGGCACCTTCGCGCGCGCGAAGGCCCGCGCAGGCGACCCCGCCTTCGAGCTGCCGGCCTCGTGGATCGCGGCACAGCCCAAGCTCGCCGCGGACGTGCCGTTCAACTTCGCCTCGACCAATGACATCATCGGCGGAAACTCCGGCTCGCCGGTGGTCGATGCCGACGGCGAGGTGGTGGGCCTCGTCTTCGACGGCAACCTCGACAGCCTCGCGGGGGACGTGGTCTATGACGTGACGCGCAACCGCGCGGTCTCGGTCGATGCACGGGCCATCATCGAGGCGATGCGCACGGTGTACGGTGCCCAGTCCCTGGCGGCGGAGCTGGCCGGCGCGGCGAGGTGACGCGGTGCCGCGGCAGGGGGCTCAGTGCTTCGCCTCGGCCGCGCGCTTCATCCCGCGCAGCATGCCGGAGAAGACGATGCCGTGCAGCGGGAGCACCGCGTACCAGTAGAGGATGCCGAGCAGCCCCCGCGGCTTGAAGCGCGCCGTCAGCCCGAGCGTGCTGGCCTCCCCGCTCGGCTCGACCGAGATCCGCAGCGTGGCGACCCCCGGCAGCTTCATCTCCGCGCGCAGCTCGAACGTGCGGCCCGGCTGGACGTCGATCACCCGCCAGAAGTCGAGCGCATCGCCGACCATGAGTTCCTGCCGGTCGCGTCGCCCGCGGCGCAGGCCCGGTCCACCGACCAGCGTGTCCATGAGGCCGCGCAGCCGCCACAGCCAGTTGCCGCCGTACCAGCCGGTGTCCCCGCCGATCGCGGATGCGGTGGCGAAGGTCGCCCGGGGCGATGCGTTCACGTTCACCTCGCGGTGGTCGACGAACACCGTGCCGCCCGCCCAGTCGGGGTCGCCAGGGATCGCGCCCGCGTCCGACCACGCCGTCTCGACCTCGTCCACCGCGCGGCGGCCGAGCGCGGCATCGATGGCCTCGCGCATGCTCAGGAGATGCTGGGGCATCAGCCGGACGGCGTCGTCGTTTCGGCACACGGTCTCGTTGCGAAGTCCCTCCGCAAGCGGTCGCGCGATGGTGTGCGGCACCGGGGTCACCAGGTGGATCCAGAGCGAACTGAGCCGCGGCGTCAGCACGGGAACCGGCACCACCGCGCGGCGCGGAAGCCCGCGTGCCTCGGCCATGATCCGCATCAGCTCCAGGTAGGAGAGCACCTCGCGCCCGCCGATGTCGAGCGTCCGGCCGGCGGTCGCCGGGACGTCCAGGCATTGCACGAGGTAGTGGAGCACGTTTCGCACCGCGATCGGCTGCGAGCGCGTGTGCACCCAGCGCGGCGTGATCATCACCGGCAGGTGCTCCACCAGGTAGCGCAGGATCTCGAACGACGCCGAGCCGGATCCGATGATCATGGCGGCACGGAACACCGTCACGGAAACGCCGCCGGACGCGAGCGCACCCTCCACCTCGCGGCGCGAGGCAAGGTGGCTGCTGAGGCGCGGGCCCATCTCGCCGAGGCCGCCGAGGTAGATGATGCGTCCGACGCCCGCCGTGCGCGCGCCG
>VEQS01000202.1 GCA_018883105.1 Phycisphaerales bacterium
CTGGCGCGGCGGGAACACCCTGAGCCGCGGCACCCTCGAGGCTGGAACAGGCGGTCTTGCCGCGTCGCCTGTCCCATGCGGCGCCAGGCTCCTGCCTGTCGCCGACGGCCCATCGTTGAGGGACGGAGGAGGATACAGGAATATGCTTGGCGCTTCCCATGCCGACGCTCACCTCCTTCGATCCAGCCACCGGCGAGGCCGTCGGGTCCGTCGAGGCCGCCGCACCTGCTGATATCGGACACGTCGTCGCCCGGGCGCGCGCCGCGCAGCCGGCGTGGGCGGCGCTCGGCCTGGAGGCACGCGCGGCGTGCCTGAAGGCCGCGGTGGCCGACCTGCGCGCGGCCGCGCCGCGGATCGGCGAGCTGGTGACGCGGGAGATGGGCAAGCCGCTTCCCGAGGGCAAGGGCGAGGCGTTGCACGCGGCCGAGTCGCTTGCCGCGGAGGTTGACGAGATCGTCGAGGCGCTGCGCCCGCAGGTGCTCGAGGACGCCAAGACCGTCACCACGCTCCACCGCGACCCCTTCGGCACGTGCGCGGCGATCACGCCGTGGAACTTCCCGGTGCTCATGCCGCAGCAGTCGGTGCTGCCGGCGCTCGTCGCCGGAAACGCGGTGATCCTGAAGCCGAGCGAGGAGACGCCGCTCTGCGCGCAGGCGTGGGCGGACTGCCTGGCCGCGCACCTGCCGCCGGACGTCCTGCAGGTGGTGCACGGCGCGGGCGACGTGGGGCGCGCGCTCGTGCGCGCCGACGTCGACCTGGTCGTCTTCACCGGCAGCCGCGAGACCGGCATCATGATCATGAAGGATGCGGCCGAGGGCCTGAAGCGCGTGATCCTGGAACTCGGCGGCAAGGACCCGCTGGTGGTCCTCGACGATGCCGACCTCGACGCGGCGGCCGCCTTTGCGGTGCGCAACAGCTTCCGGAACGCCGGACAGGTGTGCGTGAGCACCGAGCGGATCTACGTCGACCGCCGCATTGCCGCCCCCTTCGTCGAACGCGTGCTGGAACGGACGAAGTCGCTGGTGCAGGGGCCCGGCACGCAGCCGGGCGTCTCGGTCGGGCCGATGGTGAACGCGCGGCAGAAGCGCAAGGTGCTCGAACAGGTGGAATCGGCGCGGCGCGCAGGCGCGCGGGTCCTGGCTGGCGGCGCCGACGCGCCGGGCAACTTCGTGCCCCCGACGGTGCTCGTCGGCGTCGACCACTCGATGCCGATCATGCGCGAGGAGACCTTCGGGCCGGTCGCCTGCATCATGGAGTTCGAGGGCGACGACGAGGCCGTGCGGCTCGCCAACGACTCGCCCTACGGCCTGGGTGCAGCGGTCTTCGGCCGCGACGTGGCGCGTGCGGAACGCGTGGCGCGCCGGCTCGGCGCGGGCATGGTGGGGATCAACCGCGGCTGCGGCGGCGCGCCGGGTTCGCCCTGGGTGGGCGCGCACCAGTCCGGCTACGGCTTCCACAGCGGGCCGGAAGGGCACCGCCAGTTCGCGCAGGTCCGCATCGCCAGCCGCGCGAAGTGAGGCTCCCGCGATGTCCCGCCCGATCACCGCGGAACTCGTCCTGACCGGCTACATGCGCGGGGCCTTCCCCATGTGCGAGCCGGTCACCGGCCGCATCGACTGGTTCACGTGCGATCCGCGCGCGCTGGTGCCGCTGGACGCGCGCTTCCGCGTCCCGCGCTCGCTGCAGCGCGTGGTGCGCGGCGGGCGCTTCGAGATCCGCATCGACACCGCCTTCGATCGCGTCGTGGAGGGCTGCGCGCGCGACCGAGGCGCCGACAACCGCAACTGGATCGGGCCGGAGATCCGCCGCGTCTACGGGGAACTGCACGCCATGGGCTTCGCGCACTCGGTGGAGGCCTGGCGCGGCGGCGAGCTGGTCGGCGGCCTCTACGGCGTGGCGCTCAAGGGCGCGTTCTTCGGCGAGAGCATGTTCCACGTCCCGGGCACGGGCACCGACGCGAGCAAGGCGTGCCTGGTGCACCTCGTCGCGCGCCTGCGCCGCGGCGGCTTCCTGCTCTGCGACAGCCAGTACTCCAACGACCACATGGCGCAGTTCGGCGTCTTCGAGGTCGGCGCGCAGGAGTACGCATCCATGCTCGAGGATGCCCTCGAGGCCGACGGGCGCTGGGATGTCGAGGGCGATCCGCTTCAGGGCCGCTGAGCGGCCACCGCGCGCTCGACGCGCGTGCGGAGCGCGGTGCGCGACATGAGCGTGAATCGGGCCGGCACCGGCGCGACCGCGCGCAGCGCCGCCTCGCGACGGGCCGCGTCGGGCCGTCGGTCACGGAGTCGGGTGGCGGGGGCGGTGACGGACACGTTGGCGGGAATGCTACGGCATCGGCGGGGTGGGTCAATGCCCGATCTCCGCAAGTCCCTGCCGCAAAGCATGTTGTGACCAGATAACCGCCGCTTTCGCCGTGTCCTCCGGCGAGGCGTGGGTCACACGTTGAACAGGAAGTGGCAGACGTCCCCGTCGTGCATGACGTAGCCCTTGCCCTCGCTTCGCATGCGCCCGGCCTCGCGGATGGCCTTCTCGGAGCCGTGCTTCTCGAGGTCCGCCACCGCGTAGATCTCTGCCCGGATGAAGCCGCGCTCGAAGTCGGTGTGGATGACGCCGGCGGCCTGGGGCGCGGTCGCGCCCTTGTGCACGGTCCACGCCCGCACTTCCTTCGGCCCGGCGGTGAAGTAGCTCTGGAGCCCCAGCAGGTCGTACGCCGCGCGCGCCACCGAGTGCAGGGCGGGCTCCTTCATGCCGAGCGCCGCGAGCATCTCGGCGCGGTCCGCCTCGGCCAGCTCGGAGAGCTCGCTCTCGATCTTCGCGCACACCACGACCACCTTGCCGCCGTTCGCCGCGGCGTAGTCGCGCACCTTGGCCACCAGGGGGCCCGTGCCCGTCGGGTCGGAGTCGTCGACGTTCGCCACGAACAGCACCGGCTTCGCCGTGATCATGCCGAGCGAGCGCAGCACGCGCCGCTCCTCGTCCTCGAAGCGCAGGCTGCGGACCGGCTGCCCCGCGTCGAGGCAGGCCTTGCACTTCTGCAGGACCGCGACCTTGGCGATCGCCTCCTTGTCGCCGCCCTTGGCGGTGCGCTGGGCCTTGTCGAGGGTGTTCTCGACCACCTGCATGTCGGCGAGCATCAGCTCGGTCTCGATGGTGCCGATGTCGCGGATGGGGTCCACCGAGCCCTCGACGTGGACGATGTCGGCGTCCTCGAAGCAGCGGACCACGTGGAGGATGGCATCCACCTCGCGGATGTGGCTGAGGAACTTGTTGCCCAGGCCCTCGCCCTCGCTCGCGCCGCGGACGATGCCGGCGATGTCGACGAGGCGGATGATGGCGGGGATGACCTTCTGGGTCTCGATGTGGCGGGTGATCGCCGCGAGCCGGTCGTCCGGCACGGTGATCACGCCGACGTTCGGCTCGATCGTGCAGAAGGGGTAGTTGGCGGCCTCGATCCCGGCCGCGGTGAGCGCGTTGAAGAGCGTGCTCTTCCCGACGTTCGGAAGGCCGACGATTCCTGCTTCCATGGGGGG
>VEQS01000203.1 GCA_018883105.1 Phycisphaerales bacterium
CGGCTCGCCCGCGATCGCGATCGACTGGAAGTTCTTCCGCGATCGCCTGAACCCCGGCGTGCTGCCCAACAGCACGATGGGCTTCGGCAACTGAGCCCGGGCGCCGCACGGGTACGATTCCGGACGCATCGCGGGGCGTAGCTCAGCTTGGTAGAGCGCCTGCTTTGGGAGCAGGAAGTCGTCGGTTCAAGTCCGGCCGCCCCGATTCCATGGCCCGAAAGAAGACCCGTTCGGTGCGCCGCGCGGCCGGTTCACGCGGCGCGACGATGCCCACGCTCATGATGCTCGGATCGGGCGAGCTCGGCAAGGAATTCGTGATCTGCGCCAAGCGGCTGGGGTGCCGCGTGGTGGCGGTCGACCGCTACGACGACGCGCCCGCGATGCAGGTGGCCGATGCGCGCGAGGTGATCGACATGCTCGACGGCGCCGCGATCCGGCGCGTGGTGCGACGGCACCGCCCGGACTTCGTGGTGCCGGAGATCGAGGCGATCCGCACCGAGGCGCTGCTGGCGATCGAGCGCGCCGGGACGACCGTGATCCCGTCGGCGCTGGCCGCGCACCTGACGATGAACCGCGACGCGATCCGGTCGCTGGCCGCCGAGGAACTGAAGCTGCCGACCGCGCGGTATGCCTATGCCACCAGCGCCGATGGCCTCGAGCGAGCCGTCCTCGGCCACGGCCAAACGAAGGGCATCGGTCTCCCCTGCGTCATCAAGCCCGTGATGAGCTCGAGCGGCAAGGGCCAGTCGGTCGCGCGCACGCGCGCCGACCTCGCGCGCAGCTGGAAGTACGCGATCGCCGGCATGCGCGGCGACAAGCGCATGGTGATCGCGGAGGAGTTCATCGACTTCGACTACGAGATCACGCTGCTCACCGTGAAGCAGCGGCGCTCCGCGGGCGGCGGCACGACCTTCGTCGCGCCGCTCGGCCACCGGCAGGAGCGCGGCGACTACCAGGAGTCGTGGATGCCCTGCCCCATGAAGCCGGCGCTCGTGCGCGAGGCGCAGCGGATGGCGAAGGCGATCACCGACCGGATCGCCGGCCCCGAGGGCGCCGGCCTCTTCGGCGTCGAGTTCTTCGTGAAGGGCGACCGCGTGATCTTCAGCGAGCTCTCGCCCCGGCCGCACGACACCGGCATGGTGACGATGGCCTCGCAGGACCTGAGCGAGTTCGAGCTGCACCTGCGCGCGGTGCTGGGGCTTCCGATCCCGCGCATCGAGTACCGCGGGCCCACGGCGAGCGCAGTCATCCTGGCGGACTTCGAGTCGGACAGGGTGCCGTCGTACGCGGGCGTCGACCGCGCGCTCCGGACCCCCGGCGTCGAGATCCGCATCTTCGGCAAGCCGTCCACGCGGCCGTACCGGCGCATGGGCGTGGCGCTGGCCACCGGGCGCACCGTGGCAGACGCGCGGAAAAAGGCCCGTGCGGCGGCGGCGGCGGTGCGCGTGCGTCGGGGCGTTTGAGATCCGCGCGCCCTGACCTATCGTCCGGCCATGTCCGGGAGCCATTCATCGGGTCGGGGCCGTTGCGCACGCCTTGCCTGGTTGCTTGCGGCAGCCGCCGTCGCGCTGTCCCTCGGCCGGCCTGCCAAGGCGGACACCGCGCCGCCCACGGACATCCCGGGGCTCCGCCGGGCGTTCCCCTTCCGACCGCAGCTGCCCGAGGCGCCGCCACCGACACTGGAGATCGAGATCCCGACGGACCAGGGAGCGCTCACCGTCGAACTGTCGCTGCACTCGGTGCGCAGCGATCGCTTCCGGGTGCTCGTCGCCCGGGACTCGGGCGCGCTCGAGTCGTGCGACGCACCGCGGATCCGCACCTACCGCGGACGCGTGCGCGGGGCCGAGGGCAGCGTGGCCGCCGGGTCGCTGCTGGAGCAGGGGTTCAGCGGCATGATCTGGCTCGCCGACGGCTCCGTGGTCGTGGTGCAGCCGCGGAGCGAGCTCGAGCCGGAGCGGCCGTTCGGCGGCGAGCATGTCGCGTACCGACCCGAGGACGCGGAGGCGCCGTCCGGCCTGTGCGCGACGACCGAGGCGCACCGAGTGGGCGCGGAGGATCCGGCGCCGCAGGCATCGTTCCTCGGGGCAGGCGCGCGGATGGTGGAGCTCGCCTGCGAGACGGACTACGAGTACTTCGTCCAGAACGGGTCGTCGGTCGGATTCACGGTCGACGACACCGAGCGCATCGTGAACCTGTCGAACGTCGTGTACGAGCGCGACGTGCAGATCACGCACGAGATCGGGACGGTGGTCGTGCGCACGGGCGCGAGCGATCCCTACGTCGGTGCCGACATGAACGCCCGGCTGCTCGAGTTCGCGGCGACGTGGGCGGCTGCGCCGGAATCCGGCATCTACCGTGATGTCGCGCACATGTTCAGCGGATTCCCGTATCCGGATTCGCTGATCGGCCTCGCCTGGGTCGGGGTGGTCTGCAACGCCCCGAACGACCGCAACTACGCGGTGTCGTGGACCCGGTTCACCACGTACCTCAACTACCGCGTCGCGCTCACGACCCACGAGCTCGGGCACCAGTGGAACGCGAGCCACTGCAACGAGGACGGAGCGGCGAACTGCCACGTCATGTGCTCTGGCCTGGACGGGTGCGGCGGCATCGGTGGGTCCAACCTGCGGCTCGACGCCCGGGCCATCTCCGAGATCCGGGGGTGGGTCGAGTCACGCACCTGCGACTCGCCTCGGCCGCTCACCATCGAGCCGCCCTTCTCGGACACCTTTCCGGGCCTCGCCGTCGACCAGATGCGGTGGCCGTACAACGACGGCTGCGCAACGACTTCGGTTGCCGCGGGCGAGCCCAGCGCCCCGTACTCGCTGGTGCTCAATTCCAGCGGCTCGCTCGCCTACGACGAGGACGAGATCCGGTCGGCGCCGATCATGCTCGGGGCCGCCCAGTCGGTGCGCGTGCGGTTCCACGTCTCGCGCTCGTCGGTGGAGCAGGGCGAGGCGCTGGTGGTCGAGTACCGCAACTGGTTCTTCGACTGGGTGCCGCTCGACCGCATCGTCTCGGATGGGAACACGGCCAGCGGCTTCGTCCCGAAGCAGTACGTGCTCGGCCAGGATGCGTGCTACGGCGCCTTCCGGATCCGGTTCCGGACGGAGGGGAACGAGCCCAACGACGGCTGGTTCGTCGACGATGTCGTGATCGAGGGCATCGCCCCGCCTGATCCCTGCCCGGCCGACCTGAACGACGACGGCAGGGTCGATGGCATCGACCTTGGCATGTTCCTCGCATCGTGGGGCGGGTCCGGCGCCGCGGACTTCAACGGGGATGGAGCGGTCGACGGCATCGACCTCGGTGTGCTGCTTTCGGCGTGGGGGCCCTGCTGAACGTTCCGCTCATTCAGGCAGGCCGGGTGGGGATCCATGCGGCAGGTTCCCGTAACCCATGGGATTGCTTCGTTTTTTGGGGGGTCCCTCGTACAGTCCCGGAACGAACCCCCGCGATGCGGCGGCCGTAGAAAGACCCATGATCCACGCCACGTTTGCCGCCCTGACGCTGCTCGCGCTGTCCGCCGGTT
>VEQS01000061.1 GCA_018883105.1 Phycisphaerales bacterium
GCGGCGGGTGGAACGCCCAGGCGGGCGCCCGCCTCGCGGCATTCGCGGACTCGCGCCGCGTGCCGCTCGAAGCGGTGGTGGCGAGCGCGCTGCGGGTGGCTGCAGGCGCGGCGGCGGGTGCGACGGCGGCCGCGGAGACCGGCGCGGCGGGCGCTGCCCGCGACGGCGATGCCACGGTGCCGCAGTCTCCCGCGCGATCGCGCGGGATCGGGCTCGTCGCTGGCCTTGCCACGCTCGTCGCCGCGTGCGCCGCGAGCGTGTGGCTCGTCTGGTATGCGGTCGATCGCGCGGCGTCGCCGATGGCGGTCGCGACGGTGACGATGGGCGGTGTGGACGGGACGGACACGGCCGAGCCATCGCGCGAGCCGCCCGACTCGCGCGGCGAGCCCGGCGACAGCCCGGGCCGTCCGGCTGCCTCGCGCCGGGCGCCCGGCGTCGCGAACGCGCGCGACGTTCCCCCGGTGCCGGCGATGTACGCGCGTCCGCCGGTCCTCCGGGCCGACCCGTCGCCTGCCTGGGCACAGACGGCGCTCGAGACGGTCGCTTCGCTGGAATCCGCCCTTGCCGAGGCATCGGCTCGCGTGGCCGCCGGCGGCGCGACCACCGATGCAGACCGGGACCTGCTCGGGCGTGCGTGCGACTCGCTTGCGTCCGCGTGGCCACTGACGGAGACCCGCCGTCGCGACGACCTGCTGTCCGATCTGTGCCGGCTCGATCAGTCGCTTGCGGCCGAGCGTGCCCCGATGCGCGAGGCGCTCGAGGCGATGCGTGCGTTGCCGGCCGCCGATCCGGCGGGCATGTGGCGATCCGCCGGTGCCGCCGGCATGCTCGCGTCCTTCGACGGCCAGGCGATGGGCACGTGCGCCGCATCGTTCGCGCCCGCGGCGCTTGCGTCGCTCTCTCCGAGGCTGCCGGCCGTCGCCGACGCGATCCTGTCCGCCGCACCCGGTGCCGCGGCGGACATGGTGGACGCCTGGATCGTGGCGATCGAGGCGGCCACGTCGGGCGACGGCCGCGTGGGCGGCGCCGAGCGCGACGCACGCATCCTGGCGCTGATCGAGGTGCTCCTGCGACGCGCGGCACCGCTCGAGCGGCCGGGGACGCCGGCGGACGCCGCGGGCACGCTGCTGGATTCCCTCGGCTGGACGGCGTCGCCGGCGCGCCGGAAGGCGATCGCTGCCGCGTTCCGCGGCTGGCTCGAGGATCCGGAGGTGTCGTCGGCGTCTCTGCACGGGCTGACGAGCGTGCTGGCCGCGCGCCGTCCCGGCGCGTGGTGGGACCCATGGATGGTGGCTGATGCACGCGCCGACCGCGCGTCGCGCGGACGCACTGCCGACCGGTTCGATGCCGCGCTCGCCGCGGGGGTCGGCGAGCGCGACGACCGCGAGTCACCGCGTCTGCGCGGCGTGCCACAGGATGCGGTCGAGCAGTGGGTGCGGGTGGCGCGTGCCGTCGAGGCTCGGCGCCCGGGCGCCGACCCGGCCGAACGCCTGGTGGCGGCCGCCGAGCGCGTGGCACTCGTCGAGGCGGCACGGCTCCTCGAGCGCGGCCTGGTGAGCGAGGCACGGGCGCGGGTCATGCAGGTGGAGGATCCGGCTGGCCTGGCGCTTGACCCGCTCGACCGATGGAAGGGCCGGCGCGAGACCGCGGCGGGGCGTGCGCCGACCAACGACGGCCGGCTGGCTGCCGAACTGAGCGCGCGGGCATCGTTCGACGACCGTGTGGCGCTGCTGCGCGCGCTCCGCACGCGCGCGGCCGGCGACCTCGGCCCGCTCGATGCCGCCACGCTCGCGCAGGAGGCGCTGCGCAGCGCGTCCCGCGAGACGCGCATGGTGGCGCAGGGCGTGGTGGTCGATGCCTACGGCGCCGGGCCGAACGTGATTTCGGCGCTGGCCGCGCAGGCGCCGGCCGCCGCCGATGCGTCGGAATTGGCGGTGATGGCGTCGATGGTGGCCGGGGCCCCGGCCCCGCGGGGCACCGCGGAGCAGGTGCGACGGGCCGCACTGCTGTTGCTGCTCGATCGGCACGCGGAACTGTCCCCCTCGGACCGGCACCGGGTCGACTCGGTCTCGACGGAGTTCGCGCTCTCGGCGGCGGCGGCCGCGCGCGCCGCGGGTGCCGTGCCCGCCGATGGCCCCGAGTCGCCCGAGGCGGCGTTCCGCCGGTGGTTCGACGCGCGGGTCGCCGAGGCACGGCCGGTGGTGCCGGCGACGGCGCTGGCGGGCATCGTCGAGCGCGCGGCGAGCCGTCGCGGCCTGGCGGCACCCGGCCCGCAGCGCATGGTGGCCGAGCATGCCTCGCTCGTCGAGCTCGATGCCGCGCTCCTGTCCGAGCGCATGCCGCGGCGGCGTGCGGCGCTCGAGTCGATCGTCCGCCGCGCGTCGGCCGAGCGCGGCGCGGCGCCGGATGTCTTCGCGCAGGTCGAGGCGAACGCGCGGGCGTCGCTTGCGATCGCGCTCCTGGCGCTCGCGGGCGAGGAGGTGTCGCAGTGATCCGTGCGCTCGCCGTGGCCATCGCAGTGCTTGCCCAGTCGGGCGACGGCGTGCGCGCACCGGCGGCAGCGCCGACGCCGCCCGCGCCGTGGGTCGAGGCGCGCCTCTCCGCGCTGCGGCCCGAGCGGCCGGTGGCCTACCTCGAACTCGCCGAGGACCTGATGGACCGCGCGGGCGGTTCCGCCTCGCCCGAGGCCGACCGTGCGCTCGCGCGGCACCTGGCGGCCCTTGCCGGGGCGATCGACATCCGCGGCATGGGCCGCAGCGCGGCGCTCTTCCTGCTCGAGCATGCGCCCCTCGGCGCGGATCAGTCGCGCCTGCGGGCGATCGCGTCGCTCCTCGACCCATCGGCCGACCGCGCGGTCGAGGCCGAGGAGCGATCGGACGCGGCGATGGCCTTGCTGCAGGCGTTCTCGCACTACCGGCGCGGCGAGGGCGGGCGCGCCAAGGAGTGGCTCGAGCGTGCCGGCGCGGCCGCGCTCCTCGACCGCCATCCCACGGTGCTGCCGGGCGGCAGCGCGCGTTTCCGAGCCGAATGCGACGCCATGCGCCAGTCGGGCCCCCCGATCGTCACGCCGGCGCAGGTTGAGGCGCTGCACGCCCTCGTCGCGGCCGCGGCACGCGGCGAGCCGCGTTCCTGGAGCGAGGCGATCGTCCTGGAGGGCCCGGCGCCGCTTCCCGAGCTCAACGTCTCCGATCCGGGTGCCGTGTTCGGCGTCGATCCGCGCGCGAGCGTGTGGCAGTCCGGCGCCTGGGCCGCGCCGGATCGCTGAGGCGCCCCGTGGGCCGTCCGCTCAGGCCTTCGCGAGCGCCTGCTCGAGGTCGGCCTGCAGGTCGTCCGGGTGCTCGATGCCCACCGAGAGGCGAACCAGGGAGTCGCTGATCCCGAGCGTCGCGCGCTGGTCGGCGGGGACGCTGGCGTGGGTCATGATGGCCGGGTGCTCGATCAGGCTCTCCACGCCGCCGAGGCTCTCGGCGAGCGCGAAGATGCGCACGTGCTCCAGGAAGCGGCGGCTTTCGTCGATGCCTCCCTTCAGGAACATGGTGATCATGCCGCCGAAGGCGGGCGCGCCCTCCAGGCGCATCTGCCGCGCCGCCAGCGCATGCTGCGGGTGGCTGGCGAGGCCCGGGTAGGCCACGCGCGCGACCTTCGGATGGCGCTCGAGCCACGCGGCGATGCGCATCGCGCTCTCGCAGTGGCGGCGCATGCGCACGGCGAGCGTCTTGGTGCCGCGCAGGGTCAGGTACGCGTCGAAGGGGCCCATCACGCTGCCGATCGCGTTCTGCATGAAGCGAAGCTTCTCGGCAAGCGCCCGGTCCGAGGTGACCAGCGCGCCGCCGACGGTGTCGCTGTGGCCGCCGAGGTACTTGGTGGTCGAGTGCATCACCAGGTCGATGCCGTGCTCGATCGGGCGCTGCAGCATGGGCGTCGCGAAGGTGTTGTCGCAGACGGTGACGGCGCCGCAGGCCTTGCCGGCCTTCGCCACCGCGGCGAGGTCCACGAGCTTGAGCGTCGGGTTCGTCGGGGTCTCGACCCAGATCATCTTCGGCTTCTCGCGGCGGATCGCCTCCTCGAGCTTCCCGAGGTCGGTCATGTCGACGAACGACACCTTGAGGCCCTGGCTCCGGCGGCGCACGCGGCTGAGCAGCCGGTTCGTGCCGCCGTAGACGTCGTCCATGCACAGGATGGAGTCACCGGCATCGAGGAGCTCCAGGGCCGTGCCGATCGCGGCCAGGCCGCTCGCGAAGCAGAAACCGCCGTTGGTGCGGTCGTCGGCGTCGGAGAGGGCCGAGCCCTCGATGTTCGCGATCAGCCGCTCGGCGGCGAAGCGCGTGGCGTTGTGGCTGCGGCTGTACTCGAAGCCCTTGTGGACGCCGGGGCTCTCCTGGATGAACGTGCTGCTGGTGAAGATCGGGGGCATCACCGCGCCGGTGCCGGGCTCGGGATGCTGGCCGCCGTGGATGACGCGGGAGTCGAGGTGGAGCTTGCCGTGTGCCATGGGATGCCTTCGCCCGGGGGCGCTCAGAGCAGCTGCTTGCGCAGGTAGTTGATGAGGTCGATCTTGGTGATGATGCCGTAGAAGGCCTTCTCGTCGGCCACGATCGCGACGCGGTCGGCGCGGAAGATGGGGAGCAGGTCGGCGACCTTCGCCGCGGGCCGGAGCGTCTCGATCCGGCGGGTCATGAAGTCGCCGACCGGCCGCGTCGCCGACCCCTTCGGGTCATCGACCATCGCCAGCAGCACGTCGCTCTCGTCGATGATTCCCTCGACCGAACCGCCCGCGCCGAGCACCACCATCTGGCTCACGTTGTAGAGCCGCATGCGCTTGATCGCCTGCTGCAGCGGCAGCTCGGTGGTCAGCGTGTAGTCCTCGCGGTCGAGGTGGCGCCGGGCGATCAGGTCGCGCAGGTCGCCGGTCTTCGGGCGGTCGATGAAGCCGTTGTCGACCATCCAGAAGTCGTTGAACATCTTGCTCAGGTACTTGGCGCCCGAGTCACAGATGAACGTCACGACGCGCTTGGGGGACTTCTGCTCCCGGCAGTAGCGCAGCGCCGCGCAGAGCAGGGTGCCCACGCTCGAGCCGGCCAGCACGCCTTCCTTGCGCAGCAGCTCGCGCGCGGTGTGGAAGGCGTCGCCGTCGGAGACGGTGTAGGCCTTCGACACGAGCTTCAGGTCGCAGATCGACGGGACGAAGTCCTCGCCGATTCCCTCCACCAGCCAGCTTCCGGGGTCGACGTGCCGGCCCTCGTTGACGAGCGGCGCCAGGATCGACCCCGCCGGGTCGGCGAGCACGATCTCGACGTTGGGGTTGCGCGCCCGCAGGTAGCGGCCGACGCCGCTGATGGTGCCTCCCGAGCCGACGCCGGCGACCAGCGCGTCGACCTTGCCGTCCATCTGCTCCCAGATCTCGGGGGCGGTGGTCTGCTCGTGCGCCTGCGCGTTGGCGGGGTTGGCGAACTGGTTGATGAAGAGCGTGTTCGGCCGGCCGGCGGCGATCCGCTCGGCGACGTCCTGGTAGTACTCGGGGTGCCCCTTGGCGACGTCGCTGCGCGTCAGCACCACCTCGGCGCCCATGGCCCGCAGGTGGCTGATCTTCTCGTCGCTCATCTTGTCGGGCACCACCACGGTGAGCGTGTAGCCCTTCTGCGCGGCCACCAGCGCCAGGGCCAGGCCGGTGTTGCCGGCGGTGGCCTCGACCACGTGGCCGCCCGGCTTCAGGCGCCCGTCCTGCTCGGCGGCCTCGATCATGCGCACGGCGATGCGGTCCTTGATCGAGTTCCCCGGGTTCATCGACTCCATCTTCACGAACAGCCGGCATGGGCCGGTGTCCATGCGCTTGAGCTCGAGCATCGGCGTGTTGCCGATCATCTCCAGGATGTTGCCGAAGACGGGGGCGCGCGGAGTCATCGCCGTCAGTCTACGCCTCGTGCCGCGCGGCGCCCGCCGCGGTAGAACACGCCCGATGCAGTGGCGACCGCCTGCCGACGCCGACGGACTCGTGCTCGAGGTGCACGCGGGCGTGCTCGAGCTGCGCGCTCGCGATGACCGGCCCGGCACTGGGATCCACGTCGACCTCGCGGCGATCGACGCGCGCGGCCTGTCGCGCACCCCGCTCGTGCGCGCGATGGGCGGCCGGGTGCGGACGGTCGCCGACGCGACGGCCGGCCTGCTCGGCGACGCCTGGATGCTCGCGCTCGCGGGGTTCGAGGTCACGGCGTTCGAGCGCTCGCCGGCGGTGGCGCGGCTCTGCCGCGATGGGCTTGAGCGCGCGGCCGGCGATCCACGCATCGATCGCGCCGCGCTGGCGCGGCTGCGCTTCGAGGAATCGGACGCGTGCGCCGCGCTCGCACCGGGTTCGTTCGACGCGGTGCTTGTCGACCCGATGTTCCCGCCCAAGCGCCGCGCGAGCGCGCTGCCGCGCAAGGAAGTGCAGGTGCTTCGTGCGGCGGTTGGCGATGACCCGGACGCCGTGGACCTGCTGGCGGCCGCACGCCGCGCGGCGCGCGTGCGCGCGGTGGTCAAGCGCGCGGACGACGCGCCGGTCCTCGCGGATGCACCGTCGATCCAGGCCGAGGGCCGCACGGTGCGCTTCGACGTCTACCTCGCCGCTCCCGCGCCGGAGGCCGCGCCATGAGCTGCCCATGGTTCCACGTGCCGATGCTTCCCGCCGTCGGCGACCTCGTGTCCCTCGACCGCGACGAGGCGAAGCACGCGATCGGCGTGCGCCGCCTCGGCGCGGGCGACCGCGTGACCCTGTTCGACGGCGCCGGCGGCCGTGCGGACGCGGTGCTCACGGGCGACCGGGACCGCGATGGCGGCCCCGTCGTGCGGGTGGAGTCGACCGCGCGCGTGCCGCGCCCCGCGCCCGACATCCTGGTGGGGCTGGCGCCGCCCAAGGGCGACCGCTGGTCGACCGCGCTCGACATGCTCGGGCAGCTCGGCGTGGGGGCGGTCGTTCCCCTCGACACCGACCATGGCGTGGTGGACGCGGCGTCCGTGAACCGCCCGCGTGCGGCGCGCATCCTGCTCGAGTCGTGCAAGCAGCGCCGCGGGGCCTGGGTGCCGGCGCTCGGGGAGCCTGCATCGGCGGAGTCATTCGTCCGTGCATGCGCGGCGGAGGGGCGCATGGTGCTGATCGCGGAGCCTGGTGGCGCACCGCTCGGGGGCGTGCGGGGAGCGCGGCTGGCGGTCGCCATCGGTCCCGAGGGCGGATTCTCGACGCGCGAGCTGGACGCCATGCGTGCGGCCGGCGCAGGGGCCGTTGACCTCGGAGAGGGGATTCTGCGGGTCGAAACCGCGGCCGTGGCCGCCGTGGCCGCGCTGCGGGCCGTGGCCGGGGCGTGAGCCGTGGCCGGGGCGTGAGCGGCCCGGCGGGCCGTGAGTGGAGCGCACCGGGGTCGAACCGGTAACCCCCGCCTTGCAAAGGCGGTGCTCTTCCAATTGAGCTAGCGCCCCCGAGGGGGAGGAGTATAGGTCGTCAGGGCTTCTCGACCGGCGCGTCGGACGCGGGCTCCGCCGCGGGCGGCGTGGCCTGGTCCTCGGGGCACGGCCCGCCGTCCACCACGGTGCTCGCCGGCGCGATCGTGCCGGCCTCGGAGGCCGGGCGCGTCTCCTCGGACTTCGTCACCTGCGGCTTGTCGCGCAGCGTCAGGAGGTCCATCGAGAGCGGAGAGATGACCGTGACGCGCAGCGCCGGGTCGTACTGCGTGCCGCCCTTGACGCCCACGAGCGTGCCCAGCATCGGGCCCATCGCGATGTCGGGGTTGGGCTCGACGTAGGCGATCGTGGCGCCCGTCATCGGGTCGCACAGGCGGTAGAGCTCCGGCAGCCGGTTGCCGTCGTAGACCGCGCTCGCGTTCAGGACGCCGATCGCGGTGAAGTCGGCGCGGCGCTGGATGTCGAGGACGAGCTTGGCGATCTCGACGCGGTTGCGGTCCGACTGCGCCTTCTTCGACTCAAGCGCCTGCATCGAGGACTGCGTCTCGACGAGGAGCGTCAGCTGCTGCGAGCGGGCACTCGCCACCGAACGCACCGAGCTGGTCTGCTCGGTGGCATCGACCAGTTCGTCGTACTTGGCCTTGAGCGCGGCAAACTCGGCGCTCGCCTCCGGCTGCGCGCGCACGAGCTGGAACTGCTGCTCGAGGTCATCGAGCTTCGCGCGCTTGGAGACGAACCTCGGCGCGGGCGTCGCCTTCGGAGCGGCGGGGCGCGCGGTGCCGAGCTCGACCGTCTCGGCCGCCGGCGTGGGCTGGCCCATGAGCGGCGGGATCGCAGGGGTGTTGGCGACGTCCGGCGAGATCGGCGCGGGCGAGGGCGCGCCGGCGGCCGGTGCGTTCACCGGTGCGGCGACCTGCGCCGGGGTGCCGGGCACCGTCTCGACGAGGCCGGTGTCGATGGCGGCGGGCGTCGCTTCGGCAGGCGCGATGGTCGTAGCGGGGGCGGCGCTCGCGGCGGCATTCGCCGTGGCGACCGCTGCGGCGGCCTCGGCCTCGGTCGCGGTGCGCAGGAAGGTCATGTTCACCCACGCCTCGGCCGAGCCGGGCACGCGCACCTTGTAGACGGTCTCGCGCTCGCCCTTCACGTCGCCGAGGACCGACAGCGTCGCGCCCTGGTCGACGGAGCCGATCTGCTTCCAGCTCTTGTCGGGCGAGCCGCCCGCCTCCATGTTCGGCGCGCGCAGCTCGGTGCGCGCGGTGACGGTCGCGGTCTTGCCGTCGGCGGAGAGCGAGACGCGCCGGTCCGCCGGCACGTACGCGAAGACCTCGCCGAACGCGGCGCCCTCGGGCGCGATGCGCGCCCATCCGAACTCCTCGCGCACGATGCGCACCACGTCGCCCTGGCGCAGCTTGCCGAAGGCGTAGGCGCTCTGCGCGCTCGGGCCCGAGCGCACGTTCACCGCGTTGCCGGTGACGACGGCCCACGACGGTGACGTCGATGCCGCCTGCGCCAGCGACGGCGAAGCGATGAAGAGAGGCGAGAGGGTGAGCAGGGTCGCCGAAGCCAGCATCGTGCCAGCGGCGCCCCGCATCCTTGCGGGTGTGCGTCCATGCAGCATGGCGGGGAGTGTACAGGTCCGGGGATACACTTGGGCGATGCCGAGCCGCCCGGCCCGTTTCCCGGCCCCGATGATCGCCGCCGTCCTTGCCGCCCTCGCCGCGGGAGGCTGCCAGGACGCCCTCCGGCGGGACGCCGATGCCGAGCTGCAGCGTTCGCTTGATGCGACCCTCGCCCGCGAGGCGAGCGAGGCCACCCTGGCCGCCCCCCGGACCGAGGTGGTCGCGGAGCGAAGCTCGGTGTTCGAGAGCCTGAAGGGCCGCCGCGAGGCGCTCGACGCCCTGGGGCCGCAGGCGACGGACGCCGGCATCGGCCTTGACGTGGGCCCGGACCTTGACGGAAAGGCCCCCCGCGAGGTCGTCCTGACCCTCCAGCAGGCCATTTCCTCGGCGGTGCGCAACAACCTCGGGGTGCAGCAGGCCCGCCTCGACGAGGCCATCGTCCAGACCGAGATCGTCAAGGCCGAGGCAGTCTTCGACTCGGTGCTCTTCGCCAGCGGCGGCTACCGCCGCAGCAACATCCCCCAGCCCACCCTGACCCTCGGGGGCGGGGGCGGCGGGTTCCTGCTCAACCCGACCGCCGACCAGAGCATCTGGAACATGGAGGCCGGCTTCGAGCAGCGCTTCTCGACCGGCGCCAACCTGTCCGTGTCCTCCCGGATGCAGGGGCAGAACTTCTCCGACCCGCAGGACCGGATCTCGCCGAACCCGTCGTACCTGAACTCGGTCAACCTGACCCTCAGCCAGCCGCTCCTGCGCAACTTCGGCACCGACGTCAACCTGGCAAACCTGCGCATCGCGCGCAACCAGGACCGGCGGGGCCTCCAGGAGATGCGGCGGTCGCTCATCGACACCGTCGCGCGCACCGAGGCCCTCTACTGGCAGGTGTACGTGGCACGGCAGCGGCTGGTGAGCGCGCGGTGGCTCCTCGACGTGGGGGAGGGCGTGCGCGCCGTGCTCGAGCGACGTCGCGAGTACGACACGTCGCTCGCCCAGTACGCCGACGCGGTCGCCAAGGTCGAGGATCGCCGCGCGGCGGTGATCCGCGCCGAGCGCGACCTGCAGCGCTCGGTCAACGAGCTGAAGCGTGCGATGAACGACCCGCGCCTGCCCGTCGGCGGCAGCGAGACGCTCGTCACCATCGACACGCCGGTCGACCAGGCGCTGAGCTACAGCACCTCCGATGCCATGGGCACGCTCATGGCCCAGAACCCGTCCATCGCGGCGGCGCTCCTCTCGATCGACGATGCGTCGATCGGCGTCGACGTCGCCGACAACGGGCGGCTGCCGGTGCTCGACCTGCTGGCGAGCGGCGCGCTCTACGGGCTCGATGCCGGCGTCGGCGACGCGTGGCAGAACCTGGGCGACAGCGACCAGATCGAGTGGGCCCTCGGCGCCACGTTCCGCCAGCCGATCGGCAACCGCGCCGCCGAGGCCGACTTCCGCCGCGCGCGCCTGGCGCGCTCGCGGGCGGTGATCGTCTACAAGACCGCCATCCAGGGAGCCGTGCTCGACGTGCGCAATGCGCTTCAGGACGCCGCGGCGGCGTACCGGCTCATCTCGCAGACGCGTGCGCAGCGGCTGGCCGCCGCCGAGAACATGCGCGCGCTCGCCGTGGACGAGGAGAGCATCCCGCAGCTGACGCCCGAGTTCCTGGCGCTCAAGTTCTTCCGCCAGGACGGCCTGGCCATCGCGCAGGTCGCCGAGGCCGCCGCGCTCGCCGACTACAACGTGTCGATCGCCAACCTGCACGCGGCGATGGGGACGGCGCTCGAGCGAAACCGCATCGAGCTGCGCGTGGTCGACGCGGCGCCGCCCGGCTGAGCCCGATGCCGACGATCCTCGAGCCAACCGACACGTCCATCGAGATCGCCGCCGAGGCGATGCGGTCGGGGTTCGCGGTCGCGTTCCCGACCGAGACGGTGTATGGGCTGGGTGCGCTGACGCTCGACCCGCGCGGGATCTCCGAGGTCTACCGGATGAAGCGCCGGCCGGCGGGCAACCCGCTGATCGCGCACGTCCTCGATGCACCCAGCGCGCGGACGGTGGTCGAGAGCTGGTGCCCGCGCTGCGACGAGCTGGCCTCGCGCCTGTGGCCGGGTCCGCTCACGCTGGTGGTGCCGCGCCGCGCGGTGGTGCCGCCGGCCGCGGTGGGCGGGCTTGAGACGATCGCAGTGCGTTCGCCGAGCCATCCGGTGGCGCGGCGCCTGCTGGAGGAACTGGGCGGCGCCTCCGTCAGCGCCCCGAGCGCCAACCGTTCCGGGCACGTGAGCCCGACGCTCGCGCGCCATGTGGCAGAGGACTTCACCGGCGAGGACGACCTCATCATCCTGGACGGCGGCCGCAGCGAGTTCGGCCTCGAGAGCACGGTGATCGACCTGTCCGGCCGCGTGCCGCGCCTCTTGCGGCCAGGCACGGTGACGCTCGAGTCGCTGCGGGCAATCCTCGGCGAGGTCGAAGCGCCGGTGATCGATGCCCAGGACGCAAGCCCCGGCACCGCCGCGCGGCACTACGCGCCGCGGACGCCGGCCGCGCTCGCGCCGGTCGGCGGCGTGCGCGGCGCGCTCGCGGACGCGAACGTCCCCTGCGCGGTGCTCTGCTTCGACGCAACGCACGTGCCCGGCCCGCATACGGCGATCTCGATGCCCCGCGACGCGCGGCTCTACGCGGGCGCCCTGTACGACGCGCTGCGCTCGGCCGATGCCCTCGGCTGCGCGCGCATCCTCATCGAGAGCCCTCCCTCCGCCGACGGCCTGTGGCGCGCCGTGGTCGACCGCCTGCACCGCGCCACGGCGTGAGCGTCAGCGCCACTCCTCGGCGACCCAGGGCGTCGGCCGCACGTGCCGCGTCAGCTTGATGCTGCGCCCCGCGATCGCGTCGGGCGGGTTCGGGTGGCCGTGGAAGACCACGATGCGTGCGTCCGCAGGCTTGCGGGGCGTGGTCCACCAGCACGCGGGGAAGCGCGCCATGCAGCCGTACTTGAAGGAGACGCACCACTCCTTCGGCCAGTAGCCGAGCTTGCCGGCGCGGTGCAGCTCGCGCGAGATGTACTCCTGCTCGTTGCGCACCTCGCGGCGGACCTGCGCATGCTCGCGCATGAAGCGGTCGAGGATCCCGGGGTGCGCGCCGGCCTCGAAGCGGTAGACCGAGGAGTTGCCCGTGGGGCGCCACGGGCGCTTCCAGTCCTTGATGATCAGGAACTCGCCTGGGTGGTCGAAGAAGTCGTCGAGGCCGCCCACCACGACGACGTCGAGGTCGATGAAGAGCGTCGGGCCCTCGAGGTCGAAGAGCGGCCTCCGGAAGGTCGAGATCTTCCGCCAGCCGCGCTCGGGGCCGCCGGGGTCGTCGAAGTCGGGCAGGGGGCGCGCGTCGATGCCGGAGTCGAGGCCCGACGGATCGTCGGTCATGCACACGAAGCGGTGCGGCCGGCGCAGGTGGCGGCGCACCATCGAGGCCAGCCGGTTGGCGTATTCGGGGCCGTACTTCCTCCCCCACTTCATGCAGATGACGTTGGCCATGGCGGGGGTCGGCCGCTCAGGCCATCGGCACCTTGACGCCCAGCCGCGTCGCGCAGTCGCGCGCGAGGTCGTAGCCGGCGTCGGCGTGGCGGAACACGCCCATCATCGGGTCGTTCGTGAGGACGCGCTCGAGCCGCTTCGCCGCCTCGGGGGTGCCGTCCGCCACGATCACCTGGCCCGCATGCTGGCTGAAGCCGATGCCGACGCCGCCGCCGTGGTGGAAGCTGGTCCAGCTGGCGCCGCTGGCGATGTTCACGGCGAAGTTCAGGATCGCCCAGTCGCTGACCGCGTCGGTGCCGTCCTTCATGGCCTCGGTCTCGCGGTTCGGGCTCGCGACGCTGCCGCAGTCGAGGTGGTCGCGGCCGATCACGATCGGCGCCTTGACCTTGCCCTGCGCAACCAGCTCGTTGAAGCGCAGGCCCGCGCGGTGGCGCTCGCCGAGGCCCAGCCAGCAGATGCGCGCGGGAAGCCCCTGGAACGCGACGCGCTGCTGGGCCATGCGGATCCAGCGGCGCAGGCCTTCGTCCTTCGGGAAGAGCTCGAGCACGGCCTCGTCGGTGACCCGGATGTCCTCGGGGTCGCCGGAGAGCGCCACCCAGCGGAAGGGGCCGCGCCCGGTGCAGAACTGCGGGCGGATGTAGGCCGGCACGAAGCCGGGGAACGCGAACGCGTCCTGGAAGCCCTGGTCGAGCGCGCGCTGGCGGATGTTGTTGCCGTAGTCGAAGACCTTCGAGCCCGCGCGCATGAACTGCACCATCAGGCGCACGTGCTGCTCCATGCTCTTCATGGAGAGGCGCTGGTACTCCGCCGGGTCGCGCTCGCGCAGCGCGTCGGCGGCCTCGCGCGTCATCCCGACGGGGTAGTAGCCCTCGAGCGGGTCGTGCGCGCTGGTCTGGTCGGTGAGCGTGTCGGGCACGATGCGGCGGTCGTGCAGGCGCTGCAGCATGTCGACGGCATTCGCCAGCACGCCCACGGAGACGGCCTCTCCGCGGCGCTTCAGGTCGAGTGCGCGGTCGATCGCGGCGTCGAGGTCCTCGTGCACCTCGTCGAGGTAGCGGTCGTGGACGCGCTTGTCGAGCCGCTCGCGGCAGACGTCGGCGACGAGCGCCGTGCCCTCGTTCATGGTGATCGCCAGGGGCTGCGCGCCGCCCATGCCGCCGCAGCCGGCGGTGACGTTGAGCGTCCCCTTCAGCGTGCCGCCGAAGTGCTGGCGCGCGCACTCGGCGAACGTCTCGTAGGTGCCCTGCAGGATGCCCTGTGTGCCGATGTAGATCCAGCTGCCCGCGGTCATCTGCCCGAACATCATCAGCCCGCGCGCGCACAGGTCGTCGAAGTGCTGCTGCGTGGCCCAGTGGGGCACGAGGTTCGAGTTGGCGATCATCACGCGCGGCGCGTCGGCGTGCGTGCGGACGATGCCGACCGGCTTGCCGCTCTGCACCAGGAGCGTCTCGTCGGCCTCGAGCCGCTGCAGGCTCTCGACGATGGCGTCGAAGCACTCCCAGCTGCGCGCCGCCTGCCCCCGTCCGCCGTAGACCACCAGGTCCCCGGGCCGTTCGGCCACCTCGGGGTCGAGGTTGTTCATCAGCATGCGCATGGCCGCCTCGGCGGCCCAGGTCTTGCAGGTGCGCGTGGCGCCGCGCGGGGCGCGGATGGTGCGGGAGGCGGTGGTCATCGGACGGGCAGTCTAGGCCCGTCGACGCCGCCCAATTCCGGTGATGCCCGCCAACGCCAGCGCGATGGTGCCCGGCGCCGGCACGGCCACGATGGCGCCGATCGCTCCCAGGCCCGAGGCGTAGGTGCTGACGAGGGTGCCGTTGGCGTCGAAGCGATAGATGTTCCCCGTATTGGCGCTGCCCACCAGCAAGCCCCCGTCCGACAGGACGGCGAGTGTCGATGCCTCGAACGCCGCGCCGGTGGCGGCGAATGCGGTGGTCGCGCCGGAGGTGAGGTTCGTCCGAAGCACGGTGCCGGTCATGATGCTGGCCGTGAAGAGCGTGTTGCCTGCGATGGCGAGGCCGGTCGGTCCGTAGAGGCCGGTGCCAGCGCCGTCGGCGATGAAGTCGCTGACGTAGTTGCCGGATGCGTCGAACTTGATCACGGGTCCGGATGACACGCCGGTCACGCCGTTGTAGGTCTGGCTGCTCACATAGAGCGAGCCGTCGGCCGCCAGCGCAAGTCCCGGGCTGCTCGCCAGCGTGCCGCCCGAGGTGTAATCGGAGACCGTCACCGAACCCGACACGGCGTTCGCGAGCCGGACCACGGGCCCCCCGAGCCCGAAGTTCGGGTTGCGCCCGACGAGCAGGTCGTTGCCGCGGAACGCCAGCGACCCCGGGAACACCTCGGAGGACGCGAAGGTGTGGACGGTGGTCCGCGTGTTGGTCGTCAGGTTGAAGCGGCTGACCGACGGCTTGATCGTCGAGCCGTTGCCTCCCTCGCCGATGTACAGGTGCCCGTCCGGGCCCATCGCCATGCCGGCCGGCTGGGCCAGCGTCCCGGCGGTCGTCAGCGCGGTGCGGGTGCCCGCGGGATCGGACGTGTCGAAGCGGACCAGCTGCCCGAGGGTGAAGCTGAGCGCGTAGACGACGTCCGCGGCCGCGCTGCCGCAGATCGAGACAGCGGCGATCGCGGCAGCGGCGCGGTGCGTGAGGCGCTGGATCCTGGCCGAGCTCGGCATGTCGCACGCTCCTGGTCGGTGGATGCTCG
>VEQS01000204.1 GCA_018883105.1 Phycisphaerales bacterium
TCGTCGATCACGCTGATGCCGAGTGCCGCGCCCGCGGGGCCGCTCACCGCGGGACCGGTGCCCGCGACGGTCGAGTGCGCATCGTCGCCCGCGAGGTCGATCACCAGGCGGCTGCCGACGGTCGAGGCCGCCCACTCGTAGCGGTCGTCGCCCGCCGGGTCGAACACCGCCGCGATGCGTCCCATGTCGTAGCGGTTGGCGCCCGGGCCGCCGATCACGAGCCAGCCGAGCTCGTCGACGCGGTGCACGCCGAGCACGGTGCCGTCGACGGCGCCGGCGAGCTCCTCCGGGAGCGCCTCGGCGGGGAACGTCGACCAGTCGGCGGCGACGTCGAGGTCCTCGTCGAAGTGGCCGGCCGCGGCGACGAGCGCCGCGCGGTCGAGCCGCGCCGCGGACTGCAGCGCGGCGGCGACCTCGGTCGGCACCTGCGCGTTGCGTGGAACCGTGGAGCGCGTGGCGATCCCGAGCGTGCGGTCGATGGCCGCCGCGCCGTCCGCGGGCAGGTCGGCCTGCGCCAGGGCCTCGCGAAGCCGCGACGATGCGCCGTTGAGCAGGAAGTCGAGCGCGAAGATCGCGCGCTGCGGGTCGTTGGCCCTGACGGTGCTGCGTTCCCCGCGGACGGGGCTTTCCACGCCGTACGTGCGTGCGGCATAGTCGGCGACGGCACGAAAGGGCCGCGACTCGGCGCCGAGCGTGGCGTCGGTGACGCGCCGCGCGATCTCCGGCAGCGCGAAGGGCTGCAGGAACGCCAGGCGCACGGGAAGCGGCATGCCGCGCGATGGAAACTGCACGGGGGCGGAGGCCATCACCGCGCACAGGCGCCGGAGGTCCTCGGTGATTCCCGCCTCGCGCGCGGTGCTCCCCTCGGGCGTGGACGGGTCGAGCGGCGAGACGAGGGCCGGCGCCACTGCGCTGCCGCCCGGCCCGGTGCAGCCGGTGACGAGGAGGATGCAGGCGGCGACCGTTGCCATCGGCATGGACCATACCCGGGCCGGGATACGATGCCTCGATGCGCCGCCGCCACGCCCCCACCCACCCGTACCAGCAGGACGAACGGGGCCCGCGCATCCAGAAGGTGCTCGCCGACGCCGGCGTCGGTTCGCGCCGCGCGTGCGAGGAGGCAGTCGAGGAAGGCCGCGTGACCGTGAACGGGCACCGCATCGACGGTCTTCCCGCCTGGGTCAGCCCGGATGAAGACGACATCCGCGTCGACGGCCGGCGCATCCGCGCCGCGGGGCGCGCGGTGTACGTCATGCTCTTCAAGCCCAAGGGCGTGGTGAGCACCAACAGCGACCCGGAGGGCCGGCCGCGCGCCATCGACCTCGTCGAGCATCCGTCGAAGGCGCGTCTCTATCCGGTGGGGCGACTCGACCTCGACAGCTCGGGCCTCCTGCTCCTGACGAACGACGGTCCGCTCGCCAACCGCCTCGCGCATCCGCGGTTCGAGATGCACAAGGGCTACGAGGTGACCGTCGGCGGCCGCGTGGCGGACGAGGAGATCGAGCGCCTCGAGCGCGGCATCTTCCTGCCCGGCCGCGACGAGCGGGCGGGTGCGCGCACGGCGCGTTCGCAGCTGAAGATCCTGAAGCGCGATGCCACGCGCACGCTCCTCTACATGGAGCTGCGCGAGGGGCGCAACCGGCAGATCCGCCGCATGCTGGCCACGCTCGGCCATCCGGTGAAGAAGCTGCGCCGCGTGCGCATGGGGCCGCTGCAGCTGAAGGGCCTGCAGGCCGGGCAGTGGCGCGAGCTCACCGCGCGCGAACTGTCCACCCTGCGCGAGGCGGCGTTCGCGACGCCCCAGGAACGCGCGCGCCCGAAGCGCCGCGCCGTACGATGAGGCGTCCATGCCCCAGTACGAGTACGCCAACGACGTCGACGACGAGGTGATCGTCCTGCTGCGCCCGATGCGGGACGCCGACGCGCCGGTCGAGGATCCCTCCGGCCGCGGCCGCGTCTTCCGGAGGCAACACAGCGTCTTCGGCGTGGCCGGTTCGCCGGTCGGCGCCGCCCACGTGCACTCCGGTCCCTGCTGCCCCTGCGGCAAGCCGAAGGACCGCTGCGGTGGGGGCTGAGCGGCGCGTTCCGCCGACGGTGCTGCACGGGGTGGACTTCTCCGGCGCCGACGGCGGCGGGACGGCGAAGATCCGAGCCGTCTGGCGTGACCCCTCCGACCGCATGGCGCCCGTGCGCTCGCACGGTCGCCTCGACCGCCGCGGCCTGGTGCGCGCGGTGCTTGCCTCGCGCGACGACGGGCGGCGGCACCTGTGGCGCGTCGATGCGCCGATGTCCGTGCCGCTCGAGGTCGCGGCCGCCTTCGACGTGCCGGCCGACTGGGCCGCGATCGCCGGATGGATGCAGTCGCTCGGCTCCCCGCGCCACTGGCGCAGCACCGTGCGCGACCGCACGCGCCGCGAGCCGCGCCGCGCGTGCGACCGCGAGCTGTCGACCCCGATGTCGCCCCTGAACCTGCGCGTCTTCAAGCAGACCTGGACGTTCGCGTGCGAGGTGCTGCTGCCCCTCGCCGCCGAGGGCGTGCGCATCGAGCCGTGCGCGGGCGATCCGGCGTCGGCGGTGCGCATCGCCGAGGGCTGCCCCTCGACCGTGCTGCACCTCAACGGCTGGCCGCGACGCGGGTACAAGGGTGCGGGCGAGCCGCCGCGCCAGGTGCGCGCGGGCATCGTGGCGAACCTGCGCTCGGCCGGCATCGTCATTCCCGACGCACTCGCCGACGAGGCGGAGCGCGACGAGGAAGGTGACCTGGTGGATGCGCTGCTCCTGGTCACCGATCCCGTGAGCTCGGCGCCGCCGGCGGTCGCGCAGGCGGAGGGCTGGGTGTACTGATGACGTCCGCCGTGCCGTCGGTCGCCGCATGGGGCGAGGACCGGGGCCGCGTGGGCCGCTACGCGCTGGTGTCGGTTCTGGGGGAAGGCGGCTTCGGCACGGTGTGGCTTGCCTCGCAGGAGGAGCCGGTGCGCCGCCTGGTGGCGCTGAAGCTCCTGCGTCGCGACCCGTCGTCGACGGTGGTGATGGCGCGCTTCCGTGCCGAGCGCCAGGCGCTGGCCCGGATGGACCACCCAAACGTCGCCTCGGTGCTGGATGCCGGGGTGACCGAGGACGGCCGGCCGTGGTTTGCGATGCCCTACATCGACGGTCCGCCGATCACGGTCCACTGCGACGGCGAACGCCTGGGGGTGCGCGAACGCATGGCGCTCTTCGCCGAGGCGTGCGACGGGGTGCAGCATGCGCACCAGAAGGGTGTGATCCACCGGGACATCAAGCCGGGCAACGTGCTGGTGTCGCGAGGGTCGGGTCGTGCGACGCCGAAGGTGATCGACTTCGGGGTGGCGAAGGCGCTGGAGCCTGGCGACGGCGAGGGCGCCCGGACGGCGGAGGGGCAGCGGCTGGGGACGCCGCAGTACATGGCGCCGGAGCAGTGGCTGCACGGGGCGTCGGCGGCCGACGCCCGCAGCGACGTCTACGCCCTCGGGGTGCTGATGGCGGAACT
>VEQS01000205.1 GCA_018883105.1 Phycisphaerales bacterium
TCACCTGGAGGCACACGCCGCGCTTCTGCGGGCACGCGGCGAGGTCCTTGACCTTCGACTTCGCGCCGGGCGAGCGGCGGGGCTTGCGGACGAGCTGGTTGATCGTGGGCATGTGTTCGGATCCGTGACGATCCCCCCGGCTTGGGGGGAAGGGGCAAAAGATAGCCGAGCCCGCCATGCGCCGCAACCGCCACGGCGCATCGCGCTGCGCATTCCACGCGCGCACGAGTTATGCGACATCAGCGCCGCGGCGCGCGCATCCGATCGATCGCCGCCACCGCCAGGCGATCGCAGCGCTCGTTCTCCGGGTGCTCGTTGTGCCCTCGGATCCAGCGCGGCTCGATGCGCACGCGCACGCGCTCGGCATCGAGGCGTTCCCACAGGTCGCGGTTCATCACCGGGCTCCTGTCGGCCTTGCGCCAGCCGCGGCGCTTCCATCCGTCGAGCCAGTCGCGCAGGCCCTTCACGCAGTACTCGCTGTCGGTGACGAGCACCACGCGCCCGTCGTCGGGAACGCGCGCGAGCCCCTCGAGCACCGCGGTCAGCTCCATGCGGTTGTTGGTGGTCGCGGAGTCGCCCCCGCTGCCGACCGTCTCGCCGTCGATGCCCTCGCCACGCAGGATGAAGCCCCATCCCCCGGGACCGGGATTGCCGGAGCATGCGCCGTCGGTGAAGAGTTCGAATCGTGCCATGGCCGGAGAGTCGCAACATTACCGGATACACGCACCCGCCGACGCCGCCGACCGCGCGGAACGCCCGCGTCCTTGCGCCATCCGCGCGGATTCGGCTAGCATCGTCCCCCCACCATGCTTCCCGCATTCCGATCATCCCCCGGCCGAACCCGCCGCCGCCGCGCCCACCACGCGCTGAAGACCGCCCACACGGTGTCGTGCCCCAACTGCGGCGCCGCCCGGCGCCCGCATGCGGCGTGCCGTGAGTGCGGATACGTGCGCCCGGGGCTCCAGCTGAAGGTCGCCCAGCCCGAGGCGTGAGCCCGGCGCCGGCGTCCCGATTCCAGGCCATGCGCATCGGCGTCGACATCATGGGGGGCGACAACGCCCCCGAGCAGATCCTCAAGGGGTGCATGCAGGCGATCCCGCTGCTCGACCAGTCGGACCGGGTGGTGATGGTCGGCGACGAGGAAGTGGTGCGGGACATGCTCGGCGAGCGCGGGATGCTCCACGACCCGCGCATCGAGATCGTCGCGACGAGCGAGGTCATCGGGATGGACGAGCCTCCGGTGGAGGCGATGAAGGCGAAGAAGAACTCGTCCATCGTGGTGATGAACCAGATGGCGTCGCCGCGCGCGGAGAACCGGCTTGACGTGGTGATCAGCGCCGGCAACACGGGCGCCTGCGTCGCCGCCAGCCAGTACTTCATGCGCCGGCTTCCCGGCGTGGTGCGTCCGGGCATCTGCGTGACGGTGCCCACCTTCAGCGGCCCGATCGTCCTGATCGACGTCGGCGCGAACATCGAGCCCAAGCCCAGCCACCTCGCCCAGTACGGCGTGATGGGCGACGTCTACGCGCGCGAGATCCTGGGCAACCCGCACCCCCGCGTCGCGCTGATGAACGTCGGCGGCGAGGAGCAGAAGGGCACCGACCTGATGCGCAGCGCGCGGGACATGATCCGCAGGTTCGAGGACCTGAACTTCACCGGGTTCGTCGAGGGCCGCGGCGTGTTCGACGGCGAGGCCGACGTGGTGATCACCGACGGCGTCGTGGGCAACGTGATGCTCAAGCTCGCCGAGGGGCTCTCGGGCGGCATCTTCCGGGCGCTCGCGCACGAGGTGCTCGAGTCCGACCCGGAGCTGGTGCTGCGCCTGGAGGGCGTGATCAAGAGCCTCTACGCCAAGCACGACTACCACGAGTACGGCGGCGCGCCCCTGCTGGGCGTGAACGGCGTCTCGCTCATCAGCCACGGGTCGAGCAAGGACCGCACGATCAAGAACGCCATCCTCCGGGGCAAGGCGTTCGCCAATGCGCGCATCAACGAGAAGATCGTCGCGCGCCTGGCCACCGTGAAGATGGAGCAGGTCGAGGCATGACCGCCCCCTTCGGGCGCGGCACGCGCATCGCCGGGACGGGGCGCGCGCTGCCCGCCGAGGTGGTGACCAACGCCGACCTGGAGAAGATCGTCGACACGAGCGACGAGTGGATCGTCCAGCGCACCGGGATCCGCGCGCGCCACCGCGCCGCCGAGGCCGACACCGTGTTCTCGCTGGGCCGCGACGCGCTCCTCAAGGCGCTCGACCGCGCCGGCGTGCGCGCCGACCAGCTCGACATGATCATCGTGGCGACGGTGAGCGGCGAGATGCTCTGCCCCTCGACGGCCGCGCGCATCTCCGAGGCCGTGGGCGCCGGGGAAGCCGCCGTCTTCGACCTCGCGGCCGCCTGCAGCGGGTTCCTCTACGGGCTCAACCTCGCGGACACCATGATCCGCTGCGGCCGCGCCGAGCGGGTCGCCATCATCGGCGTCGAGGTGCTCACGCGCCTCGTGGACTGGAACGACCGCACGGTGTCGATCATCTTCGGCGACGGCGCCGGCGCGGCGGTGGTGGTGGCCGACCCGGACCCGCGCAAGGGCTGCGTGCACCAGACCATGCACGGCGACGGCCGCATGTGGCGCACGCTGTACCACCCCAAGTGCGACCGCGACGTGCCCGCCGGCGACGAGGCGAACCCGATCCGCCTCGGCCACCTGCGCATGCACGGGCGCGAGATCTACAAGTTCGCGGTCACCCGCTTCCAGGAGGCGATCCAGGACGCCCTCGACCGCACCGGGCTGAAGGTCGGCGACGTGCAGCAGTACATCTGCCACCAGTCGAACCAGCGCATCATCGAGAGCGCGGTGGAGAAGCTGAAGCTGCCCCCCGAGCGCGTGTACGTGAACATCGACCGCTACGGCAACACGAGCGCCGCCAGCATCCCGATCTGCCTCGACGAGCTGTACGAGGCCGGCCGGATCGAGGCCGGCAAGCCCATCATCCTCGTCGCCTTCGGCGCGGGCGTGACGTGGGCCTCGTGCGTCTGGAACCCCTGAGACCCGCGCGCCGTCGCGGGCAACCACCGAGGAGCGCATCCGCACATGAGCAACGCAACCGTCTTCCTCTGCCCGGGACAGGGCGCACAGGCCGTCGGCATGGGCAAGGCCTGGGCCGAGTCGAGCGCCGCCGCGGCATCGATCTTCCGCACCGCCGACGAAGTGGCGTCCGTCGGAAGCCGCCGGCTCAGCGACCTCTGCTTCTCGGGACCGCAGGAGGACCTCAACCGCACCGACGCCAGCCAGCCCGCGCTGTTCACGTGCGGCATCGCCTCGCACGCGGCGCTCCTGGAGCGCCATCCCGGCATCGAGACGTTCGCGGCCAACGGCCTCTCGCTCGGCGAGTACACGGCCCTCTGCATCGCGGGCGCCTTCGGCTTCGACGACGGGCTGCGCCTGGTGGCCACGCGCGGCCGCCTCATGCAGCAGGCCGCCGAGGCCT
>VEQS01000062.1 GCA_018883105.1 Phycisphaerales bacterium
GCCGCCCCGAGCTCCGCCAGCGCATCGATCGACTCGCCGCCGTGCACCCAGCCCAGCACGCCGGGACCGACCACCGTCCCGGCGACCAGGTAGCCCAGCACCGCGGTCTGGCGCAGCCGCTCGGCCAGCATTCCCAGCAGCAGCGCCGCGCACAGCAGCAGGAGGATGGCCGCGAGCGCGTCGTGCACGGTCGCCGGAAGGCTAGCCGCGCCGTAGCCTGCCGCGCATGAAGGACAAGGCCGAGATCGTCCGCGACTGGCTGCCGCGCTACACGGGCCGGCAGCTCGGCGACTTCGGCCGCCACGTGCTGCTCGTCAACTTCTCCGACTACGTCGAGCGCTTCGCCGAGCGCTTCGGCGTCCCGGTGGTGGGCCGCGACCGCCCGATGCTGTCGGCCACCGCGGAGGACATCACGATCCTGAGCTTCGGCATGGGATCGGCGATGGCAGCCACCACCATGGACCTGCTCTCGGCGGTGGAGCCGAAGGCGGTGCTCTTCCTCGGCAAGTGCGGCGGCCTCAAGAAGCTCAAGGTCGGCGACTTCCTGCTGCCGATCGCCGCGATCCGCGGCGAGGGGACGAGCAACGAGTACATGCCGCCCGAGGTGCCGGCGCTGCCGAGCTTCCGGCTGCAGCGCACCGTGAGCGCCTCGATCGTGCGCCACGACCGCGACTACTACACGGGCACCGTCTACACGACGAACCGGCGCGTGTGGGAGCACGACCACGCCTTCCGCGAGCGGCTCGTGCGCATCCGCGCCGAGGGGATCGACATGGAGACGGCGACCATCTTCCTGGTCGGCTTCGCCAACGGCATCCCGAAGGGCGCGCTGCTCCTGGTCTCGGACAACCCGATGACCCCGGAGGGCGTGAAGACCGCGGAGAGCGACCGCGAGGTCACCGAGCGCTACGTGAGCGTGCACCTCGACATCGGGATCGACGCGCTTCGCGAGCTGCGCGACCGCGGCGAGAGCGTCAAGCACCTGCGCTTCGACTGAGGCACGCCCCGTCAGGGCGCGGACGCCTTGCCGCGGCCCGGCCGGTAGGCGATCCGCTCGAATCCCGCATCGCGGCATGCCTGCAGCGCGGCCGCGGCGCCGGCCACCGAGACGTCGTCCGAGACGCGCACCACGACGCCGGGCTCCTTGGGCAGGGCGCGCAGCACCTCGGCAAGCGCCTCTCGTCCCACCGCGCGCCGCAGCCCGATGCGGCAGGTCTCCATGCCGCCCTCGAGCGACACGTCGACCACCTGCGGGGTGAAGCCTCCGTCGTCGCCGGCGACCGCGCTGCCCCCGCCGATCGCGGCGGCGAGCTCGCGCTCCTCCACGTCGATCGACCCGGCAAGCAGGAAGTACATCAGGATGAAGAGGATCACGTCGATGAACGCGATGAGCGGCAGTCGCATCTCCGAGAGCTGCAGCAGGTGCGCGTTCGGGCGCGCCGCACGCGCGAGCCTCACGACCCGTCCCCCGAGCCGACCGCGATCGACCAGTTCCCGATGCGCGCCTCGGCAAGGCGCTCGGCGAGCCGGTTGAGCGCCGACGCGGGTGCGGCACGGTCGGCGCGCACCACCACGCCGCTGTGGCGCGTGCCTGTCTCGCGCTGCACCTTCGCGATCCGCTCGGCGACCTGCGCCGCCTCGACCGGCTCGCCGAGCACCGAGAGCGACCCGTCGCGCGCCATGTCGACGAAGAGCCTCGCGGCCGCGCCCTCGCTTGCGGGAGGCGTGCCGCGCTCGGCCGGCAGGTCCACCGGCGCCAGCTGCGACGACGCGAACTGCGAGCTGAGCATGAAGAAGATGATGAGGAGCAGGATGACGTCGATCATCGGCGTCAGGTCGAACGACGCGTCGTCGTCGACGGCGCCGCCTGCCATCATGCGCCCCGCGTGCCCGCGGCCGGTGCGGGCTGCTGGGGCGCCGCGGCCGCGCGCTGCGCACCGGCGGCGCGCTGCGCGGCAGCGAGCCCGGCCGACAGGTCGTCGGCGAGCGGCTCCAGGACGTCGGTGGCGATGTCCGTCACCACGCGGTCGATCCGCTGGCGGAACAGCGCGAACGCCACCGTCGCCGGCACCGCGACCACCAGGCCCTGCGCGGTGTTGACCAGCGCGAGCGACATGAAGCGCGCGAGTTCCGTGGAGCGGGCGGCCCCCTGCAGCGAGCCGATCGCGTTGAAGGCACCGATCATGCCGATCACCGTGCCCAGCAGCCCGAGCATCGGCCCGACCGCGGCGAGGACGCCGAGGCCGTTGTTCATCCGGTGCAGCTTCGACGCCTCCACCTGGCCGGCTTCCTCGACGGCCGCGCGCGCCTCCAGCGCGCCCATCGGGCTCGAGGTGCAGCGTCGGATGGCGCTCGCCATCACCGCCGCGAGGAACGAGTGCCCCTCATCCTCCTGGCACGCCTTGGCCGCGGCCTGCACCTGCCCGGCGCGGAGGCGCTGCGAGAGGGTGGCCGCGATCTCGGCCGGCGCAAGCAGCGAGCGCCGCAAGGCCAGCAGGTTGCGCACCACCAGCGCCACCACGATCACCGACAGCCCGATCAGGAGGTAGCCGAGCGGCCCGCCCGCCTTGACGTACTCGAAGAGGCTCATCGTGGCGCCGGCAGCGGCATCCTGCGCGATGATCGGCGGCAATGCGTCGTTGGCCATCTTCGGCGTCAGCGTATCCTGCCGAGGTGGTTCCTTCCCCGGCCAACCAGGACTTCGCCGCCGACTGCCGGTCATCGGCGCGCGCGCTCCGCGATGCGCTCCGGAGCCTCTATGCGTCCGTGGGCGCCGATCCGCTGAAGCCGCAGGACGTCTCGCGCCGCTTCAAGCTGAACAAGAACCTGACGTGGAAGATCGCGAAGGTCCTGCAGACGCACGATCCGCTCGAGGCGGTGCCGCTCGTGCCGGGCGGCGAGGGCCTGGGCATCCTGCTCGCCGCCATGGAGGCGGCCGGGGCCTCGGCATCCGCCCTGTCGGACGTCCGTGCGCGCATGGCGGACTTCGACCGCATGATCGAGACGCACGTCGGCGACCGTGGCACCCTCGAGCTGCTGATGGACGGCATCACGCGCACGGGAAAGCCGCTCGAGCTCTCCCGACGGCTCGCGTTCCGCGGCAACTCCGGGGTGTGGGGAATCCAGGCGCGCGTGCGCTCCATGACCCAGTTCCTGGCGCCCAGCACGCGCAAGCCGGGGATGCTGGACCTGGCGATCGTGTCCGGCTGGTACGACATCCGCCGCCTGCGCTCGGCGCAGGGCTGGCCGGTGTTCCGGTTCTTCAAGCAGGGCCGCGAGGGGACGGAGGTGGTCGCGCCCCGCGTGATCGAGCCCGTGGAGCCGCCTGCCTCCGCGGACGAGCCGTACCTCGTCATGCGGTCGTTCTGCTCGCCCCCGGATGCCGCGGTGCGCACCGTGCTCACGGAGTCCAGCGTGCAGCACGAGCTCGTCGGCGGCCCGATCGGGCAGCGGGGCGCGATGACGCTGGTGTTCGGCCTCATCGAGCGCGCGGCGCACTCGCGCTACGCGGACCAGGCCGATGGCGGGCCGGAGTGGGGCGAGATGAGCGCGCTCGTGACCATGCCCACCGAGTGCCTGATGATCGACCTGCTGGTGCACCGGGAGCTCATGGACGGGTTCGAGCCCGAGGCGCTGGTCTACGGTCGCCCGTTCGGCGGGCTTCCGCTCGACCCGGCCACCCGCGAGGACTACCGGCTTCCGATCGAGGGCTCCCTTGATCGGCTGGATCCCGGCCGCGGCGGCATGGCATCGGACCTGGTCCCGGACCAGGACCGCGTGGTGCGCGTCACCGCCGAGCGCGCGGGCTGGCGTCTCGAGGACTTCACTGCCTTCCGGGTGCAGGTGCAGTATCCGCCCATGCCCTCGACGGTCATGGTCCGCTACGCGCTGCCGCGCGCCCCGCGGCGCTGATCAGGGCGCGGGCGACCTGCGGCGCGCACGCATCGCCCACCCGACGACGATGCCGACGAGCACGGCCGCGACGCCGAGCGCGACGACCGCGATCCGCTCCGCGCGGGCCGCCACGCCGCGCACGTCCTGGCCGAGGGCGGAAATCTGCGTGGCGAGCTCGCGCTGGGCCGACGAGTTCTGCTCGATCCTCGCCGCGGCGTCGCCCACCTGCGCGCCGATCGTCCCGAGCCCGGCCACCGCCTGGTGCGCGGGCCCGGACTCGAGCAGAAGCCGGCCGACGCTGTCGAAGTCGTCGGCGGCCCCGTTCGGCAGGCGTGCGGCGAGCCACACCAGCTGGTTGCCGAGGAACCGCGTCAGTTCCAGCTGGTGCGCGGCATCGGTGACCGGGCTGAGCATCGTCTCCTCGGACTCCGGCAGGATCAGCGCGGCCGCGGCGTCCGAGGTCGCGATGTCGTCGACGCGCAGGAGCCCGACGTGGAGCAGGTCCGGGTTGGCGGCCTGGTAGGCCGCGATCATCCGGTCCAGCTCGGCGAGCTGCTCGGCGGTCATGTACTTCACCGCGACCTTCCGCACCATCTCGGAGACCTTGCCGAAGATGTCGTCGCAGCCGCAGGGCATGGTCTCGGGCGCGAGGCGGATGCGGTTGGCGCACGAGAACCGCGCCATCTGCACCCAGGTGTACATGTGCACCAGCCCCGCACGCGGGTTCGGATCGACCGCCATGGCCCGGGTGGTCGAGCCGATGCCGGCCTGCATCTTCGACATCGCGGCCACCGTGCGCGACGGCAGGTTGGTGACGAGCGCCTGGATGTACTGGTTCCGCGCCTTGAAGTAGGCGAGGTCCGCCAGGTCCATGAGGTGCATGGCGATGACCATGTCCTCCTTGAGCTTCCTCCGCTCGTAGGTGTCCTTCTCCGGCGTGGTCGCGCATCCCGCCATCGGCGGGGCGATCGAGGCGAGGAGCAGTGCGGCGATGGCGGCGCGGGTTCGCACGGAGCGGGAAAGGTACAGTCGTCCGGCGATGCAGCGTGCACGCGCGAACCTCGTCCTCGTCGCCGCGCTCCTTGCCGGCGCCGCCGTGTCGCGTGCGCGTGCGCAGGACTGGGCGGCGCTCGTGCGCGATCCGGCGGCGCGGGTGCGCTGGATCGATGCCGACCGGCTGGAGGTCACGCCGTCGCACGGCGGCGCGGCGCGCGTCGTGTCGGTGCCGGAGCTCGACCGCGCGGGGCCGGCGCGCCCGCCGGCGTCCGCGCCGGCTGCCCCGTCGGCTCCCGCGCCGCCTGCCCCGTCGATGCCCGGGCCGGCGCCCGGTCCCGAGCCGGCGCTGCCGCCCGCCGCCGCGGCGCTCGGCGGCCCGCACGCGTGGTCGCCCGACCGGCGCTTCGTGGTGGCGTGGGAGGTCGAGCGGGCGCAGGACCATCCCGTGCATGCGGTGGAAAGCTCGCCGCAGGATCGGGTCGAGCCGAGGCTCCGGACCATCCAGTACCTGAAGCCCGGCGACCGCATCGAGCGCCGCTGGCCGAGGCTCTTCCGCGCCGACGGCACCGAGGTCCCGGTGGATCGCGCGTCGTTCGCCGAGCCGTGGTCAAACGACGGCTTGCGCTGGGCCGCCGACTCGCGCAGCTTCACGTTCCTCCACAACGCCCGTGGGCACCAGGTGCTCCGGCTCGTCTCGGTCGATGCCGCATCGGGTGCCGCGCGCACGGTGGTCGAGGAGCGCTCGGACACCTTCGTGGACTACGCGCACAAGTCATGGGTCCACTGGCTCGGCGAGGATGAGCTGCTCTGGATGGGCGAGCGCGACGGCTGGAACCACCTGTACCTCGTCGATGTCCCCGCGGGCGGCGTCCCGAGGCAGGTGACCGCCGGCCGGTGGATGGTGCGTGCGGTCGAGCGGGTGGACTTCGAGCGACGCGAGCTGCTGCTGCGGGTGATGGGCATCGACCCGGCGCAGGACCCGTACCACGAGCACTTCGTCCGCGTCCCGGTCGATGGCGGCGAGCCCGTCCGGCTCACCGAGGGCGACGGCACGCACGAGCTTCTCTGGAGCCCGGACGGCGCGTGGTACGTCGACACCTGGTCGCGCGTCGACCTCGCGCCGGTGCGGGAGCTCCGCCGAGCGTCCGACGGCGCGCTCCTCGCCGAGCTCGGCCGTGCGGACGCGTCGGCGCTGGTGGCCGAGGGCTGGACCTGGCCCGAGCGCGTCGTCGCGAAGGGCCGCGACGGGTCGACCGACGTCTGGGGCGTGCTCTGGCGGCCCCGGGGATCGGCGGCGGACGGCACGGTGCGCCCGGTGGTCGAGTGCATCTACGCGGGCCCGCAGGACTTCCACGTCCCGAAGGCGTTTGCGCCCTGGCACGGACAGCGTGCCATCGCCGACGCGGGGTTCGTGGTGGCGATGGTCGATGGCATGGGCACCAACTGGCGCGGCAAGCGCTTCCACGACGTGTGCTGGAAGAACCTGCGCGACTCGGGGCTTCCCGACCACGTGGCGTGGCTGCGCGCGGCCGCGGCGACGCGGCCGTGGATGGACATGTCGCGCGTGGGGATCTACGGCGGCAGCGCCGGCGGGCAGAGCGCGCTGCGCGCCATGCTCGACTTCCCCGACGTCTACCGCGTGGGCGTGGCCGACTGCGGCTGCCACGACAACCGGATGGACAAGATCTGGTGGAACGAGCTCTGGATGGGCTGGCCCGTCGACGAGAGCTACGCCCGCAGCTCCAACGTGACCGATGCCGCGCGCCTGCAGGGCCGCCTCATGCTGGTGGTCGGGGAACTGGATGACAACGTGGATCCATCCAGCACGCTGCAGGTGTCGGCGGCGCTGGTGCGCGCGGGGAAGGACCACGAGCTTGTGGTGATTCCCGGGGCAGGGCACGGGGCCGCCGAGACCCCCTACGGCTCCATGAAGCGCCTGGGGTTCCTGAGGCGGCACCTCCTCGGAGACGGGTGATCAGCGCAGGCCGGCGCGGTCCATGATGGCCTGCGCGAACGGGTCCGCGGCCGCGGACTCGCGCAGCCGGGCGATCGTCACGTAGGCGTAGTCGAACCCGAAGGCCGGCTTGCGCACCACGTGCCATGCATTGCCGTCGTCGACGATGACGCTCGCGAACCCGGGTGCGAGCCCCACGGCGACCGAGACCGCGACCCCCGCCACCGGAAGCACCCAGAGCGCGGAGCGCGGCACGCCCGCGCGTTCCGCGCGCTGACGCACCGCGACGATCCACGTGCGCGCGATCGCGAACTCGAGGCTCAGCACCCCCAGCCCGGCGAGCAGCAGCGGGATCCCCGGCCCCGGCAGCACGAGGAGCAGCAGGCCCGCAAGCGCCATGCTGCCGCCCACCGCGCCCACCACGAACCGCCGCACGCGCGGGCTGGTGTTCTCGCGGATCCAGGCGATGAACGCGCGCATCTGGGGGGTGAGGATATTCACGTGCCGGATACGATGCCCCGTCCGCGCGAAGCGCCCCCTCCGAGCACCCGCCATGCCAGCACCCCAGAAGCCAGCCTCCCGGAACGAGACGCAGATCATCTACTCGATGATCGGGGTCACCAAGGAGATCGACCGCAAGAAGATCCTGAACAACGTCTCGATCTCCTACTACTACGGGGCGAAGATCGGCGTGCTGGGCCTGAACGGCAGCGGCAAGAGCACCCTCCTGCGCATCATGGCCGGCGTCGACCGCAACTACGAGGGGAAGGTCGTGGCCGCCGGCGGCTACTCGGTCGGCTACCTCGAGCAGGAGCCCCTGATCGACGACACCCGCACCGTGATCGAGGTGGTGCGCGACGGTGCGAAGGACACCTTCGCGCTGCTCCGGGAATACGACGAGATCAACGCGAAGTTCGGGGAGGACATGACCCCCGAGCAGATGGACAAGCTGATCAACAAGCAGGCCCAGGTCCAGGAGAAGCTCGACCGGATCGACGCCTGGACCATCGACAGCCAGCTGGAGATGGCGATGGAGGCCCTGCGCTGCCCGCCGCCCGACCAGGCGGTCAACACGCTGTCCGGCGGCGAGCGCCGGCGCGTGGCGCTCTGCCGGCTGCTCCTGACCAAGCCCGACATCCTGCTCCTCGACGAGCCGACCAACCACCTCGACGCCGAGAGCGTCGCCTGGCTCGAGCAGCACCTGCAGCGCTTCGAGGGAACCATCATCGCCGTCACCCACGACCGCTACTTCCTGGACAACGTGGCCGGGTGGATCCTGGAGCTCGACCGCGGCGAGGGCATCCCCTACAGGGGCAACTACACCGGCTGGCTCGAGCAGAAGAAGAAGCGCCTGGAGATCGAGGAGAAGCAGGCCTCGAACCGCCAGAAGGCGCTCGCGCGCGAGCTGGAGTGGATCAACCGCAACCCGCAGGGCCGGATGGCGAAGAACAAGGCCCGCGTCGAGCGCTATGAGCAGCTCGTCGGCCAGAACCAGAAGGAGAAGGCGGCAGAGGTCGAGATCTTCATCCCGCCGGGCCCGCGCCTGGGGCAGCTGGTCGTGGAGGCGAAGGGCCTCACCAAGGCCTACGGCGACAAGCTGCTCCTCGACGACGTCAGCTTCTCGGTGCCGGCCGGCGCGATCGTCGGCATCATCGGCCCCAACGGCGCCGGAAAGACCACGCTGTTCCGGATGATCACCGGCGCCGACAGGCCCGACGGCGGCGAGCTGAAGGTCGGCGACAGCGTGAAGCTCGCCTACGTCGAGCAGAGCCGCGAGACGCTGCCCAACGACAGGAACCTCTGGGAGGCGATCTCGGGCGGCGACGAGAAGATCATGCTCGGCGGCGTGGAGACCAACAGCCGCGCCTACGTGGCGCGATTCGGGTTCACCGGCACCGACCAGTCCAAGATCGTCGGCAACCTCTCGGGCGGCGAACGCAACCGCGTGCACCTCGCGCGCATGCTGCGCCAGGGCGCCAACGTCATCCTGCTCGACGAGCCGACCAACGACCTGGACGTCAACACCATGCGCGCGCTCGAGGAGGGCATGGAGAACTTCGGCGGCTGCTGCGTGGTGATCAGCCACGACCGCTGGTTCCTGGACCGCGTGGCGACCCACATCCTGGCCTTCGAGGGCGACAGCAAGGTGTTCTTCTTCGACGGCAACTACTCGGCCTACGAGGCCGACCGCCGTCGCCGCCTGGGCATCCCGGCCGACGCGCCGCCGCGGCGGCTGCAGTACCGCGCGCTCACGCGCTGAGCGCGGGGAAGATGCCGCGGGCCGCACGCGCGGGGCGCGTCCTATCCTCCGCGACATGACCTCGGCTCGACTGATCGCGGGCATCCCCTCCGCCAACCGCAGCCTCTACCACGCGGTGCGCTTCAACGTGGGCGATCCGGCCGCGTGCATCGACTTCCTGCACGACGGCCGGCCGCCGCACCGGGTGTTCGTCTGCCGCGACATCGAGATGGAGCGCGCCCGCCGGCATGCCCGTGCCGACGCTGTCGCCTGCCCGCGCGACTTCGAGCCGGCCGGGGGCCTCTCCGGCGACCGCGAGACAGCCACCGCGCAGGCGGTCGCCGAGTGCATCCGCCGCCAGGGCGTGACCCACGTCGTGGCCGACCGGACGCTGGCCCTGGTCTGGGCCGAGCACCTGCGCCAGGCCGGGATCGCGGTCGAGTACGACCCGCTCCTCGGCGTCATGGCGCGCCGCGCCAAGGACGCCCAGGAGGTGGACTGGCTGCGTGCCGCGCAGCGTGCCACCGAGGATGCCATGCGGATGGCCTGCGAGACCGTCGCGCGCGCGATCCCCGACCGCAACGGCATCCTCTTCCACGACGGCGACCGGCTGACGTCCGAGCGCCTGCGCTTCATGATCGACGTGCACCTGCTGCGCCTGGGGTTCGCGAACCCCCCGTCGATCGTCGCCTGCGGCGCGCAGGGCGCCGACTGCCACGAGCACGGGCACGGCGAGCTGCGCACCGGCCAGCCCGTGATCGTCGACATCTTCCCGCGCTGCCAGCGCACGCTCTACAACGGCGACTGCACCCGCACGGTGGTGAACGGCGAGCCGCACCCGGCGGTGCGCGCCATGCACGCCGCGGTGCACGAGGCCAAGCGCGCCGGCATCGCCGCCGTGCGCGCGGGCGCGACGGGCGAGGCCGTCCACCGCGCGACGCTCGCGGTCATCCACGCGCACGGGTTCCCGAGCGGCATGCCGCCGGCGGACGCGCCCGACACGTGGTGCGGCATGACGCACGGCACGGGGCACGGGCTGGGCCTCGACGTGCACGAGCCGCCGCTGCTCGACTTCAAGGGGCCGTCGCTCGTGGCGGGAGACGCGGTGACGGTCGAGCCGGGCCTCTATGGCCGTGCCCACGGTGGGCTGCGCATCGAGGACCTCGTCGTGGTGCGCGAGGGCGGGGCGGAGAACCTGGGATCGCTGTTCGAGGGGCTCGACTGGCGCTGAGCGCGCCTGCCCCGGCGGGCGGAGGCGCTCAGCCCTCGCGCGGGGCGCGCTTCTTGCCGCCTTCGCCGAGCTCGGTGTCCACGTCGACGTCCGCCTCCGCGAGCTCGTCGTCGAGCACGTCTTCCCTGGCGCTGGGCACGAAGCCCTTGGCCGCCTCGCGGCACACATCCGCCAGCACCTGGTGCAGCTTCTCGTGGTCGGGCACCGCATCGAGCGCGGAGAGCACGAAGTCGACCTGGCGGTCGAGCTCGAGCCCGGTGTCGAGCATGGCGATCGCCGCGTCCCCGAGCTGCTCCATCGCGTCGGCGTACCAGGCCATGTCGGGCGCGTCCCAGTCGGCGGGCGGAACGATCTTCGTGCGCACGGTGAGCATGCCGATCGCCACCACCGGGCAGAGTCCCATTCTGGTCCTTGGCTCGCGGCACAGCACGGTCACCGGCACGTCCTGGCGCAGCGCCGCAAGCCGCATGCGGCGCGCGTCGGCGCCGACCGCGGGCGGCTGCACCAGGTAGCAGCCCGGTTCCACCGTGACTTCCTCGGGGACCTCGCCCTCGACGATTCGGAGCCCGGCCTTCGGGGTCAGCACGGCCTGCACGCGCTGGCGGCGGGCCTCCTGCAGCGGCAGGGCGATGCGCGCCATGAGCGCCCAGTCGTCGATCGTGCGGGCCATCTCCAGCGCGCGCTGCGCGAGACGCTCGGCCTCGAACCACTTCGAGCCGCGGAGCGCCTTCTCGGCTGCATCCATCAGCTCGTCGACCTTCTCCTGCCTGGAGGGACCGGCCATGTCCGGGCAGCATAGCGGCCGCCCGGGCGGCGCCGTCAGGCCCGGGGGGCGCGCCGGTCGTCGGGCCGCTGCACCTCGAGCGACCGCCCGTGGACGCCCCGGGCCTGGGCGTTCACCGCGTTGACCAGGATGTCCACCGACCGCACGCCGGGGTACTTGGCCAGCAGCCCGCTGATCTTCTCGGCGAGGCTGCCCCCGCGGTCGCGGAAGAGGCGCTTGTAGGCCTCCTTCATCGCGCCGATGTCCGTCTCGGTGAACCCGCGCCGGGCCATGGCGATGTGGTTGTGCCCGCGCACCTCGGCGGGGTTGCCCTCGACGATCATGAATGGCGGCACGTCCATCGAGACGCGCGCCATCGCGCCGACGAAGGCGCACGTGCCGATCACCACGAAGTGGTGGATGCCGGCGCCGCCGCCCAGGTTCGCGTGGTCCTGCACCACGGCGTGGCCGGCGAGCATCACGTTGTTCGCGAGCACGCAGCCGTTGCCCACGACGCAGTCATGCGCGACGTGCACGGTGCCCATGATCAGGTTGTCGTTTCCGATGCGGGTCCACCCGCCGCCGTTGCCCGTGCCGCGGTGGATGGTGACGTGCTCGCGGACCTGGTTGCGGTCGCCGATCTCGCAGAAGGCGCGCTCGCCGGAGTACTTCTTGTCCTGCGGCGTGCCGCCGATGTAGGCGAACGGGAAGATCCGGTTCTGGCGGCCGATGCGCGTGTGCGCCTCGATCACCACGTGGCTGTCCACCTGCGTGCCCTCGCCGATCGACACGTCTGGGCCGATCACCGACCACGGCCCGACCGTCACGGAAGGCGCCAGCCGCGCCGAGGGGTCGACGATGGCGGTGGGGTGGATGGCGGGGGCGTGTTCCTGCACGGAGGTCATTCGAAGTCCTGGTCGACCATCATGAAGCGGATCTCGGCCTCGGCGGCGACCTTCTCGCCGACCATGGCCCGCGCGCGCACCGCCGCGCTGCGGGAGGTGGCGCGCATCGATTCCACCTCCAGGACCATCTGGTCGCCGGGCGTGACGGCCTTGCGCAGCTTGACCTTGTCCAGGGAGAGGAGCACCGCGACCTTGCCGGTGTGCTCGAGCGTCTGGCTGAGCAGCAGGCCGCCCATCTGCGCCAGCGCCTCGACGATGAGGACGCCGGGCATGATCGGGGTGCCGGGGTAGTGGCCCTGGAAGAAGGGCTCGTTGATGGTGACGTTCTTCACGCCCGTGGCGCGGCGGCCCGGCTCGAGCGCGAGCACGCGGTCGACCAGCAGCATCGGGAACCGGTGCGGCATCAGCCGCGTGATGGCGCGCGCGTCCATCGCGCGCCCCTCGACCAGGATGCGCGCCTGGCGCGAGCGCTGCACCAGCCGCAGCAGGCGCATGCCGAGCTGGCGGTTCAGTCCGTGCCCGGAGCGGTTGGCGACCACCTGGCACTCGACCACCGTGCCCACGAGCGCCAGGTCGCCGATGCAGTCGAGCAGCTTGTGGCGCACGGGCTCGTCGGGGAAGCGGAAGGCGTTGTCGATCGGGCCCTCGTCGCCGATCACCAGCACGTCGCGCGGCGTGAGGTGCCGGCAGAGGCCCGCCTGCCAGAGGGCCTCGGCCTCCTCCTTGAGCGAGAAGGTGCGCGCCGGGGCGATCTCGCCCACGTAGTCGTCGCGGCCCGGGTCCCAGCTCCACGACTGGTGCGGGATGCGCGAGGCATTCGGCCCGTAGTCGAGGTCGTACATCACCCGCATGCCCATGGGGCTGTCGCAGGGGATGGCGGCGATCGAGGCATCGCCTTCCTCGACCACGATGGCCTCGGTCAGCTTGAAGGTGCGGCGCGGGGCGTCCTGCTCGGCGATCCCCGCCGCCTGGATCGGCGCGACGAAGGGCATGGCGCTGCCGTCGCCGCAGGGAAGCTCGGGGCCGTTCAGGCGCAGCAGCACGTTGTCGATCCCCAGCCCGCGCAGCGCGGACATGCAGTGCTCGACCGTCTCGATCGTGGCCTCGCCGGACTTCAGCGTGGTGCGCCGGGCGTTCGGCACCACGTTCGTGACCAGCGCCGGGATCACCGCCGGGCGGTCGAGGTCGGTGCGCTCGAAGACGATGCCGTGGTCGGGCGGCGCGGGCAGGATCGTGAGGGTGGCCTCGCGCCCGAGCAGCAGCCCCTTGCCGGCGACCGTGGCTGCCGAGGCCACGGTGCGCTGCCGCCGCGCGCCCGTCGGGACGGGGGTGGCGGTCCTGGGATCGTTGCTCGTGGGGGCGGCGGTCACGGCCGGGGTCGGCGGCTCGCCGGTCGCGGGTCGCTACTGGTTCTTCAGCAGCTTCAGGAGCGGCTTCGCGTGCTCCGCAATCTTACGGAGCGCCGCCTCCTCCCGCAACGCGAGCCGGATCTCCTGGGCGGGATAGCCGCCCCAGGTCTCCCCGGCGGGGATCTCGTTCATCACCGCGGCCCGGGCGGCGATGCGGGCACCGCTGCCGATGCGCATGTGCGGCGCGATGCCGACCCCGCCGCCCATCTGGACGCCGTCGCCCACCTGGGTGCTGCCGGCGATGCCGCAGTGGCCGGAGATCATGCACATGCGGCCGATGACCACGTTGTGCCCGATCTGGCAGAGGTTGTCGATCTTGGTGCCCGCGCCGATCCGCGTGGCGCCGAACTTGCCGCGGTCGATCATGGTGCCCGAGCCGACCTCGACGCCGTCCTCCAGGACCACGTTGCCGAGGTGCGGGATGCGCAGCACCGAGCGGCCGTCGGCGCTGGCGCGGTAGCCGAAGCCGTCTCCGCCGAGCACGGCGCCCGCGCCGACGATGCAGTTGCGCCCGACCACGCAGCGCTCGCGGATGACCGCGCCCGCGTGCACGATGCTGCGTTCTCCGACCTCGGCGTCCTCGTAGAGGACGGCGTTGGGGTGGAGCGAGGCGCCGGCGCCGACGCGCGCGCGCGCGCCGACCGCCGCGCCGGCGGCGATGCGCGCCGTCGGGTCGACCGTGGCCGTGGGGTGCACGTGCGCCCCGGGGGCGATGCCGGGTTCCGGCAGCGGGTCGCCGCGGAAGTAGAGCTCGAGCACGGGGATCATCGCGAGGTCGGCGCTCTCCACCTCGATGAGCGCGCGCGTCGCGGGGTCGTGGCCGGGGACGGCGATCCCCTTCGTGACCACCGCGGTGCCGGCCTTCGACGCTGCCCAGCGGTTCGCGTTCACGAGGTCGCCGATGAAGGTGAGCTGGCCGGGGCCTGCCTCGGCGACGGTGGCGAGTCCCGTGACCGGCAGGTCATCGCGGCCGACGAGCGTGCCGCCCACGAGGCGCGCCACCGTTCCCGACGTGTGCGCGGCCGCGGTCACGGCTTCGGCGCGGGGGCGGGCGGGGCGGCAGGCGCCGCGGGTGCCGCCGGCACGGTGCCGCCCTTGGCCTTGAAGTCGGCGTTGGCGCGCGCGATCACCGCGTCGGTGATGTCCATCTCCGGGTTTGCCCAGAGGAAGCGCCGGGTGTTGAGCTGCTGCTGCGTCGCGGCGAGCCCGGCGGGCTCGACCGGCACCAGCGAGTCGTTCACCACCACGTAGTCGATGTTCGAGTCCTTGGCGACCGCCTCGGAGGCGGCGCGGATCCGCGCGTACAGCTCGCGCAGCGCCGTGGCGCGCTCGGCCTCGAGCTTCAGCTGGCCGAACTGGTCCTGGGCGCGCATGGCGCCGACCGCCGCCTCGACCTTCTTCAGGGTCTCGTTGTAGGGCGGGGTGCCGGGCTTGTAGCTCTCGAGCTCGGCGTTCAGGTCCTGCAGCTCGCGGCTCATGCGGTCCTTCTCGGCGGCCATCCGCTCGCCGAGCGACTTGAGGCCGCCCTCGAGCGACTTCTGCTCGTCGAGGCCGACGAACGCCTTCGCGACGTCGACGCTGGCGACGCGCGCGGGGCGGTCGGGGAAGGCGGCGGCGGCGAGCGCGGC
>VEQS01000063.1 GCA_018883105.1 Phycisphaerales bacterium
GGTCATCTACCTGGAGAGCGGCCTGATCGTGCGCCACCGGCCGGAAGGCTGGAGCGAGCCGGCCTCGCCGACGCGCTGAGGATGCAGGACCACCGCCGATGACGCAGCCCCCCACCCTCTCCGAGACCAGGCAGCGCCTGGAGCGCACCGGGCAGTCCCACCTCCTCGCCTTCTGGGGGACGCTCGACGAGGCTCGGCGCGCGTCGCTGCTGGAATCGATCGCGGGGCTCCCGCTCGAGCACCTGCCGGCGATGCTGGCGCAGGCCGCGACGCTCGCCAAGCCCGCCGCCGCGGACATCCGCCCGGTGCGTCCCTACCTGCGCACGCACCCCGAGGCTGCGCGCTACCGCGCCATCGGCGAGGACCTGGTCCGACGCGGCAAGGTGGCGGCGTTCCTGGTGGCGGGCGGCCAGGGCACGCGCCTGGGCTGGCGCGGGCCGAAGGGCACGTATCCCGCGACGCCGGTGGCGGGCAAGCCGCTCTTCCGCGTGTTCGCAGAGCAGATCACCGCCGCCGAGCGCCGCTGGAACGTGCGCATCCCCTGGTTCGTGATGACCAGCGAGGCCAACCACCACGACACCGAGCGGTTCTTCGACGACAACCGCTGGTTCGGCCGCCCGCGCGCGGACACCATGCTGTTCGCGCAGGGCATGGTGCCGAGCGTCTCGCTCGACGGCAAGGTGCTGCTCGAGCACGCATGGCAGCCGGCGCTCAACCCCGACGGCCATGGCGGGGCGCTCAAGGCCCTGCGCGCGGCCGGCGCGCTCGAGCACATGCAGGCCTCGGGCATCGAGCACCTCTGCTACTTCCAGGTGGACAACCCGAACGTCCACGTGATCGACCCGCTCTTCCTCGGGCTGCACGTCGCGGCGCCGGATTCGAGCGCGGAGATGAGCTCCAAGAGCGTCCTCAAGCGCGACGTCACCGAGAAGGTCGGCGTCTTCGTGAAGGCCCCGCGCCTCACGGTGCTCGAGTACAGCGACGCGCCGCGCGAGGTCGCCGAGGCGCGCGACCCCGACGGGCAGATCACCTACGGCGAGGGATCGATCGCCATCCACGCCATCGGCGTCGACTTCATCCGCCGCCTCACCGACCACCCGCTCGGGTCGGTGCTCCCCTGGCACCGCGCGATCAAGAAGGTGCCCTTCGTGGACCCCGCCACCGGTGCGGCCGTCGAACCGGGCGAGGCCAACGCCGTCAAGCTCGAGTGCTTCGTCTTCGACGCGCTGCTCGAGGCGCAGGGACCGATCGTGCTGCGCACCGACCGCGTCGAGGAGTTCGCGCCCATCAAGAACGCCTCCGGCGAGGACAGCCCCGCCACCAGCAAGGCGATCCAGGTGGAGCGCGCGGTGCGCTGGCTCCGCGAGGCCGGGATCGCCGTGCCCGCGCATGCCAACGGCCAGCCGGACTGCACCGTGGAGATCTCGCCGCTGACCGCCTCGGGCCCCGACGACCTCCGTCGGTCGCCGCCGCCGAAGCCGATCCCCCGCGGCGGCGAGGCGCTCATCTGACGCCGGCGGGTTCCGGCGCGCGCATCGCCTCGACGACCAGCTGCACGCGCGGCACGCCGCCGTAGCTGTCCATCGACGGCTGCACCAGGAGGTCGACCGGCACGCCGTGGCGGATGGACGCCGCATCCGCGTCGCCGGCACGCCACACGATCGCGCGCGCGCCGCCGGCGAGGAAGAACTCGAGGTGCTCGCGCTCGCGCCCGAACCGCGTCGGCGGCGCGAGCGGCCGAGCCCCGCGCAGCAGGAAGGTCGGCGCCGGGTTGCCGCGCCCGTAGGGGCGCAGCATGTCGAGGCCCTCGACCGCATCCCGCGTGAACTCCTCGCTCGTCGCCTCCGCGTCGTAGCGGCGCACCGGCCCTGCCACGGCGCCGGCGCCCGAGGCGCGGCACGCGGCGGAGACGCGCTCGGCGAACGCCGGCACGTCCTCCGCACGCAGCGTCAGGCCCATCGCGTAGGCGTGGCCGCCGCCGCGCTGCATCAGCGCCGCCGCCGCCCCGCGCACGGTGGCCAGCAGGTCGACCCCTTCGACGCTCCGGCCGCTGCCCTTGGCGGTGCCGTCGTCGCGCAGCGAGAGCAGGATCGCCGGGCGCCCGTAGCGCTCGGCCACCTTCGCCGCCACGATGCCGACCACGCCCTCGTGCCAGCGCGCATCCGCCAGCACGATCGCCCCGGCGTCGAGGAGCGCCCGATCGGCATCGATGCGCGCGCACGCCTCGGCGAACGCCTCGGCATCCATGCGCTTGCGGCGCTCGTTCAGCTCCCCCAGGTGCGCGACGATCGCCACGGCCCGAGCATGGTCGTCGGTCACCAGCAGCTCGACCGCCTCGCGCGCGTGGCCCAGCCGGCCGACGGCGTTCAGGCGCGGCCCGAGCCGGAAGCCGACGTCGGAGGCATCGACCCGCCGCCGGCCGCCGACGCGCGCCTCGTCGAGGAGCGCGCGCAGGCCCACCTGGGTGGTCGACTGCATGAGGTCGAGGCCCTTGGCGACCAGCACGCGGTTCTCGTCGACGAGCGGCACGACGTCCGCCACCGTGCCGATCGCCACGAGCGGCAGGCATCCGGCGATCGCCGTGCGCAGCACCTGCGCGACGTTCTCGCCGCCGCACCAGGCGCGCGCGAACTCGTTGGCCACCTTGAGCGCCACCGCCGCCCCGCAGACCTGGGTGAACGGTGCAGGCGCACGGCCGGGCAGCGCCGGGTGCGCGATCGCGTCGGCCTCGGCGACGCTCGACGCGTCGGCATCGTGGTGGTCGGTGACGAGGAGCTCGAGGCCGAGCGCGCGCGCACGCCGGGACGGCCCGAGCGCCGAGGCGCCGCAGTCGACGGTGACCACCGTGCGCACGCCGCCCTGGGCGAGCGACTCGAGCGCGCCCTCGTTCAGGCCGTAGCCCTCCTCGAGCCGGTCGGGCACGTACGTGCGAACGTCGGCGTCGGGCGCGGCCGCCTTCAGCGTCCGCCACAGCACCGCCGTCGCCGTCATGCCGTCGGCGTCGTAGTCGCCGTAGATGGCGACCGGCCGGCCCGCACGCACGGCCGCCTCCAGGCGCACCGCCACGTCGGTGGCGCCCGGCATGCTCGAGGAACCGTGGAGGAGCGAGAGGGATCCGGGCCGGTGCAGCAGGTCACGGTCGCGGGGCGTGCCCGGGTCGCCGAGCGCCGGGCGCGCCGCCAGCACCCGCTGGATCAGGCTGCCGCCCACGTCGATTCCCGGACCAACCCAACGGCGCGCTGCGGACGACATCGCCGGGAAGGTACCCCGATGCCCGGCGCGGTAGGCTTCTTCGCGTGACCCAGCGATACAAGACCATCCTGCTCTTCGGCGCCCCCGGCGTCGGCAAGGGAACCCAGGGGAAGATCCTCGGCCATATCCCGGGGTTCTTCCACCTCGCGTGCGGCGACGTGTTCCGTGCCATGGACATGACGAGCAACCTCGGGAGGAAGTTCCTCGAGCACAGTTCCCGCGGCGAACTGGTGCCGGACGAGGTCACCATCGGCATGTGGAAGCAGAACATCCACGCCCAGACGGTGCTCAGCATCTACAAGCCCGCCCAGGACCTCCTGGTGCTCGACGGCATCCCGCGCAGCCTGGCGCAGGCGAAGGCCCTCGACCCGTACCTGGAGGTCCTGAACGTCATCCACCTCACCTGCCGCGACGTCGATGCCATGGTCATGCGCATGCGCCGAAGGGCCCTGAAGGAAAACCGCCTTGACGATGCCGACGAGAAGGTGATTCGGCGGCGTTTCGAGGTCTACCAGCGAGAAACCGCGCCCGTGCTCGGTCATTACCCGGAATCTGTCGTCCATGAGGTCGACGCCGTCGGATCACCGGCCGTGATCCTGCAGCGGATCCTGGACATCGTGGCGCCGATCCAGGACGCACATTTCCGCAATCCGCTCGCCGGAGACCCGAAAGCCTGAGTCTTCGGTTGACATTCGGCCGATGACTCAATAGATTCATCGCAGCGGCAGCCGTCCACGGAGTGCCGCACGAGCCCCCGGAAGCGCGTCGCGTTGACCTCACGGTCCGCGGCGCGTTTGTTTTTGGGGTCACTGTCTTTGGCCTCACCTCGCCTCGCGTCGGCCGTCAGGGACGCCGGGGCGCGGCTTCCGGCTCCGGGCGCAGATCCTCCGGGATGAGCTCCCGGTACCGCTCGGCCACCGCGCGGAACCAGGCCCGCTCGGCGGGGTCGAGTGCCGGCGCCCGCGCCGCCGCCTCGAGCTGGGTGAGCCGCGCGCGAAGCACCGCGCGGATGCCGACGCCCGGACCGAGCCCGTCCGCCCGGGCAAGCTGCGCGCGCAGCTGCACGATGTCCGGATGCGCCTCGACGTCGAGCGGCTCGCCCTCGACGCGCGTCGACGGCAGCGTGCGCTCGGGCATCGGGAAAGACGCGGCCAGCTCGTCGGCCAGGCGCTCGCGCGCCATGTCGGCCACCGGCGCGGACAGCCCGCCGTCGCCGAAGCGCTCGAGGTCGTCGCGCGAGCCGACCTCCATGCGCACCTCGACGCGCTGCTCGGCGGCGCGTCCGTCGGGGCCCGCCTTGACGCGCCCCTGCGCGTCGCGTTCGCCGCGCATGACCACCACGTCGATCGGTTCGCCCGGGCGCTTCATCTGCACGATCGCGGTGAGCTCCTGGCTCACGCGCACCGGCCGGCCGTCGATGGAGACGATCCGGTCCCCGGGCTGCAGGTGCCTGCGTGCCGGCATGTTCGGGATGAGGGCGGTCACCGTCACGCCGTCGGCGTCGCCGAAACGGCCGGCCATCTGGATGCCGAGGGCGCCGCGCGGCGCATCCACGATCCGCGAACGTCCCACGGCAAGCAGCCGCCGGTGCGCCTCCGCGGAAAGTCCGCCGCGCGCGAGCCGCCGCCACACCTGCTCCTCGGGGACCGATGGTTCGAGCAATGCCGCGCTTGCGCGGGCACGCGTGGCGTGGTCGTCGGCGTCAAGCTCGTCCACCAGCGCGTCCACGCGCGGGTCGGGCACGACCGTGGCGAGGGCCTCGGGACGCCACGGCAGCGGCTCGCGCACCTGCGCCGCGGCATCGCGCACCGGCGCCGCCAGGAAGAGGGCTGCCGCCAGGCTCAGGGCGACGCGAGCGCGTCCGCCATGCCCTCGATCCACGCGGTCTTCCGATCGACGTAGCCCAGGAACGCGTCCGCCCGCAGGCGCGCGAAGCGGCCGGCCTTCGCCACGGGAACGACGCTCTCCAGCGTGCACGCCTCGATCATAAGCCAGGGGATCGCACGACGCTCCTCGGGCAGGAGCGGCGTGCCGAGCGCGGCCTCGACGCCCGCGAGGTACGCACGCACGCGCGGCACGTCGAGCTCGACGCGCCACGCGGCCGCATCGACGCCTGCGATCGGGTCGTTGCCGTGGTGGAGCAGTGCGTTCGCCACCTCGCACGCGCGGCGGTCGATGCGCGCCGCGTCGAAGTCGAGGATCGCGCGCAATGCACCCGACTCGAAGAGCGCGTTCCCGGGATGCAGGTCGCCATGCACGGCCATCGACGGCGAAGACGCAAGGCCCGCCTCCTCGGCGCGTCCATGGGCGCGGTCGGTGCGTTCGACCAGGCGGTCCACGGTCGCGCGCAGCGCGGCGCCGTCGGTGTCCGGATCGGCGCGACGGGCGGCATCGACGACCGGGCGCGCGGCGCCCGACAGCGAGCCAGGCCGGTGGAACGAGATGGACGGCGCGTGCGGGCCGGCCTCGAACTGCGGCGAGACGCGCAGCAGGCGACCGAGCCCCGCGCCGGCCGCCCACGCCTCGGGCTCGGTGCGTTCCCACCGGCCGCCCGGGATCCAGCGGTAGAGCTCCACCAGCACGTCGCCGAGGTCAAGCGACCACGCTCCCTGGGGCGTGTGCGCCAGCGGCGCGAGCGGCACGCCCGCCGCGTCGAGGTACGCCTGGAACCGGTGAAGGAACGAGGCATGCCCGGACGGCATCGACTCCGGCGAGCGCTGCTTGAGCATCCAGTCGCCGCTCGCGGTCTGCAGGCGGCCCTTCGCGAGGCGCGAGGCCCCGCGCGCGATCGGCTCGAAGCGCACCGGCCCGCGCAGGCCGTAGCCGCTCACCACCTCGCGAAGCCGCTCGCGGGTGAGTTCCCCTCGCGGGTGCAGGCTCATTCGGCGTTCTGGGCCTGTTCCTTGATCCGGTCGATGGCCGTCTTGATCTCGACCACGCGGCGGCTGATCTCGACGTCGCCGCTCTTGGAGGCGATGGTGTTCGCCTCGCGCAGCATCTCCTGCGCCAGGAAGTCGAGGGTGCGCCCCGCCGGCTGCGGGTTCGACGCATCGATCACCGAGCGGAACTGGGCGACGTGGCCGGAGAGCCGCGCCACTTCCTCGGCGATGTCGGAGCGCTCGGCGAAGATCGCCACCTCGCGGACGAGGTCCGCGTCGCCCACGGTGACGCCGAGGTCCTTGAGCGCGGTCGACAGGCGCTGGCGCAGGCGGTCCTGGTAGCCCGCGGTCACCTCGGGCGCGCGCACGCGGACCTCCGCGAGGCGCGACTCGACCTGGTCGCCGAACCCGGCAAGCAGCGCACGAAGCGCCTCGCCCTCGCGGCGGCGCATCTCGAGCAGCGCGTCGCACGCCTGCTCGACGAGCCGCATGACGAGCGGCCGGGCGGCCTCGGCCACGGCCTCGGCGCGGTCGTCGACGATCACGCCGGGAAGCGGCAGCAGGTCGGCGACGCGCAGGTCCTTGCCCAGGCCGTGCAGGCCCGCGCCGCTCAGCTGGTGGATGTAGGCCTCGAGCGCCGCGACGTTGATCCGCGCCACGGACCGCGAGGCGACCTCGGTCCAGCGCACGGCGATCGTCACGCTGCCGCGCGAGAGCCGGCGCATCACGGCGGCGTCGATGTCGGGCTCGAGCGTGTCGAGCTGCGACGGCAGCCGCATCGACGACTTGTAGAAGCGGTTGTTGACGGACCGGACCTCGACGGTGCAGCGCGCGCCGTCGAGCTCGGCCGAGGCCGAGCCGAAGCCGGTCATCGACCGGATCATGGCGTGGGAGCCGGGGCGGGCGCCGGCGCGGGCGCGGGCGCCGGGTCGGCCGGTGCGGGCGCCATCGGCGCGAGTGCGGAGGCAGGCACCTCGGTGGGAGGAGGCATCTCGACGGGCTGCGGAATCACCGCCGCCGGGGCGGGGGCCGGGGCGACCGGCACTTCCTCCGCCGGCGCCGCCGGCGCGGTCAGCGAGCTGTCCATGATGTTCAGCGCGATCGCGAGCGCCAGGTAGATGCCGAAGGCGGTCACCGTGGCGTAGGTCAGCGCGTCGCCGGTCCGGCCGCCGAAGGCGGTGTCGGTGCCGCCCGAGCCCCCGCCGAAGGCCTGCGCGAGGCCGCCACCCTGCGGGCGCTGCACCAGGATGATGAGCACCAGGCAGACCGAGGCGATCAGGAAGAGGATGACGAGGAGCGTGAAGAGGACGCCCATGGGCCGAGTTCCTTCGCGGCCTCAGGTCGCCGACCACGCCTCTGCCGCGGCGCGGCAGATCGAGACGAAGTCGTCAGCCTTGAGGCTGGCACCGCCGATCAGGCCCCCGTCGACGTCGGGCCGGTCGAAGATCGCGCGTGCGTTCTTCGCGTTGACCGAGCCGCCGTAGATGACGCGGGTCCGCGCGGCGAACGCAGAATCATACAGGTCCCCCAGCACCCCCCGGATCGACGCATGCATCGCCTGCGCGTCGTCGGGGCTGGCCGTGCGGCCCGTGCCGATCGCCCACACTGGCTCGTAGGCGACCACGACGCGCATGGCCGCCTCGGCGGTGAGCGTCCCGAAACACCCGCGCAATTGCGCCGCCACGACGGCTTCCGCGCGGCCATCGTCGCGCTGCGAGAGCGTCTCGCCCACGCACAGCACGGCGACCAGCCCGCTCTCGAGCGCGATCGCAAGCTTCTCGCGGAGCAGGTCGTCGTCCTCGCCGAGCCCATGGCGACGCTCGGAATGCCCAATAATCACGGAGCGCGCCCCGAGGTCGCAGAGCATCGCGGCGCTCACCTGCCCGGTGAATGCACCCGACGCCTCGGCCGAGCAGTCCTGCCCGCCGAGCAGCACGTTCGAGTGGCCGAGCGCGCGCCCGACCGACTGCAGGTACGGAAACGGCGGGAACACCGCGACGTCGACCGACTGCTCGAGGCCGCCCGCGGCGAGCGCCGCCAGCGCGTCCTCGGCCAGTTCCACGCCCGCGGCGAGGTCGGTGTTCATCTTCCAGTTTCCGCCCACGAACGGCCGCCTGGATCGCTGCATGACGGCAGTCTACGGACGCGATGGGAGCGGCCGTGCCCCCACCTACACTGTTCGCCCTCATGCCGCAGCCTGCCCGCCGAGCCGCCGACGTCCGCCGGGAGTTCATCCGTTTCTTCGAGGAGAAGGCCGCGCACGTCATGGTGCCGTCAAGCCCGGCGATCCCCTTCGACGACCCGACGCTGCTCTTCGCCAACGCGGGCATGAACCAGTTCAAGGACGTCTTCCTGGGCCGCGGCACGCGCCCGTACACGCGTGCGGTCAACACCCAGAAGTGCATCCGCGCCGGCGGCAAGCACAACGACCTCGAGGACGTCGGCCGCGACACCTACCACCACACCTTCTTCGAGATGCTGGGGAACTGGTCCCTCGGCGACTACTTCAAGAAGGAGGCCATCGAGTGGGCCTTCGAGCTCCTGACGAAGGTGTACGGCATCGACCGATCGCGCCTGTACGCCACCTGGTGCGCAGGTGACCCGAAGCAGGGAGTCGAGCCCGACCACGAGAGCCGTGACCTGTGGCTCAGGCTCCTGCCCGCGGACCAGGTGATCCCGGGGACCATGAAGGACAACTTCTGGGAGATGGGCGAGACGGGGCCGTGCGGCCCCTGCACCGAGGTGCACTTCGACCGGATCGGCGGCCGCAACGCGGCGTCGCTCGTGAACTCCGGCGACCCCGACGTCCTGGAGATCTGGAACCTGGTCTTCATCCAGTTCAACCGCGAGCCGGGCGGGCGGCTGACGCCGCTGCCCGCCCGGCACGTCGACACCGGCATGGGCCTCGAGCGCCTGGTGAGCGTTCTGCAGGACCGTCGGTCGAACTATGACACCGACCTCTTCTCGCCCATCTTCGAGCTGACGCAGCGGGTGACGGGCACGCGCCCGTACCAGGGCAGGCTCGAGGACCCCGTCGACACCGCCTACCGCGTGGTGGCCGACCACGTGCGCTGCCTGTCGATCGCGATCGCCGACGGCGCCGCGCCCGGAAACGACGGCCGCAACTACGTGCTGCGCCGCATCCTGCGCCGCGCGATCCGCGCCGGCCACCAGCACCTCGGTGCGCGCGAGCCGTTCATCTTCCGGCTCGTGCCCGCGGTGGTCGAGACGCTCGGCGAGACCTTCCCGACGCTGGTGCAGAACGCCTCCAAGGTGGTGCACGCGATCCGCGAGGAGGAAGTGGCCTTCGGGCGCACGCTCGAGCGCGGCATCGCGCTCTTCGACGAGGCGGCGCGGCGCGCGGGCGCCGGCGGGCGCATCGCCGCGGAAGACGCGTTCATGCTGCACGACACCTACGGGTTCCCCATCGACCTCACGCAGGTCATGGCGCAGGAACGCGGGATGACCGTCGATGCCGCCGGCCACGAGCGGCTCATGGACGCGGCGCGCAACCGCAGCCGCGAGGGCGGCGGCAAGGACGCCGGGTTCCGGATGCCGCCGCCGGACATGCTGGAGAAGCTGCGCGCCGGCCTGCACGTGCACGCCACCGACGACTCGGGCCGCGACGATCCGAAGCCCACGAGCACCACGGTCGCAGCCATCTGGGACGGGAATGCCCTCGTCCAGAAGGCCGTCGCCGAGCAGGCGGTCGCGCTCATCCTGCGCAAGACGCCTTTCTACGCCGAGGGCGGCGGACAGGTTGGCGACACGGGCATGGTCGAGTGCGGGAAGGGCGCCACGCGGACCCATCGCTTCAAGGTCGAGGACACGCAGCGTGCCGGCGAGTACGTGCTGCACGTCGGGCACTCGACGCACGGCGCGATCTCGGTGGGCGACGACGCCACCGCCACCGTCGAGCGCGCGCGACGCGAGCGCGTGGCCGCCAACCACACCGCCACGCACCTCATGAACCATGCGCTGCGCGAGGTGCTCGGAGGCGACGTCGAGCAGCGCGGCTCGCTGGTCGCCGACGACCGGCTGCGCTTCGACTTCACGCACGGCCGCGCCATGACGCCCGAGGAGGTCGGCCGCGTCGAGGTGCTGGTCAACGCGGCCATCGCGCGGACCCTGCCGGTGCACCACGCCACCGTCCCGCTCGACCAGGCGCGCGCCATCGGCGGTGTGCGCGCGGTTTTCGGCGAGCGCTACCCCGACCCGGTTCGGGTGGTGGCGATCGGCGCCACGGTCGAGGACATGCTGGCCGACCCGTCGAACGCGCGCTGGCGCGGCCTGTCGATCGAGTTCTGCGGCGGCACGCATCTCCGGAACGCCGAGCAGGCGCAGCACTTCGCGATCGTCGGCGAGGGCGCCTCCAGTGCGGGCATCCGCCGAATCTTCGCGATCACGGGCGCGGCGGCGCATGCGGCGGCGACCACCGCCGCATCCCTCGAGCAGCGCCTCGCGGCCGCGCGCAGGCATGCGGGCGAGGCCTTGGCCGCGGAGCTCGCTGCGATCGCCGCCGAGGTGGCCGAGGCGCCGCTCTCGGTGTCGTTCCGCCACCGCATCGAGCCCGCGCTCGCCGAGCTGCGCGAGAAGGTGAAGGACTGGCGCAAGGCCCAGGAAGGCGCCAACCGCGACGCGGTGGTCGCGCAGGCGCGCGACATCGCCGAGCGTGCGTCGGGTGCCGTGATCGTCGAGCCGGTCGAGGGCGCCGACCCCGCCGCCCTGCTCTCGGCGCTGAGCGCGGTGCGCGCGAAGCGGCCCGCGAGCGCGATCCTGCTCCTGAGCGCCGACGAGGCGGGCGGCAAGGTGGCGATCGCCGCCGACGTGCCGAAGGAGCTGCAGGCCAAGGGCCTGAAGGCCGGCGACTGGGTGCGCGCTGCGGCCGAGGCGTGCGGCGGCAAGGGCGGCGGACGCCCCGACTTCGCGCAGGCAGGCGGCAAGGACCCGTCGCGCGCGCCGGATGCGCTGCGCATCGCGCGCGCCTTCGCCGCCGGCCGCGTGGAGTAACCGGGAAAATCGCGCCGGGGGCGATTTACCCCATTTTCGCTGGCCGCCGGCGGAAAGTGGCCCGGGGGGAACGGGGGCATTTTCGGCGGTAGTGTTTCGGCATGAGCCAGCCCGCGGCGATCACGTCGGTCCTTTCGGAAGACCGCCTCTTTCCCCCGCCCGCGGACTTCGCGGCGCGCATGGGTGCCGTGCACGTCGACGGCATGGACGCCTACCGCGCCATGCATGAACGCTCGATCCGCGACCCGGAGGGCTTCTGGGCAGACGTGGCACGCGGCTTCCGCTGGTTCACGCCGTGGTCGAAGGTGCTCGAGTGGGAACTGCCGGATGCGAAGTGGTTCGTCGGCGGCACCACGAACGCGTGCTTCAATGCAGTCGACCGCCAGGTGGAGGATGGTCACGGCGACGACGTGGCGATCGTGTGGGAGGGCGAGCCGGCGGGCGCCGACGGCCCCGAGGTGCGCCGCATCACCTACCGCGAGCTGCAGGGCGAGGTGGCGCGCTGTGCCGAGGCGCTCGAGTCGCTCGGGGTACGGAAGGGCGACGTGGTCACGATCTACATGGGCATGGTGCCGGAGCTCGCCGTCGCGGTGCTTGCGTGCGCGCGAATCGGCGCGCCGCACAGCGTGATCTTCGGCGGCTTCGCCTCGCAGGCGATCGTCGACCGCGTGCAGGACGCGCGCAGCACGGTGATCGTCACCTGCGACGGCGGCTGGCGGCGCGGCGCGGTGGTGCCGCTGAAGGCGAACGTCGATGCGGCATGCGAGCGCCTGCCGGAGGTACGCCACGTGCTGGTGCTCCGCCGCACCGGCACCGAATGTGCGATGAAGCCCGGCCGCGACGCATGGTGGCACGAGCTCGTCGCGTCCCAGCCCGGCCGCCGTGCCTGCGAGCCCGTCGACAGCGAGCATCCGCTGTTCCTCCTCTACACCTCGGGAAGCACGGGGAAGCCCAAGGGGATCATCCACACCACCGGCGGCTACATGGTGTTCACCGCCGCCACCGCGCGCTGGACGTTCAACCTGGTGCCGGGCACCGGGCAGGTCTACTTCTGCACCGCCGACCTGGGCTGGATCACCGGGCACAGCTACATCGTCTACGGCATCCTGCCGAACCGCGTGCCCACCCTGATGTACGAGGGCGCGCCGAACTTCCCCGCCGAGGACCGCTTCTGGGCGATCGTCGAGCGCCACCGCGCCACCCACTTCTACACCGCGCCCACCGCGATCCGCAGCTTCATGCGCTGGGGCGACGGGCACCCCGCGAAGCACGACCTGACGAGCCTGCGCGTCCTCGGCACCGTGGGCGAGCCGATCAACCCGGAGGCGTGGGTCTGGTACCACGAGCGGATCGGCGGCGGCCGCTGCCCGATCGTCGACACCATGTGGCAGACCGAGACGGGCGGGCACGTGATCACGCCCCTGCCCGGCGCCACGCCCACCGTCCCGGGAAGCTGCACGCTGCCGATGTTCGGGGTGGATGCCGCGGTGGTCGACGAGGACGGCAACGAGCTCCCGCCGAACACGGGCGGGCTGCTCGTGATCCGCCGGCCGTGGCCCGGCATGCTGCGCGGAGTGCACGGCGACCGGCAGCGGTTCATCGACACCTACTGGAGCCGCGTGAAAGGCATGTACCTCGCCGGCGATGGCGCACGGCGCGACGCGCGCGGCTACTTCTGGATCATGGGCCGAATCGACGACGTCCTGAACGTGAGCGGGCACCGGCTCGGCACCGCGGAGGTCGAGAGCAGCCTCGTCGGCAGCAAGCTCGTCGTCGAGGCCGCCGTCGTCGGCATGCCGCACGAGATCAAGGGCACGGGCGTCGCCGCCTTCTGCGTGCTGCACCCCGACCACGCGAAGGACGCGGGCGACGCGATGCGGCGGCGCCTGATGGAGCACGTCTCGAGGGACATCGGCGCGATCGCGCGTCCCGACGTGATCCGCTTCACGAACGCGCTCCCGAAGACCCGCAGCGGCAAGATCATGCGACGCCTGCTCCGCGACGTGGCCGCCGGCCGCGAGAGCACGCAGGACGTCACGACGCTCGAGGACCTCGGGGTGCTGGCGAAGCTGCGCACCGACGAGGAATGACCGCGCCGGCCGTCACTTGCCGATCCACCACGCCGGCTCCGGGGCGCGGTCGCACCAGCGCTGCATGTCGCGCAGCGCGTCCACGGGAACGAATTCCGTGGCCCCGTCGAGCGTGGCTGCGAGCGCGTCGCCGCCGAAGCGCGCGCTGAGCGAGCCGAAGCTCGCGGGGTCTGCCTCGGCGTACTCGCCCGCCCAGCGCGTCCCCGGCGACGAGAGCCACGGGCTGTCGACGCGGAAGCAGCCCTCGCTCAGCGAGCCGTCCGCGGTCGCGGACGTGCGGGCGGAGGCGAAGGCGATGGTCCGCTCGGGACGCCTGGCGCCGGCCAGCCTCGTCACCGCGAGCCGGCGCAGCGGGTTCGGTGCCCCGTTCGGCAGCAGCTCGTCGACCGGGAAGCGCGACTCGTCGCCGCCCACCCACGCGGTGTTCATCCCGAAGCTCGGGTACAGCGAGACGAAGTAGTGGAAGCGCGACGGGTCGCCCGACTGAAGCTTCTCCAGCAGTTCGGCGTTCGGCCCGGCATACAGCCGCCGCAGGTCACCGCCGAGCCAGGGGGCGAGCCGCCACGGCCAGCGCCGCTGCACCTCGACGTCGCCGCCGAAGGACTCCGGCGGGATCGGGTTTCCCTGGTCGTCGCGCGCCGGGAGGCCCGAGCGGTAGCCGGGGATCACGAACCCGCCCTCGTCGACGGCGTAGGAGTTCCAGGCCGCCATCAGCGACCGCAGCGCCGACGCTTCCTGGACGCGCGCCGCCGCACGGCGAGCGCCCGCCGACACCGGAACGACGATCCCCACCACCAGCCCGATGACCGCCGCCACCACCAGCAGCTCGACGAGCGAGAAGCCGGGAAGGGCCGAGAAGCGGCGGGAGGGGGGCGTGCCGGGACGGTTCAAGGGAACCCCACATAGTATTCCCTCCCCTGTTTTCCAGATGACCATGAAGACCGTCACCCCCGCTGCCGCGTCCGCCGCCCTGATCGCCTGCGTCGCGTCCGCCGCCCAGACGTGGACGGCAGACCTCGGCACGCCCGCCTATGACCGCTGGATGTACCCGTTCAACTCGACGCCGGGCACGCGCCCGACGATCAGCACCTTCGGGAGCGAGCCGGGCGCGGCGATCTTCGACTGCCGCGACGGGCAGATGCTCGTCGCCTTCGACACCGCGGGCGTGCTGCCCACCGGGCTCGGCGACGGACTCACCGTGACGCACGCGGTGCTCGAGCTCGAGGTCGCCGGCAACCTCGCCTTCGCCTACGACCCGACGCCCGATCCGTGGCAGACGTTCCTGGGCCCGACGGACCCGGAGTGGATCGCCGACGCCGACGCCGGCCAGCCGGTCGAGCTCTTCGGCGTGGGCTACCGAAACGGCTTCTCGCGCGCGTCGTTCGCGGAGAACTCGCCCTACGCGCCCGCCGGCACGAGCCCGCTTGCGCCCGCCGTGAGGAACGCGTTCGCCGCCACCTGCGCCCCGGACGGCACGGTGCGAGACGTCTCGCGGACGCCGCGCGAGCGCTACGGGCCGGTGCCGTTCGCGGTGGGAAGGATCGCCGGACTCGCCGCCGGCGAGCTCGTCCCCGCCGGGCGGATCATGCGCTTCGAGATCGACGTGCTCGACCCCGGCGTGCAGCGCTACCTGCGAGACGGGATCGGCGCGGGGCGCCTGGCGCTCGCGGTGACC
>VEQS01000206.1 GCA_018883105.1 Phycisphaerales bacterium
GCCGTCGGCCTGCAGGTGGACGGGCCGGTCCCACCGCACGTGCCACGCGCGGTCACGGCCGAGTCCCGCAGCCCGACCGGGGCCCGCCACGGCCAGCCGCGCGAACCACCCGATCACCCCCAGGACCGACCTGCACCGCAGCGCGACCGCGTCCAATTGTCCGTCCGCCGGATCCGCCTCGCCCGCCGGATCGAGCCGCAGCGCGTATTCGCGTGCGTTCGCCACCACGACGCCGCCGTGCCAGCGGAGGGGTGCCGCGCCGCCCGTACCCCGCGCCGCCACCTCCGGCGCACGCCAGCGCCACGCCGTCCGGACGATCGGCCCCAGGTACGACGCATGCGAGATGGGGCCGCGCCGCGCCGCATGCAGCGCCGCCACCACGTCGGCATCGAACCCGGCCGAAGCCATGACGACGAACCGGTGTTCCGGCAGGCCCGGCCGCCGGATCACCCCGAGATCGACGTGCCGCACGGACCCGTCGCGCACCGCCGCCGCGAGCCGGTCGGCCCCGAGGCGGAAGCCGAACGCGCGCGCCGCCAGGTTCTCCGTCCCGACGGGGACGATCGCAAGCGGCACGCGCCTGCCCGCCAGCCGACCCGCCACCGCACGCACCGTTCCATCGCCGCCGACGGCGATCACTGCGCGCATCCTGTCGACCGCCTCGTCCCACGGTCCATCGAGCGCCAGGTCGACGGCATCGATCCCCGCGCGTGCCAGCGCAGCACGCACGCCAGCGCGCGCATGCCGCGCCCGGCCGCGTCCTGCGGACGCATTGCTCACGATCGCCACTCGCACTCCGGGGAGCGTAGGGCCACGGCCGCGCACGGCGCGCGCACCCGGCGCCCACCGCACCCCGGCTACCATTCGCGCCGATGCGCCGGATCCCCCTGCTGCTCGCCGCGGTCGTTGCCGCGATGCTGCATGGGCGCGCGCTCGCCCAGCAGGAATTCAGGCTCGACGACCGGGACCTGTGGCGCGAGCAGGACGCCCCGCCGCCGGGCTCGCCCGCGTCGATCGTCCGGCAGGCACGGCTGGTGCTCGCCAAGGGCGAGGCCAAGCGCGCGAAGGCGCTGATGGATGCCTTCCTCGAGCGCTTCCCCGCCGACGTGCTGCGGCCCGAGGCGCTCCTGGTGCGCGGCGAGGCGCGCGACACGCTCGACGACGAGTACGGCGCCCTCTTCGACTACGAGGAGGTGGCCCGCAAGTACCCCTACAGCAGTTCCTTCGTGCCCGCGCTCGAGCGCGAGTACGAGATCGCCATGCGCTATGCCGCAGGGCTCAAGCGCAAGTTCTGGGGGACGTTCCGCATCGTCAGCACCGAGGACGACGCACAGGAGATCCTGATCCGCATCCAGGAGCGGTTGCCGGGAAGCGCCCTCGCCGAGAAGGCCGGCATGTCGCTCGCGGACTTCTACTACGACCGCCGCGACATGGACCTCGCGGCGGATGCCTACGACCTCTTCCTGCAGAACTATCCCCGTTCGAACCTCGCCGACAAGGCGCGCGTGCGGCTGATCGCCTCGTACTGCTCGGGCTACAAGGGGCCGCAGTTCGACGCGCGCGGGCTGGCCGAGGCCGCCACCAAGCTGCGCGAGATGCAGGCCACCGAGCCGCAGCTCGCGAAGCAGCTCGGCGCCGAGGCGATCCTCCTGCGCATCTACGAGAGCGAGGCCGACAAGCGCCTGACCACCGCCAACTGGTACTGGTCGATCGGCGACCCGATCAGCGCCGAGCGCGAGATCCGCGCGATGGTCAAGAAGTACCCGCGCTCGGTGGCCACGCTCCAGGCGCTGCGCGTGATCGACCAGGTGCTCGCGCGGCTCCCGGAGTCGGTCCGCAAGACCGCACCCGACTACGCGGGCATCCGGCGCGAGCTGCTCGCCGCGTCCGAGCGCGCCCAGCGCCTCGGGCCCGAGGCCGAGACGCGCACCGAGTCCACGGAGGCCGAAATCATCGCGCCGGCCGCTCCAGAGGGGCAGCCGAAGCCATGACCATGCACGCCCTGCGCGCCGCCCTGGCCGCGTGCTGCCTCGCGGCCGGCGCGGCGATTGCGGGGTGCTCGTCGGGACCCGAGCAGGCCGGCGCCTACGCCGTCCGCAACCGCTACCCGAAGGAGTACCGGACCATCGCGGTGAACGTGTTCCGCAACGACACGTACGACCGGCCGCTCAACGGCCAGCTCACCGAGGCCATCATCAAGGAGGTCCAGGCGATGACGCCGTACCGAATCTCCTCCGAGTCCCGTGCCGACACCGTCCTGCGCGGCACGGTGCGCCGCCGCGAGGTGCGCGAGCTGTCCAAGAGCCGCAGCACCGGCCTCACCGAGGAAGCCCTCTACGAGGTCACCATCGACTGGGAGTGGATCGACCAGCGCACCGGCAAGCCGATCGTCGCCCGCAACGGCTTCACGGCGAGCGCGGTCTTCGTGCCCAGCCGACCGTCCGCGGAACCCACCGAGATCGGGCGGTTTGCCGTCGTCCAGAACCTGGCGACCGACGTCGTGGCGAACATGCAGGCCGGATGGTGAACCGGGGGGCCTCGGAACGCATATCGTTCCGGAACCCGATGACCGCCCCCACCCCCGAGCGCCGGATGCCCAACGCCACCGCGATCCACATGGCCGACGACGAACCCCGCGGCAAGGACGCCGGTCGCCGCGAGGGCGGCCCGCGCGGCCCGCAGGGCGGCACGCCGCGCCGCGGCGGCGGCGCGCTCACGTGGGTGATGCTGGTGGCGCTCCTTGGCCTCGTCTACGTGGTGCTCACCTCGAGCGGCCCGCAGGGCATGAAGGTCTCGTGGGAGCAGCTGATGACCTACGCCCGCGAGGGCAAGATCGCCGGCGACGTCGAGATCACCGATTCGCAGGCGGTCGCCAAGCTCAAGCCCGGCAGCGTCCCCGGCGTGACCGACGAGAAGGGCCCGACCACCATCACCGTCGCGCTCGACCCGCGGGCGATGGAGTTCTATCACGCCGAGCTCAACAAGCAGGGCGTGCCCAACGTCGTCAACGTCGGCAGCTCGTTCCTCGGGCAGCTCTTCCTCACGATCATCGGGCCGCTCCTCCTCTTCGGGCTCCTCATCTTCTTCCTGTCGCGCTCCATGCGCGGCGCGGGGGGCGGACCGGGCGGCATGCTCGGCAGCTTCGGCAAGAGCCGGCACCGCGTGCAGACCAAGGAGAGCGTGAACGTCACCTTCGCCGACGTCGCCGGCATCGACGAGGCCAAGGAGGAGGTCACCGAGCTCGTCGAGTTCCTGAAGAACCCCAAGCGCTTCCAGAAGCTCGGCGGCCGCATCCCGCGCGGCGTGCTGCTCGAGGGCCCGCCCGGCTGCGGCAAGACGCTGCTTGCCAAGGCCATCGCCGGCGAGGCAGACGTGCCGTTCTTCTCGATCTCGGGCTCGGACTTCGTGGAGATGTTCGTGGG
>VEQS01000207.1 GCA_018883105.1 Phycisphaerales bacterium
GCCCACGAAGACGGAGAACTTCGGCATCACGATCGCGGAAGCGCTGGCGGCGGGCACGCCCGTCATCGTCACTACCGGCGCACCGTGGGGCAAGATCGTCTCGCACGGCGCGGGCTGGTGGATCGAGCAAGGCGTGGATCCGCTGGTCGCCGCCATGCGCGACGCGATGAAGCGGACGCGCCCGCAGCTTGCGGAGATGGGCGAGCGCGGCCGCCGCTGGATGCTCGACGAGTACCAGTGGTCGTCGGTGACGGCCCGGACGCTGGCGCTCTACGACTGGATCATCTCCGGCATGCCCCGGGGCGACCGCCCGAGCTGGGTGAACGTGCTGTCGAGCGAGGAGGAGTCGCCTGCCGCCGCGCGTGCACGTCAGTCGAGCCAGAATCGGTCGGCGGTCGTGCTGCGCATCCTGCGCGGCGAGTCGCTCGAGGTGCTGAGCCGGGAGCTGGGCGTGCCCACGGCGAAGCTCGCCGAGTGGCGTGACGAGGGACTCGCGGCGATGGAGGCTCGGCTGAGGGCAGGCGACACGGAACAGGGGACGTGATCGCGGCAGCCGCACTGGCCGTGTTGCTGGTGCATGGGGCCACGTCGGCGCAGCCGCCGGGTGCCGGTGAGGTGAAGCATCCGATCTGGGTTTCATCGTGGGGCTCGGTGCCCGCGGGACTCGGGACGATGGAGCGAATGGTGCTGCTTCCCGGGGACTTCAGGCCATTCGCGCAGAGCGAATCGGTCAATGCCGAGGACTTGGCGAGGCGGCTGAGGGCCATCCCGCCGGGGCGGCGGGCGGTGCTGATCAACCGCTATTGCCACAGCTTCTGGGGACAGCGCGCCGACCAGGCGGAGGCGGGCGGAAGGGCGTTTCCGACGCCCTGGCCGGATGCGGCCATCAAGGAGATCGCCAAGGACTGGCCGCGGATCCTGCACCTGCTCAAGTACTGCGGCGGCGAGATCGACCTGCTCGTCGGCGACTTCGAGGAGTGGGGCAGGCTGTCGACATGGTGGGCGACGGACGCGCAGATCGAGGCGCTTCGCGCCGACCCGAGGTGGAACGAGCCACGCTACGGGCTGCCTCCGCTCAGCCAGCTGCTCGGCGACATTGCGTCGCTGTCCGCGTCATCGATCCGGTCGCCCGGGAGCGCCGGCACCTACATGCGATGGAACTCGGCCATGGGGAGGTATGCGGCAGGCGCCATGAACGTGGCCCTGTGGGAGCCCGCCGTCGCCACGTTTCCCAAGATCATCGGCTGCAACTACCAGGGACAGCGCTCCATGGACCGGCCGGCTCCCGAGGGAAACGGGCATCAGCAGCCTCAGGACAACGTCTTTGGGAACGCGGCATCGCCGTCGCTCTACGGCGAGGTGTCGAGCATCGTCAACCTGTTCATCGATCCGGCGGATCCGTCGCGGATTGCATGGACGGGTCAGGCACGCGTGAAGCGCACTCCCTGGCACAGCTTCCTGATGTGCCAGCAGCAGGCACGTTCATGCGTCCGTGGCGCGCCGACGGTGCCGCTCATCCCGTGGATCGCGCACCTGTCGTACGAAGGGGACTCGGCGGGGCAGTCGATCGTCAGCTTCCCCAGGGATCCGCGTTGCTACGACGAAAACGTGCGCCACGTGGCGCTGCTCGGCACGCCGACGTTCCTGTGGTGGCGCAGCATGGAGGTGCCGCCGGAGCCGGACACGTCGCGGCTCGATGGGCTGATCTCCGGGATAAACGCGCGCACGCTCGGTCGCATCGAGGAGCCGGCGGACGTCGCGCCGATCTCGTTCCTCGGCGAAGTCGTGGTGTCCGGAGGGCGGCGGCACGACGGACGATGGATCTGGCGCGTGACTGCGTCACCCGAGGTGGCAAGCCTGCGCGAGGTCGGCACCGGACGCGAGTGGACGCCGACCGCAGAGACGCTCGGCTTCTGGGTGGAGACCGCGGAGAAAGTGGCGCCGAAGTGGGAGGTGGCGCGCCGGCGCGACCCATCGGAGCCGTCGCTTGCGCGCCCGGTGAAGCCCGCACCGCCGCCCTGAGAGAGCCACTCGCGCATCACCCGGCCATGCATGTCAGTGAGGCGCATGTCCCGGGTGAAGTCGACGGAAGGCGGCTGGGCATGCGCAGGCCCCGCAAGGAGCAACGCCAGACACGCCGAGATCGAGGCGCGCACGTCCGCGACCCCGATGGTACGGCGATGGGCGTGAAATCCTCAGGTCCCGGGAGACGCAGCGCCCACCAACGCGCGCGCCGCGTCGAGGTCGGCTGCGATCGGCATCAGCGACTCGAGCCGAGCCGTGCGCAGCGCCGTCGCCACCTGCGGCTGGGGGGCGACGAGGACCAGCCGGTGCTTCCCCGCGCCGAGCGCCCGGGCGACGCCCACCAGCATCCCGATGCCGAGCGATGCGATGAACGTCACCTGCGAGAGGTCGACGATCGCGTGCGTGCGGCGGCTCGCGGTCGAGGCCGTGAACTTGAGCTCCACCACGCGCACGCCGTGGATGTCGAGTTCGCCGACGAGCCGCACATGCGAGTGCGATTCGGAGGCGTGGACGGTGTCGAGGGTGAGCGCCATGGCGTGAAGATGCTACGAAACGACGGGTTCAGCGATTCGTCGTGCGGGCGGCCGGACGGGTGCGCTTCGGGCGAGCGCCCGCGGCGAGCATCCGCTTGCGCGTTGCCGTGAACTTCCACCAGGCCGTCGCCGGTCCGCCGCGGGCCTGCGCGATCGCCGCCATGAAGACGTCGATGCAGCACGGGTCGTGGCGCGCGGCCGTGCGCCGGCAGAGGCGGTCGTAGAGCCGGAAGGCGTCCTGGCGGGCAAGCTGCGCGACCGTTCGGATTCCGAGCGTCCGGAAGTCGGCGAGCGTGGCGGGTCCGACGTTTGCGAGGTCGGAAAGTCCCAGGGGACGGGAGGTCGGGGCGACGCGCGCGCGGGCCATCGCCGCAGGCTACGACCGGCGCACCCGGCGCACCAACGTGCGGGCGAACCGCTCGAGCCGTGCCGCGCGCTCCACCGCGCTCCCGCGGCCCGAGCCGAGTTCGCATTCCCAGACCACGATCACGCGCCAGCCCGCGGCACGCAGGTCCCGCAGCGCACGCCGGTCGCGCGCCCGGTTGCGGCGCAGCTTCGCCACCCACCAGGCTCGGTTCGTCGCCGGCAGCGTGCTGCGCGCGCAGCCGATGTGGCGGTGCCAGAAGCAGCCATGCACCAGGATCACCGTGCGGTGCCGCGGCAGCACGATGTCCGGCCGGCCCGGCAGGTCGCGCGCGTGCAGGCGGAACCGCAGCCCGTGGCGATGGAGCGCGGACCGGACCAGGAGTTCCGGCGCGGTGTCGTGGCCGCGGATGGCGGCCATGATGCGGGAGCGGGTGGGGGTGGGCTTGGTCAGGGGC
>VEQS01000064.1 GCA_018883105.1 Phycisphaerales bacterium
GGTGCTCCGCGAGGCGGCCAGCTACGGGCAGTCGGTGGTGGCCTACGCGCCCGGCACGCCCGCGCACGACGACTTCCGCGCGCTGGCGGCGTGGGTCGTGGCGACCGAGGTGCCGGCGCTTGCGCCCACCGCCGCGACCGAGTCTGGCGTCCCCGGCATCCCGGTGTATGTTCCGGGCACCGCCGAGGGGTCGGGCGCCGTCTTCGACGGAACCGGCCCCGCGACGCCCGCCCAAAGCGGCCGTGCGGCGGAACTCGCGCAGCGGATGCGCGGGCTCGGCGTTCCCGGCGCGGGACGCGAGGTCCCGGCGGCGGAATCGCCGGGCTGAATCGCCGTCACGGAGGATCGTTGCGATGTCCAACGCCGACGCCTACGGGAGCCTGACCGCGCTCTTCACCTCGGGCGGTGGGTCGCCGTCACATTCGACGTCCGCCGACGGCCCGCGCGTCGGCGAGGTGACGGTGGTGCTCGTCGGCAACCTGCCCGTCATGGCCGGCCTGTGGACCACGCAATTCGCCGACGAGGTGGCGCGCGCCCACGGGCCTACGGCGCTCGTCCGCTTCGAGCGCGAGGACGTGACGCTCGAGCTGCTGCGAGCCGATGGCCGACAGGTGCCGCCGCCGGGTGCAGGCGCCGTCGCCGGCTGGCTGCCGCGTGCCGCGGCCGGGCTCCGCCGCTGGGTGGCGTGCGTCCCTGCCGAGGCGCCGCCGGTCGATGCCGTGATCGGCGCCGAGCGCGTGGTGCTCCTGATGGGTGCCGACGAGGCGGCCGTCACGGGCAGCTACCTGCGCCTCAAGCAGCTGTCCGACGAGTGCACGAACCGCGGGCACCCGCTGTCGAAGGTCGGCGTCGCGATCGCGGGCGCGTCGCCCGAGCAGGCGGACCAGGCCTACGCGCGCCTCGGTGACGCGGTGCGGTCGTTCCTTGGGATCGAGACCGACCTCGCCGCGCGGCTGCCGCGCATCGAGCGCGTCGAGTCGAGCGCGCGCGCGACGTACCCGGCGGCCGAATGCCCGGGTGCCGCGGACTTCCTGCGGTCGCTCCGCCGCGCCCGCGAGGCGGCGGCCCGTCGCTTCGACGACACGGCCGAGCCGCCGGCGCCGATCCCGATCGATGCGTCGGCAAGTGCGAAGCCGGTCGCGCCGGCGCCCGCGGTGTCGCCGGCGCCCCGGGCGCCCGTGGCCGCGCCCGCTGCGCCGCCGACTCCCGCCGCGCCGCCGACTCCCGTGGCACCGGGTCCCGCCGCCATCCCGGCCGTCGCGGCCGCGGCCAACGTCGCCTTGCCGGCACGCCTCGTCCCGCTCCTGCGTGGCCTGCGCCCGCTCGGCCTCGAGTGCCCCTCGGTGCCGGAGATCGAGCTTGCCCTCGACGATGATCGTCGCCTGCACGTGGTCGGCCGCGCCGACCAGCTCGCGCGCGTGCGCGCCGCGCACGCCTGGGCCACGGCGCATCGCGAACTGCTGGGACTCGCCTTCGCCGACCTGCGCGGCGGCTTCGAGATCCGCGAGCGCATCGTGCTCGACGACGCGCGCCAGGCCGTCGCGCTGCATGGCACGGGCGTGCTGCTCGACGTCGTCGTGCGTGCCGAGACTCCGTCGGGTGCGGTGCAGGTCGTGCTGCCCCTGAACGACGCAGCCAGCTGCGGCGGCTAGGGCGTCCCCGCGCTCCCGCCGAGCGCCTGCCGCAGCACCCGCATCCAGTTGCCGTGCGCGAACGCCTCGACGTCGTGCGCGCACGTGCCGCGGGCCGCGAGCGCGCGCGCGAGCGCCCCGAGCTCCTCGGGCCGCCCGCACCCTGGCGGGCAGTCTGCGGGCAGGAATCCGCCGTCGAAGTCGCTGCCGAGCCCGACGTGTGCGCGGCCCGCGACCTCGCCCACGTGCATCACGTGCCGCACCGCGTCGTCGAGCGTCGCGGGGCGGGCGCTTGCCAGGAACTTTCCGTAGAGGTTCAGCCCCGCCACGCCGCCGCGGCGCGCCACCTCGCGCAGCTGCGCGTCGGTGGCGTGCCGCTCGGAGGGCGAGAGCAGGGCGCGCGCGTTTGAATGGGTCAGGACGATCGTGCGCCCGGTCGCCGCGCACAGCCCGTCGAAGGCCTCGTCGGAGAGGTGGCTCGCGTCGTGGAGGACGCCCAGCGCATCGAGGGCCTCGACCAGCCGGCGCCCCGCCGAGGTGAGCGGCCCGGGCCGCGCGTTGCCGCCGGCCCATCGCGACCCGTGGCCCCACGACATGCCCACCACGCGCACCCCGCGCGCATGCCACCACGCGGCCTCGTCGGGCGTGCGGATCGGGTCGGCGCACTCCATGAGGATCACGATGCCGAGCGGCGCACCGGTCGGCGCCGCGGCGCATGCGTCGAGGTCTGCGGCGGTGCGCACGATGCGCACGCGTCCGGCGCGCTCGAGCCGCTCGTACACCTCGAGCTGGCGGACGCCCGCGGCGTGTGCACCGTCGAGGTCTTCGGAATCGCGATAGCCCCACGGATCCGCGGCCGCGCCGTGCTCGGTGAAGATGGTGGCGAGTGCCAGGCGCACCCGGCCGCGTGCGAGCGCCGGCAGGCTCACGCCGCGCGCCGCGAGGTCGGGCGCCTCCGCGTCGACCGGCGGCCCGTGCAGGTCGAGGTAGGCGAGGTCGAGGTGCGCGTCGAGCCACCAGTCCGGCGCCGCCAGGGTCGTGTCGGCCGTCATCGTCGGCGGAAGGTACGCTTTTGGACCTGCAGCATGACGCTGGCCGCATCCATCGCCACGGCCCCGCCGACGCGCCCGTCGGCCCTGCGCGCCACGCGCGGCGAGCGCGCGGTGTGCGCGTTGCTTGCGGCCGCCTTCCTGCTCCTCCTGGCCACCGCGGCCTGGCTGCGGCCCGACGCCCGCGGCGTCGGAACGCACGAGGCCCTGGGCCTGTCGCCCTGCGGCTGGATCGTGGGCTTCGGCATCCCGTGCCCCACGTGCGGCATGACGACGTCCTTTTCGCTCGCGGTCCGCGGCAGCCTCTGGGCGTCCTTCCGCGTACAGCCCATGGGGTGCGTGCTGGCCGTCGTGACCGCGGCATCTGCCGTCACCTGCCTCTTCGTGGCAGCGACCGGCTCACGGATCGGCCACGTGCTGGGCGCGCGCCTCACGCCGCGGGTGCTGGTGGCGGGCGCGGCACTCGCCCTCGTGGCCTGGGGCTACAAGGTGGCCGCGATGCGCGGCGCCATGCCCTTCGGACGCTGCGACCTTCCGTGATCCAATGAACGCCCGAACCGCCATCCCCACGCTCCTTGCCTGCGCGCTCCTCGGCGTCCTCGGCGGCTGCGGCATCTTCGGCGTCGCCTCCAAGGTGGGCGAGGCGATCGAGGTCGAGAAGAAGGTCGAGGTGCTTGCCAAGTACCGGGGCCTCGAGAACAAGACCGTGGCGGTGCTCGTGAACGCCGAGCGCGGCGTGCTCTACGAGTACCCCACCGTGGTGCCCAACGTCGCCGGCAACGTCGCCGCCGGCATCCGCAAGCACGTCAGCGGAGCGCAGGTCCTCGACTGGCGCGAGTCGCTCGCGTGGGCCTACCGCACCCCGAGCTGGACGACGCTGCCGCTGGGGCAGGTGGCCGAGGAGCTCGGCGTGGACCGCGTGGTGCTCGTCGACATCTTCGAGTTCCGCCTGCACCCGCCCGGCAACCGCTGGATCTGGGACGGCATGGCCGGCGCAAGCATCGGCATCATCGAGCGCGACTCTCTCGACCCCGACGCGTTCGTCGAGGAGTACAGCGTGGCGGTCAAGTTCCCCGACGTCGCCGACCTCAGCCGCGAGAGCGCGCAGGAGGATGCGATCCAGACGGGCCTGGTGGCGAAGTTCACCCAGACGGTGAACAAGCTGTTCTACGACCATCTCGTCGACAAGTACCCGAACAAGCGGCTGAAGGGATGACGATGCGGCGTTGCTCCCTCGTCCCCGCGTTCCTGGCCGTGGCGCTCCTGGCGCCCGCGGGATGCAACATCATCACGCCGGCGCTCTACGTCGCGCAGGGGCCGCCCAAGACGCCCGCCGAGTTCACGCTGCCGAAGGACCGCAAGACCGTGGTCTTCGTCGACGACCGACGCAGCGCGATGAGCCGCCTGCAGCTGCGCGCCGTGCTCGCCGACGACATCGGCCAGTCGCTCAAGTCGCTCGAGCTCGTGGACGAGGTGGTGAGCGGCCGCGAGCTGATCGCCTATGTCCGCCGCAACGAGTCGGCCACCAAGCGCATCGCGATCGAGGACCTCGGACGCGCGGTGAATGCCGACGTCGTCGTCTACGTCGAGATGGAGGCGTTCGTGCTGTCCCCGGACGGCGCCACGCCCAAGCCGACCGCGATGGCGCGCGTCAAGGTGATTGACGTCAAGGAGGAGAAGCGGCTGTTCCCCCCCGACGGCGCCGACCCCGCCGGCTACCCGGTGGTGGCGGACATGAATGCGCTGGGCAACGAGGCCTACCGCACCTCCGCCTCGCGGCGCCGCCTGGAGGACCTGCTGGCGAAGCGCCTGGCGCTCAAGATCACGCAGCTCTTCCACGAGCACGACCCGAAGGGGTTCGGCCAGGGCGTCACCACCTCGATGGAGGGCTGACGCGATGCCCGCCGACCGGCCCATGCTGGACCATGACGTGCGCACGGCGGTCGCCGAGGCAGGCGTGCTGTCGCCGCCGCGCCTTCGCGCGCTCGCGGAGCTCGCGCGCGACCGTGCGCTCAGGGTGGTGGTGCTCGGCACCGCCTTCGACGCCCGGCGGGCGGCAGCCTGCGGCGTGCGCGTCGCAGCCGCCGTCGCGCCGCCGCTCGGCTCGCCGGTGCTCGGCCGTGCGGCGATCGCCCGCGCGATCGGCTCGGCGGTGCGCGGGGCACCGGCGCTGGCGCTCGGCGAGCGCGCGGTCGATGCCGTGCGCGCCGCGGGCGCGCGGCCGGTCGAGCTCGGTGCATGGCCGCTGCCGCGGCCGGCGCCGTCGCTGGACTCCGCCGAGGTCCGCGGGGCGTGGGGCGTGCAGCCGGGCGACCGAGCGTGCCTGCTGGTGGCGAGCCCGCCGCGTGCGACCGACGCGCGCGTGGCCCTCGACGTGGTCGGTCGTGCGGCGGTGCTTGGGCGTCCGATCACGCTGGTGGCGCACCCCGACTGCCGGCACGCGGCCCGTGCCGCGGGCTGGTCGGGCGTGGCCGGCGGTGCGTGGCGGATCGTGCTCGACGAGCGCGCCGACGATCCCGAGCTGCTCGCGGGCGCCGTGGACGTGGGGCTCGCCCTCGATGCCGCGGTGGTGGTCGACGAGCTGGCGCGCCCGCCGCGCGGGTTGGCACGGTGGTGGGCGGCGATTCCGCGGTCGGCGCTGCGCGCGCCCGTGCGCGGCGACGCGATGGGTGCCGAACTCCTGGTCCGTGCCGGTGTCCCCATGGCGATCGCCGACGGCACGGCCGCGGCCGCGGCGCTGCGCGCCCATCCGCGGGTGCGCATGTTCGACCTGCGGCGCCCGAACCTGGGCGCCTTGGCGGTGCACGCGGTGCTGGGTCAGCGCACGGCCGGGGCCGGGGCGGCCGTGGGCGCGGCGGGCACGGCCTCGCCGGCGATCCTCGAGGCTGCACCCGCATAGAACTCGGCCATCACCTCGCGGGGCAGCGACGTGCCGCGGAGCGTCGGCGCGTCGTGCGGGCTCCGCGCCGGGTCGACCATCGCCAGGTCCGGGTCGCTGATCGGGCTCTCGAGCTCGTGGCCCGTCTCCCACAGGGTGCGAAGCGCCCAGTAGCGGCTGGCGTAGAGGTCGAAGGCGGTCTCCGAGTCGGAGGCCTTGGCGGCCATCTCGGTGGGCTTGTCGCCGCCCCGCAGGTGGTCGTCGTTGGTGACGATGTCGCTTCCGAAGAGTATGCGGCCGTGCCAGCGGCGCATGAAGCCGTGCACCCGCCCGGCGGGGTGGCGGCTCACCTCGCGCACGATCCACTTGGTGGCGCTGGTGTCGATCGACAGGTTGGGGTGGCGTGACAGCAGCCCGTCCAGGAAGTCGAGGTCCTCGGGCGAGCCCGCCATGTGCGCCGCGATCCACGGCACGCGATACTCGTCGAGCAGCCGTTCGAGCGGCTCGTAGTGCGACGCCTTCGTGCCGTAGCGCGAACTGTCGGCGTACTTCGTCGCGAACCAGGTGTCCGGGTCGGCCACGTGCACCATGAACGCCATGCCGAGCGACGCGGCCTCGTCCATGGCGGCGCGCCGGTGCGGCGCGTCGAGTGCGAGGAGCCGTGGGTCACCGGCCTCGATCCCATAGTCGATGCCGCGCGGCGCCGCCCAGAACTTGCAGATCGACGCGCCCTCGCGCCGGAAGTCGCGGATGCGCCGCAGGAACTCCGTGCCATGGGCGGCGAGCCGGTCGGGGTTCGCGAAGTCCGGCACGGCGATGAACCGCACCCGGTCGCCCAGCACGCCGCGGATCCCCTCGATGTCCTCGAGGCGCGTCATCGAGTGGATGCGCGCGATGCCGTAGAGGTCCATCGACTCGCGCAGCAGGGCCGCCGCCGACGTGCCGTGGACATGCGAGTGCACGTCGACCACCGGCACGGGGGGCGCGCCGAGCAGGGCGGCCTCGGCGCGGTAGTCGCAGCCGAAGCGGTTCGACGGATTGGCGAACGTCCCGCGGGACGTCGGCAGGGGCCTCATCGCGCGAAGTCTAGGGAGAGACGCGCCGACAGGGCGGCGTCAGCGCGCGCGGCCCCGTGACTTGGCGGCATCGCGCGTCGGCGGGCGCATCGCGGCCACGGGCTTCTTCGCGATCGCGGACGGCCGGCGAGCCGGGACGGCCGGGGCCGTGGGCTTGCGTGCAGGCTCGCCGCGCTCGCAGAGGCACGACGCGACGTCGCGCGGGTCGAGCAGGTTCGACGCGTGGTGGACGATGCCGACGTAGATCTCGCAGTCGCCGTCGATGTCGACGTGGCGTGCGAGCTCGCAGTCGATGTAGCCGATGGCGCGCGCGGGGACGGGGCAGCCGCTCGCGGTGCGGTCGATCGGCGCGCCGATGAACGGGTCGATGCCCGGCGTCTGCAGGTCGAAGGCGCGTGCGGTGGTTCGGTCGGCGGGGTCGAGCTGGCAGATGGCAAACGCCCGGCTGTCGCGGATCAGCGGGCTGAGGACATGGCCCTTCGTCACGGCCACCAGGACCATGGGCGGTGACGATGAACACTGCTGCACCCACCGCACGCTCACGCCGGCGCGAACGTCGGCGTGTCCGGAGGTGAGGATGAACGAACCCGTCGGGATCCGGTCGAGCACCGGCGCCACGTCCGACCGTTCTGCGGGCACCCAGTCGAGGGCGTGTCGGTTGCGGGGGATCATGGGTCTCCTGACGTTCGTTCCGGGATGCGGCGACGACCTTCCGGATACGGCCGGGAGGGGGCGCGGGTCGGCAATGCGCATCAATTCTGATCGCGAATGGGGTCGGCGTCCACAAATGCCTGAAACGCGAAGACTTAGGTTCCGGATGTGCGGGCGGTTCTCGGACCAAGTCAGAAAATTTGAAGGAAAGAGGGGGTGAAGGGGTTGCAAGGTGGGGCGTTGTGGGGTACTGTGTTGCGTATCCCCAATGGGACCGATCCCTTGCTCTTCCTCGGCGAATACGAGCACACGTTGGATCAGAAGCAGCGTCTGGCGATCCCGTCAGAGCTGCGGGAAGTCATCGACCCCAAGGTTCACGGCGACGCGTTCATCGCCGCTCCTGGCCCGAATGGGTACCTCTGGCTTTGGCCGGAGCGGACGTTTGCCAACCTGTCCAAGGACCTCGGTGGTTCCTTGGTCGGTGACCCCTCGATGCACGACTTCGAGCGGCTGGTGTTCTCGCAGTCGGCCCGCGTGCCGCTCGACAACGCCGGCCGCGTCCGCATCCCGGATCGCCTCCTCCACAAGTTCGGGCTGGGAGGCCCAATCATGATCCTCGGCGTTCGCGACCACCTGGAATTGGCTGCCCCCGCCGCCTGGAAGCAGGAGCAGGAGCGGATGCAGCCTTCGTCCGACGACATCTGGCGCCGTGCGCGGCTGGCCTTGGCCGCCGCGCAGCAGCGCCACGGGGCCTGAGCCCCGCCGCGGCTGGCGGCCGACGTGCCCAGCCGACATCTCGAACACGGGCGGCGTGCGTTGGGTGGGACGCGCACGTCGCCCTCGGAGGGCTCGTCGGCACGGATCGCGGACGAATCCTCCGGGACGGGCGCTTCGGCGCCATGCTCCGCGACGCCACGGACGGTGTCGCTTCCGGAGCACGCCCCTTGCGGGGCCGTCCGGGACGGTCTGCCGCGCCACGGATGGCACGGCACGCAGTGCGCCTCGGCTCGCCATGGTCGGCGAGGGCGGGGCAGAAGTGGGCCACGGGGCCCTGGATTCCGTCGTTGCCCCCGCGTCGGTCGCCCGGCGCGGGGGCATTCCATTTCATGATGCTGCAACGAGTTACGGTCCAAGCCCAGGGGCGCTGGCAGGGCGGGTACGCCGGTCGCCTGTCGCCAAGTGGGCCAAATTTCAACGCTGGATGGAGGGCCGACCCGATGTCCTCGCTACGCTCATCTTGCGCGCGGCACGTACGCCGCCGGCTGCCAGAAGGCCACATGGATCGGTCGCGAGACCGGGTGGCTGGCAGGACGGTCGCCCTGGTTGGCGAGGCGCAGGCAGGAGGCTCGCCCGATGCTCGTGATCACCCGTCGAGAGGGGGAAGAGGTCGTGATCGGCAACCCTGCCGCCCCCCTGGGCATCGTCCGCATTGCGGCGATCAAGGGTGATCGCGTCCGCATCGCCTTCGAGTTCCCCCGCGAGGTCGACGTGCACCGCCGTGAGGTGGCCGACCAGATCCTGAAGGCAGACGAGGCGCCGCCCGGCATCGCCGGCCAGATCCGCCCCGCCGGCGAGTCGGGCTGACCATGGTCCGTTTCGTGGGCTGGGCATGCAGCGCGGCGTCGGCGTGCGCGTGCGCGGTGGCCGTTGGGCTCGGCGCGTGCACGGCCCCGCCGAAGGACCCGATGGCGGTCCTCTCGAACCCACGGAGCCTCTCCGAGCAGCAGCTGGGGGCGATCAAGGGGCTCGCCGCCGGCGCGCGACCCATCGACAAGGACGCCGCGCGCGAGGTGCGGCGGCTGGTGTTCGCCCCGGGCGTGGCGCTCGGGACGCGCCAGGCGGCGTTCGACCTGCTGTCCGAGGACGATCGGACCGGTCTGCGCGAGGCGCTCGAGACCAACATCGTGCGGATGGACTCCTTCGAGTTCCGCCGCTGGGTGCTTGAGCAGATCGGTGCCCGTGGGATGAAGGACTTCACGGCCGTGGTGGTGAACTCCTGGGCGGGCGCCGTGCCGGTCTGGGGCCCCGACGAGCGCGGCCGGCCCGAGTTCGCGGCGCTCGCGGCGATGTACGGGCCCGACCGGGTGTCGGACGCGCTCTTCGCCGTCCTGAACGAGTCGCACCCGACGCGCCAGGCGGGGCTGCGCGCGCGCACCTGGGAGATCCTCATCCGGCTCGACGAGCGCACCGCGCTGCGCGAGCTCGTCATGAAGAGCTCGATCCGCCCCGACGATGCCATGCTGCGCGACATCAAGCAGCTCGTCGACGACCTCGGCATCCTGCCCGAGACGCGCGAGGAGCTCCTGTGGCTCGCCAAGCTGCGCGCGAACGCGTCGCCGGGGTACTGGAAGGCCGCCGGCGAGGCGTTGCGCGCGATTCCCGAGGACCGCAAGCAGGGCTTCGAGCTGCGCGGCGTGCCGGTGGCGCTGGCCGCGCACAAGCATGCGCCGGAACTTCTGTCGCGCTCGCGCGAGGAGCTCTACGACGACCTCATGGTGCGACTGCGCACGCGTGACGCCTCGAAGTACAGCGCGAACTTCACCGGATGGGAGACCGGGCCGCGGCGCACCGAGGTGCTCGGGCTGCAGCGCGACGAGGTGCGGTGGATCGACCTGGTGGCCTGCAACCTGGCGCTCGCCCTCGTGGACGACCCGGCGGTGCGGGCCCGGCTCTTCGACATGGGCGACCGCGACCAGCAGGACCGCCGCACCGAGTACGGCGGCGTGATCCGCATCGATGACGCCGGCAACTGGTCGGTCGTCGAGGTGCGGCCGCGCGTCACGGGCAGCGACCTCAAGTTCGAGGCCCCGCAGGAGCTCTTCGACCAGGGCTACACGGCGCTCTTCCACTTCCACCTGCATGCGCAGGAGTACGAGAACGGCGGATACGCCGGCCCGCACATGGGCGACTTCGGCTACGCCAACAGCACGCGTGCCAACTGCCTGGTGATGACCTTCGTGCGCCGCGACACCATGAACGTCGACTTCTACCGGCACGGCCCGCTGGTCATCGACCTCGGCACCGTGAAGCGGCCGTGAACTCGCCGGTCGACTTCGCGAAGATGCACGGGCTGGGGAACGACTACGTCTACGTCGACGGCAACCAGTTCCCGGTGGACGATGCGCCGGCGCTTGCGCGCTGGGTGAGCGACCGGCACGTGGGCGTGGGCAGCGACGGGCTGATCGTCGTGGAGCCGGTGAGCGCGGGCGTCGATGCCGACGTGCGCATGCGGATGTTCAACGCCGACGGCAGCGAGGGCATGATGTGCGGCAACGGCATCCGCTGCGTGGCGAAGTTCGCCGTCGACCGCGGGCTGTCCGACCGCAACCCGCTGCGCGTGGAGACCCGGCGGGGCGTGCTCGAGGTCGCGTGGCGGCGCGGCGGCCACGACGGCACGGTGTGCGAGGCCACCGTCGACATGGGTCCGCCGATCCTGGCGTGCGCGCGCATCCCCGCGGCGATCCCGGGCACGTCGCCCGCGTCGGCGGTCGTGGACCACCCGATCGACGAGGCCTTCTGGCGGGGCTGCGGTGCACCCGCGGGGTGGCAGGCGTCGTGCGGGCTGGAGCCGCGCATGACGCTCGTCTCGATGGGAAACCCGCATGCGGTGCTCTACTGCCGGGCCGTGTCGCAGGTGCCGCTCGAGCATGCGGGCCCGTTCCTGGAGCGGCATGCCTGGTTCCCGGAGCGCGTGAACGCGCACTTCGTCCAGGTGGTGGGCCCCGGCGAGGTGCGGATGCGCACCTGGGAACGCGGCAGCGGCGCCACGCAGGCCTGCGGCACCGGCGCGAGCGCCGTGTGCGTGGCCGGCCTGGTGACCGGGCGCACGCGCTCGCCGCTCCTGGCGCACCTGCCGGGCGGCGACCTGCACCTCTCCTGGGACGGCGGCGAATCCGGCGTCCAGATGGCTGGCCCGGCGGTCGAGGTGTACGAGGGCAAGCTTGACCTCGGCGCATGGCCGGGCGGTGGGGCATGAGCCTGCAGGCCATCGAGCGCGACGCGTGCGCGCGGCTCTCCGCAATGCGTGCGCGCATGGAGGACGAACTGGCGGCGTGGGTGGCGATTCCGACCGGCCAGGGCTTCGCGCCGGGCCTTGTGCGCCAGCGTGCGGCGCTCGCGGACCGCCTGCGCGCGCTGGGCGCGGACCTCGAGGACGTGCCGTGCGATGCGCGGCCCGCGTGGATCGACCCGCCGTGGCAGGAGCCTTCGGCGGCAGTGGCGGACATCCTGGTCGCACGCCGCGCGGGCCACGGGCCACGGCTGCTGTTGAGCGGCCACTTCGACACGGTGCACGACCCGCACGGCCCGTTCCGCGCGCTGGCCGCCGCGGGCGGCGGGCGTGCGACGGGCCCCGGTGCCGCGGACATGAAGGGCGGTCTCGTGATCGCCTGCGCGGCGCTCGAGGCGATCCGTGATGCGGGCGGCGAGCTGGCGTGGAGCTTCATCCTGGTGCCCGACGAGGAGTCGGGGAGCTTCGGATCCGACCGCGCGCTGCGCGCCTGCGCGGCGGGCCATGCGGCGGGGTTCGCGCTCGAGCCGGCGGGCGAGGGCGGCACGCTGGTGGTCGAGCGGATGGGTGCCGGGCAGTTCCGGATCGACGCGGTGGGACGTGCCGCGCACGCCGGCCGCGACCATGCGCGCGGCGTCAGTGCGGTGCGCGTCCTCTGCGAGCGGGTGCTGCGCGCGGAGGATCTCACCTCGGCGGAAGGCGGGCGCATCGTCAACGTCGGCCCGCTGCAGGGCGGGGCGGCGACGAACATCGTTCCGGACCGGGCGCATGCCTGGGGAAACATGCGGTTTTCCGGGGACGCCGCGCAGGCCGAGCTCGAGCGCGGACTCGACGCGCTGGCCGCCGGCGGCGATGGCGACGTGCCGCGCGTGCGCGTGCAGCGCATCGTGGGGCGGCCCGCCAAGCCGCTCACCGCGCCGGTCGAGCACCTGGTGCGCATCGTCGAGCGTGCGGCCGATGAGCTTGGGCATCCGCTCGCACGTGCGCTCACCGGCGGCGTCTGCGACGGCAACAACCTGCAGGCCGCGGGCCTGCCGACCTTGGACACGCTGGGCGTTCGCGGCGGAAACCTGCACCGGACCGACGAGTGGGTGGACCTCGACGGCCTGGTCGACCGCGCGCAGCTCCTGGCGATGTCGCTCCTGCGCACGGCCGCGTCCCCGCCTCCCGTTTCCTAGGATGACTCCGATGACCGAACCGATCAGCGCGAACCCGTCGCCGCTTGCCTCCGACCCGGCCATCGCCGGGCACATCGACGCGATCGTGGCGGCGGCGCGGGCGGCGCAGGCGCGGATCACCGGCGCCCGGCCCGCCGACCCGGCGCGCCAGGCCTCGTTCGCGCAGGCCATGGCCCGGACGGCGGCCGTGCGCGGGCGTGGCCCGCTCATGCCGTACCTCGGGGCGGGGATGGGCAACGGCCCCCTCGTCGAGCTTGCCGACGGCAGCGTGAAGTGGGACATGATCAACGGGATCGGCGTGCACATGTTCGGGCACGGCGACCCGCGGATGCTGGCGGCCGCGCTGCGCGGCGCGCTGTCGGACCTCTGCATGCAGGGGAACCTCGCCTCGAACCCGGACAGCGTCGCGTTCGCCGAGTTCCTGGTGCAGGAGGCCTCGCGCACGAGCCGGCTCGCGCACTGCTTCGTGACCAACTCGGGATGCATGGCCAACGAGTCGGCCCTCAAGGTCTGCATGCAGCGGACGGGTGGCGCGCCGCGCGTGATCGCGTTCCAGGACTGCTTCCTCGGCCGCTCCGTCACGATGTCGCAGATCGGCGACGCGGCGGCGTACCGGCAGGGGGTGCCCCTCTCGACGCTCGTCGACTACATGCCCTTCTACGACCCGCAGCTCGGCGCGCGCTCGACCGAGATGGCGGTGTGGCACCTGAAGCAGTACCTGCACCGCTATCCCGGCCAGCATGCCTGCTTCGTCATGGAGCTCGTGCAGGGCGAGGGCGGCTTCAACGTCGCGCCGCGCGAGTTCTTCATGGCGCTCATCGAGACGTGCAAGGCGGCGAAGATCCCGGTGTGGGACGACGAGGTCCAGTCGTTCGGGCGCACCGAGCGCATGTTCTGCTTCGAGGCGCTCGACCTCGGCGCGCACGTCGACGTGGTCACGGTCGGCAAGATGAGCCAGGCATGCGCCTGCCTGCTCACCGCCGAGATGAACCCGAAGCCCGGCCTCCTGAGCGGAACCTTCACGGCGAGCACCTCTGCCTTCTCGGTCGGGCTCGAGGCGCTGCGCACGCTCCGCGACGGCGGCCACTACGGCCCCGACGGCGCGAACGCGCGCCTGCACGCGGCATTCCGCGAGCATGCGGCACGGCTCATCGAGCGCAACCCGTCCTGCTTCGAGCCCGTGCGCGACGCCTTCGGGCGCGAGCACCGGAACTGGGTCGGCGGCACGGGCGGCATGTGCCGGTTCACGCCCTACGGCGGCAGCAAGGATCGGGTCATGAAGCTCCTCCACGCGATGTTCGAGGAGGGCGTGATGGCCTTCTACTGCGGCCACGACCCGTACCACGTCCGCATGCTGCCCCCGGTCGGCGTCATGCGCCCGGAGCACTGGGGACCCGTGTTCGAGATCGTCGAGCGGGCGATGCGGAAATAGGTGCCGGGGGCGATATAACCCATTTTCCTGCAGGAAAATGGGTTATATCGCCCCCGGCACCATTTTCCGCCGATACTGGTGGTCCGGTGTTCGTGATCCGCCAGGCCATCCCCGACGACGTCCAGACGCTCCTGAAGCTGGCGCGGATGGTGCACTTCATCAACCTGCCGGCCGACCGAGACATCATCGCGGCGAAGGTCGCACGCAGCCGCCGCAGCTTCGCGGGCGAGGTCGACGACGACCGCCAGCGCCAGTTCATGTTCGTCCTGGAGGACACCGAGACCGGCGGCGTGGTCGGCACGAGCTCGCTGATCTGCCGCATCGGCTGGGAGGGCTGGCCGCAGATCTACCTGCAGGTGCGCCGCCGCGAGCACTTCAGCCGCGACCTGAACACCGGCGCGGTGCACATGACCATCCAGGTGATGACCGACGAGAGCGGCCCGAGCGAGCTCGGGGGCCTGATCCTCGCGCCCGGCTACCGCGGCCACCGCGAGAAGCTGGGCTCGCTGCTCTCGCTGGTGCGCTTCCACTACCTGGGACTGCACCGGTCGATGTTCCAGCCGCGCGTCATCGCCGAACTCATGGGCCCGCTCACGCCCGACAGCAACACGCTTTTCTGGGAGTTCTTCGGACGGCGCTTCATCAACCTGAGCTACACCGAGGCCGACGCCTTCTGCCAGCACAGCAAGGAGTTCATGACGAGCCTGCTGCCGCGCGCGGAGATCTACGCCAGCACGCTGCCCCCGGAGGCGCGCAACCTGATCG
>VEQS01000065.1 GCA_018883105.1 Phycisphaerales bacterium
TGCCCTCGGCCGTGTGGAAGAACTCCATGCCGTTGCCGCTGGGCCAGTAGTACGTGCGCCCGTCGGGCGCGGTGCGGCGCTCGTAGCCGTCGATCCCCGCGGCGACGTTCATGCTCACCACGCGGATCGGCGGCATGGGCGCGTCGGCGGACTCGGTGCGCGGGACGTTCACGTTCATCACGCGGTGTGCGTCGAGCGGGTGCTCCAGGATCCGGTCGATGGCCGCGCGCGCGATCTGCGCGCCGCGCGCGAAGTGCGTGCGGCCCCGGTCGCCCAGGTGCAGGCTCACCGCGATCGCCGGCACGCCGAGGAACGCACCCTCGACCGCGGCCGCCACGGTGCCCGAGTAGATGACGTTGATGCCGACGTTGGCGCCGGCGTTCATGCCGCTCACCACGAGGTCCGGGCGCGCGCCGGCGCCGTACCACTCGGGCCACAGGGCGCGCATGCCGACCTTGACGCAGTCGGCGGGCCGGCCCTCGACCGCGACGCCGCGCATGCGCGCGTTCACCTCCACCTCGCGCACCATGAGCGGATGGTGGAAGGTGATGCCGTGGCTCGAGGCGCTCTGCACGTCGGCGGGGGCGACGACGCGGATCTCGCCGAGGCCCTGCAGCGCGTCGAAGAGCGCCGCGATGCCGGGGGCGGCAATGCCGTCGTCGTTGGTGAGGAGGATTCGCATGATGTGGTTCAGGCCTCGTTCGGTTCGAGGACGTAGGAGCGCCCGCCCCATCGGATGGGGACGCGGTTGCGAAGGTCGCGCGCGCCGGAGAGGAGGATGCGCGCGACGGCGACCGTCGCCACCGGGAAGAGGACGCTCGCCCACACCGGGAAGCGGCCGAGCCGGTAGGCCGCGGCGACGACGCAGAGGCGCAGCACGGCGGCGGCGGCGGCCACCAGCACCGCGAGCTTCGCGAGGAGCATCGCGCCGTCGTCCACCGAGGAATCCGGGGCGAGCACCGCGGCAAGCGCGAGCGCGAGCGACGCGGTGCGCGCCGCAGGCAGCGCCGCGCCGATCGCCGCGATCTGCCACGCCTGCTCGGCGAGGCGGCGCGGGTTGCGCGTGCACGACTCGATGAAGATCCGCTTCCATCCCTCGCGGAAGGCCGGCCACGCGTCGTACATGGCCACGGTCAGCATGCCGTCGGCGATGGCGGAGTCCTGGCGCATCTTCATGCGGCGCATGCCGCGCGCGAACGCCAGGTCCTCCAGGAGGTCGTCCTTCACGGCGGCGTGGCCGCCGAAGTCCTCGTAGGCGCGGCGCTCGAAGAGCATGAACTGCCCGTTGGCGAAGGGCCGCCGGCCGAGCGTGCCGTCGATCCGGCGCATCGGGAAGAGCTTGAGCATCACGATGGCCGTCACCGGCTGCACCACCCGCTCGAACCAGCGTTCCTGGCGCGGCGAGCTCCACAGCGAGAGCATGTCGAGCCGGCGCGCGCGCATCATGCCGACGGAGGCGCGCACGAGCTGCGGGGCGAAGCGCGTGTCGGCGTCGGCGAAGAGGACCAGCTCGCCCGTGGCCCGCGCCGCGCCCACGCGCGCGGCATTGCACTTGCCCGCCCAGTCGGACGGGCAGTCGCGGTTCACCTCGATGCGCAGGCGCGGGTCGGCCGCGGCGACCGGGGCGAGCGCCGCCTCGGTGCCGTCGGTGCAGCGGTCGAGGACGAACACCACCTCGAGGTCGGGCCAGTCGGACGCCAGGATGCTGCGGGCGCAGTCGGCGGCGACGCGTTCCTCGTCGTGCGCGGGCACCACCACCGAGACGCGCGGGAACGAGTCGGGCGGCGTCCGCAGGCCGTCGCGAACCACCGGGCTCCGGCGCCATTCCTTCCACGCGCGCACGCCGAAGAGCGGCCACGCCACGCACTCGGCCACGGACGCGGCCGACAGCACGAGCGCCAGGACGATCACGGTGTGCATCTGCACGCGGGGCGCGCAAGGCTACCCCGGCGCGAAAGCCCGCGACGCGACTAGGATCCGCGCGCTTGGGCGTCTACACACGGCTCCTCGTCCACCGCTACCTCACCACGCGGATCATCCCGCTGATCGCGGTGGGCGCCGTGGCGCTCTGCGTGGCGCTCGTGGTGATCGTGGTGAGCGTGATGAGCGGGTTCCTGGAGAACCTGCGCAACTCGGGGCGCACGCTCATGGGCGACGTGGTGGTGAGCCGCCCGGTGCAGGGCATCCCCGACTACCAGGAGCTGGTGGCCGACATCGAGCGGCTGCCCGGCGCCGCGGCCGCGTCGCCGCTCGTCGACACCTACGGCCTGGTGCGCATGCCCTACCCCGACGGCCCGAACAAGGACGTGGTCACGGCGCAGGTGTGGGCCATCGAGCCCGAGAGCTTCGCGAAGGTCACCGAGTTCGACCGCACCATCTGGTGGCGGCCCGCGGAGAGCGCCGAGGGCGCCCTGAGGATGGGCTCGGACGACCCCCGCCGCGTGATCGACGACCGCCCCCTGCGCGAGGCGCGCGCCATGCGCGAGGATGCGACCGGCAAGCCCGGCGCGCTGCTCGGCATGCACGTCTCGGTGGTGAACGAGCGCCAGCGCGACGGCACCTACCGCCCGCGCAACCCGCGCTGGTGGATGCCGCAGCACGAGATCGGCGTGACGCTGGTGCCGATCAGCGAGCGCGGCACCGTGTCGCAGTCCAACAGCCGCAACTTCAAGGTCGTCAACGAGGTGATGTCGGGCGTGTTCCAGGTGGACCGCAACCGCGTCTTCATCCCGCTGCGCGAGGGCCAGGAGATGCTGCGCCTCGACGAGGCGCCGATCGTCGACACCACCGCCGAGCCCGGCGCCGACGGCAACTACCCGGTGATCGGCGTCTCGCCGGCGCGCGCGACGCAGGTCCTGGTGCGCGCCAGGGAAGGCGTCTCGCCGCAGGAGCTGAAGGCCCAGGTGGCCGGGGCCTACGAGCAGTTCTGGAAGCGCCGCAGCTCGACCGGCGACGCGCGCACCAAGCCGCCGCCGCCCGAGAGCGTGTCGGTGATGACCTGGGAGGAGCGCCTGCGCGACCTGATTGCGCCGGTCGAGAAGGAGCGGCAGATGATGCGCATCCTCTTCTCGATCACCTACCTGGTGTGCGCGGGGCTCATCCTCTCGATCTTCTGGTCGATCGTCAGCGAGAAGACGCGCGACGTCGGCATCCTGCGCGCGATCGGCGCGAGCCGCATGGGCGTGCTGTGGATCTTCCTGCGCTACGGGCTGGTGATCGGGATCGCCGGCTCGGCGGTCGGAACGCTGCTTGCCTGGGCGGTGATCAGCAACATCAACGACATCCACATGGCGCTCGGGGAGGACGCGCCCGCGTGGCTGTGGGCGTCGTTCTTCCTGCTCGCCGCCGGCGCCCTGGGCGGCACGGCGCGCGCGACGGCCCGCGGCCGGGCGCTCGGCATGCTGCTCTGGAGCGTGGCGACGCTGGCGCTCGCCGGGATCGGCACGGGCCTCATGCTCCACCGCGGCTTCCTGATCTGGGACCCCGCCGTCTACTACTTCGCCACCATCCCCAGCCAGATGGACTGGCAGAACGCCTGGATGACCTGCGTCGGCGCCATCGTCTTCAGCGTGCTGGGCGCCGCGGTGCCCGCCGCGCGCGCCGCGGACATCGACCCGGTGCGGGCCCTGCGCTACGAGTGACCCGATGAACCTCCACGCCCAACAGCCAATCCGAGTGCCCGGCGCCGAGGACGGTTCGTCGCTGCCGATCCTGGAGGCGGAGTCGGTGGAGCGCACCTACCGGATGGGCCGCGTCGCGGTGCAGGTCCTCAAGGGCGCGTCGATCTCGGTGCGCCCCGGCGAGTGGGTGGCGATCCTCGGCTCGAGCGGCAGCGGCAAGAGCACCCTGCTCCACCTCCTCGGCGGCCTCGACCGGCCGGACGCCGGCGCCGTGCGCTTCCGCGGAAGCTCCGTGAGCCAGTTCTCGAGCGGCGCCCTCGACCGCTTCCGCAACGAGCACGTCGGGTTCGTGTTCCAGTTCTATCACCTGCTTCCCGAGCTGAACGTCCTGGAGAACACCATGCTCCCGGCGACGGTGGGCGTGGGGCGCCTGGAGTGGTCGGCCCGCAAGCAGGAGATCCGCGAGCGGGCGCGCGCCCTGCTCGACCGCTTCGGGCTCTCGCACCGCGTGCGCCACCGGCCGGCGGAGCTCTCCGGCGGCGAGCGCCAGCGCGTGGCCATCGCGCGCGCCCTGATGCGCCGCCCCGAGGTCCTTCTCGCCGACGAGCCCACCGGGAACCTCGACGCCAAGACCGGCGGCTCGATCCTCGACATGATCGCCGAGCAGCACCGCAACGGGCTCAGCGTGGTGATGGTGACCCACGACCAGTGGATCGCCTCGCGCGCCGACCGCGTGGTGCACCTCGTGGACGGCCGGGTGGCCGACCGCGGGGACGACCACGCGCCGCATCCGGCATAGACTTCCCGACCCATGGCCGGCGGCAGGCAATTCCCCCGTGGACGGACGTTCGGCGCGCGCCTCTCGGCCGCGGCGGCCGCGGCGGCCGCGCTCGCCGGCGCGGCGGGCAACGGATGCACGCGCGACCCGTACGACGACCTGGTCTGGTACTACCGGCCCCAGGCGGGGTCGATCGTCGTGCCGCGCGAGCAGCGCGGACCCCGGCAGCTGGCGATGTTCCACGGCTCCGACGGCGCGCCGCTCGACTGGAACGCGCTCTGGAACGGCATGCGCTGGGCGGACATCGTGATCGTCGGCGAGCAGCACGACGACGCCAACGCCCACCGCGTGCAGCTGGCGATCTGGGAGGAGGCCGTCGCGGCCTGGCCCGGCTCGGTGGTGTCGCTGGAGATGCTCGAGCGCGACGAGCAGGCGACGGTCGACGAGTACCTCGCGGGGACGATCGACCAGGCGACGTTCGTCGAGAGGACGGATTCGCGCGACTGGGCCGCCAAGGACACCTGGGACGACTTCTACCAGCCGGTGATCGACACGGCCAAGCGCGCGAACGCGCGCGTCATCGCGGCGAACGCACCACGCGACTACGTGAAGCGCGCTCGCACCGAGGGCTACGAGGCGCTCGCGGCGCTGCCCGAGGAGGAGCGCGCGCTCTTCGCGCTGCCCGAGGACGACGCGCCCGACACCTACCGCGCGCGCTTCCGCGACTTCATGTCGGGCGGCGGCGAGCGCGAGGTCGACGAGGCGCGCGTGGACGAGGTGCTGCGCTCGCAGCGGCTCTGGGACGCGACGATGGCCGATTCCATCGTGCGCGCGTGGAAGGACATGCCCCGCGGCGCCAAGCTGGTGCACCTGGTGGGCCAGTTCCACTCGGAATACGACGGCGGCCTGGTGAGCGAGATCCGGGCGCGCGCGCCGTGGGCGCGCATCCTGACGGTCACCGTGCAGCAGGGCACCGCGTACGAACTGCGCGCCGAGGATGCCGGCAAGGCGGACGTGGTGGTCTATGGCACGACCAAGAACCCGATCTGGCGCAGCTTCAACGCCGCGCCCATCGTGCCCGAGACGCCGACGGCGCCGGTCCGCGAGGAAGAGATGCCCACCTGGGGCTTCGCGTACTGAGTCGGGGGCGCGCGGCGCACGCCGCGCGCGGGGCGAGCCGCCCGCCGGTCACTTCCCGGTCAGCTTCGAAAGGTCGGCCTGGCTGTCGACGACCTTGAAGAGCTTGTCCATCTTCATCATGGCCATCAGGCTCTTCAGGTCCTTGTTGAGCCCGTACAGGACGGGCTGCGCGCCCACCGCGGCCGCGGCGTTGCGGGCGCCGATGAACATCGACAGGCCCATGGAACTCATGAACGAGACGCTCGAGAGGTCCATGACCAGGAACTTGATGGTCTTGAGCTTCAGGTAGGGCGAGATGTCCTCCTGGATGATCGGCGTCTCGCGCTGGCCGATGTTCGGGCCCGCGAACTTGATCTCGACCACCGGGCCGTCCCACGCCACCTCGACGAGGGGCGTCTTCTTCCTGTTGGGAGGGAGTTCCATGTTCCGCGATTTATACCACCGGGGAAAGTTCCCCGTTCATTCGCCCCGCATCATGCCGGGAACGAGGAGCCCGCGGAGCTCCATCCGCCCGGGCTCTCCGCGCAGCCACGCGACGGCACCCTTGCGCATGGCGATGCGGGCGTCGGCGCCGGCGCCGCAGAGCTCGGCGACCAGCAGGCCGAGGACGGGCTCGTGCCCGACCATCGCCAGCGAGGCGTCCGCCGGCTGCTCGCGCACGAGCGCCGACACGGTGGCGACGGCGCGCGGGTCGGAGGTCTCCAGGAGCTTGGTGCGCGCGGGCTTCGGCCAGCCGGCGTTGGCGCGGAGGATGCGCGCGGTGTCCCAGGCGCGGGTCCAGCCGCTCGACAGGACGAGGTCGACGTCGGGCTTCCAGCGACGCATGCGGCGCGCAAGGCGCTCGAAGTCGCGCGCGCCGTCGCGGGTGAGCGGGCGCAGGGCGTCGTCCGGCCAGCGCTCGGCATCGGGTTCCTCCGCGCGCGCGTGCCGGATGACGAAGAGTTCCATGCATGCATGGTAGTGTCACGCCATGGTCGAGGGATCGATCGCGATCGAGAACGCACGCGTCGTGACGTGCGTGCCGCCGGCAGGCGGCGGGCCGCTGCGCGGCGAGGCGATGGGCTCGCTGCGCGTCTTCGAGCGCGGGCACGTGGTCGTCGAGCGCGGCATCGTGTCCGCCGTGGGCGACGGCCCGGCTGCCTCGCGCGCGGTATCGATGCGCGTCGACGCGCGCGGGCGCGTCGTGATGCCGGCGCTCGTCGACTGCCACACGCACGCGTGCTGGGCGGGCGACCGCTGGCAGGAGTGGGAGATGAAGCGCGCCGGGGCGTCGTACCTGGACATCCTGAAGTCGGGCGGGGGCATCCTGTCGACCGTCGCCGCGGTGCGCGCGGCGCCGCGCGAGGCGCTCGCCTCGCGCCTGGCGGAGCGCCTGGCGGAGATGCGCGCGGTGGGCACGGGCGCGGTCGAGGTGAAGACCGGCTACGGGCTCGACGCGGCGACCGAGCTGAAGATGCTCGAGGCGATCCTCGCGGTGCAGGCGGTGTGGCCGGCGCCGGTGGTGCCGACCCTGCTCCTGGGCCACGCGATCGACCGCGACAATCCGCGGCAGGTGGATGACATGTGTGCGCTCCTCGAGCAGGCCTCGGACCTGGCGCCCGGCGCGGCGGTCGACGCGTACTGCGAGGAGGGGGCGTGGACGGTGGGGATGTGCCGCACCCTCTTCGAGAAGGCGAGGCGCCTGGGCGTGCCGGTGCGCATCCATGCGGACCAGTTCAACGCGCTGGGCGCACTCGAGCTGGCCCTCGAGTTCGGCGCGCGCAGCGTCGACCACCTGGAGGCGAGCACGGCGGAGGGGATCGCGGCGCTGGCGGCGAGCCGCTCGATCGGCGTCGCGCTGCCGGTGTGCGGGTTCGCCCTCGACGGGCGCCATGCAGACGGCCGCGCGCTCATCGACCGGGGCGGCGCGCTCGCGGTGGCGAGCAACTGGAACCCGGGCAGCGCCCCGAGCCCGAGCGCCGCGTTCGCCGCGGCGCTCGCGGGCAAGCACATGAAGCTGACGGCGGCCGAGGCGATCTGCGCGGTCACCCACAATGCCGCGTGCGTGCTGGGCCTCGAGCGCCAGTGCGGCTCGATCGCGCCCGGAATGCGCGGCGACCTCATCGTGCTCCCCCACCGCGACGAACGCGCGCTGGTGCACGAGGTGGCAGGCCCCGGCCCCGACCTCTCGATCCTCGCCGGCGACCTCCACGTCCGCGTCGCGTAAATGGGATAAATCGCGCCGGGCGCCATTTTCCCCATTTTCCTACGATCTGCCGCCCGTGCTCGTCACCGATCCGAAGGACATTGCCCATGCCGAGGCCGCGGCCGAGCGCGTCGTCGAGACGCACCGGCGGCTGGTGGGGTTCCTGCGCACCGGGCTGACGCTTGCCGAGATCGACGCGTTCGTCGGCGCGACGCTCGCCGACCTCGGCTGCAAGAGCTGCTTCCTCGGCTACCAGGTGCGCGGCCACCCGCCCTACCCAAGCCACGCCTGCCTCAGCCCCAACGACTGCGTCGTCCACGGCACGCACGTGATGACCCGCGACCCGGTGCGCACGGGCGACCTGCTCTCGATCGACATCGGCGTCCGCCACCACGGCTGGATCGGCGATGCGGCGTGGACCTTCTCGTTCGGCGAGCCCGACAAGCTCACGCGTGCCCTGATGGAAAGCGGCAAGGAGAGCCTGCGCCGCGGCATCGCGGCCATGCAGCCGCAGCGGCCGCTCATCGACTGGGCGAAGGCCGTGCAAGGCCACGTCGAGCGGGAGTGCGGGTTCCACCTCGTTCGCGGCCTCGGCGGCCACGGGATCGGACGCAGCCTGCACGGCCCGCCGTTCGTCGCGAACGTGGTGCCGAGCTACCCCGGCGAGTGGAGCGAGGCGTGGAAGCCGTGGGTTCCCGGCATGCTGGTGGCCGTCGAACCCATGATCGCGATCGGCACCACCGAGACCCGCACCAAGGGCCGGGAATGGCCGATCTGGACCGCCGACGGCACGCTTGCCGTCCACTACGAGGCCGACGTGCTCATCACCGCGGCGGGTCCGCGCAACCTCACCGAGGGGCTGTTCGAGCTGCCGGACGTGATCGAGGGGTGAGGCGGCAGGCCGGCGTCCCGCGGCGGCGTCGCGAGGGCGCGAGGAGCGCGGCCACCGCACCGACGGCCAACGCGCCGGGCGAAGGCACCAAGGCGAACGCGTTGCCGCTTGAAGTCGAGGGGCCCGCGCTCCACTGGCTCAGGCTGTTGGAATAGAGCAGGTTGCCGTCGAAGGAGTACCCGTTGTACGCCGTCGGGGTGATCTCGATCGGCCGGACGTTCGCCCACTTGAAGGAGGCCGTCGAGCCACCGACGATCGAGAGCATGAACGCGTACTGGGTGTTCGGGGACAGGACGATCGACAGGTTGAAGCTCTGCCAGGTGTTCGCCGCGGGAATGCTCCCGGTGAACGTCTCGCCGACCAGTTCCGCGCTCGGAGCGCCCGCGGACACCGACCAGATGGCAGCCCGGGCCGAGATCGAAGCGGACGGATACGACGCGTTGGCGCTGTTGAGCATGACGCGGGCCGACTCGACCGTGAAGAGGCTGGCCGCACCGGACCCCGGCGTCGTGAACAAGTACGCCTTCCGGTCGCAGTCGGAGGGATTCGTCGTCGAAAATGACAGCTCGGTGCCCCCCGCCGTGTACGACGTGCCGAAGTTGTTCATGATGTCCGGCACCGCGAGCGCGGTGGGCGCGGCGGAGAGCGCGAGGACCGTTGCCGCCGGCGCGGCCAGGCGCGGGAGGCAGGAAGCGACCGGGCTGGGGACGACGTGCGGCATGGGTGGATCGATCGCGGCCGGCGCGGCGAGACGACACCGCTCGTGAAGGCATCAACGCAATCCGCGTTGCCGACCCATCACGGAATCGCAGCGATTTTTGGATTCCGCCCCGGCATGTCAATAACCAATATCCTTCGCGACCATGCTCCTCGCCACCCTCGCCGCCGTCGCCCTCGCCGTCCCCCCGCAGACCCGGGTCGACCCCGTCACCGACGACTACGCCGGCACGAAGGTCACCGACGACTACCGCTGGCTCGAGCCGCTCGAGAAGGACTCGCCCGAGGTGAAGGCCTGGACCGACGCGCAGCTGGCGCACATGCGCGCGACGCTCGACCCGCTGCGCTGCCGCACCGAGCTCGCCGAGAAGCTGCGCCCACTCATGCAGATCACGAGCTGGGGCGTGCCCATCATCCGCGGCCCCGGCTACTTCTACTCGCAGCGCGACGGAAAGATGAACCAGCCGGCCGTGTACGTGCGCGAGGGCGGCGCGAACACCGGCGCCAAGGTGGTGATCGACCCGAACGTCATCGACACCTCGGGCCTCACCTCGGTCGACTGGTGGGTGCCGTCGTGGCAGGGCTCGAAGTTCGCCTACGGCACCAGCAAGGCGGGCGACGAGATGAGCGTCCTGAAGGTGACCAAGCTCGAGGCAGGCAACTGGGAGCCCCTCGCCGACGAGATCCCCGGCAAGGTGAGCTTCGGCGGCTGGAACCAGTGGGGCGACGGCTTCGTCTACAGCCGCCTCACCGACCCGAAGGATCCCTACAGCCGCGTGGTGGCGTTCCACAAGCTGGGCGAGCCGGTCGAGAAGGACCGCGTGTTCCTGAAGCAGACCAATCCGTCGGAGATCCCCTTCGGCGGCCTGACGAGCGAGGACAAGTGGGTGGTGCTCGGCTTCTCGAAGGGCTGGAGCCAGAACGACCTGTGGGTGGCGAAGCAGGACGACCTGCGCGCCGGGCGCGACGCCAAGGTGGCGATCGCCGTGGGCCGCGGCGCGCGCTCCACGCCGGTCGAGGTGATCGGCGACCGGCTGTACATGATGACGACGCTCGGCGCGCCGAACGTGCGCCTGGTGTCGGTCGACATCAACAACCCGGCGGAATCGAACTGGAAGGTGGTCATCCCCGAGCGGACGGACGCGGTGATGAGCCAGGTCGAGTTCGGCAAGGACGAGATCGTGGTCGTGTGGCAGAAGGACGCCTACGACACGGTGAAGACCTACCGCTACGACGGCACGCCGGTCGCGGACCTGCCCATGCCCGGGATCGGCACCGTCAACGTCCAGTGCGACCGCAAGCACACGGAGATGTTCTTCTCCTTTGCGAGCTACAACAGCCCGCGCACCGTGTACCGCTGCGACATCTTCTGGAAGCCCTACAAGCCCGAGGTGTGGGCGAAGCCCGAGGTGCCGGCGAAGGTGGAGGACATCGAGGTCACCCAGGAGCGCGCCACCAGCAAGGACGGCACGCAGGTGCCCTTCTTCGTGGTCAAGCGCAAGGGCCTGAAGATGGATGGCCAGAACCCCTGCGTCCTCTACGGCTACGGCGGCTTCAACGTGTCCCTCACGCCGGAGTTCATCCCGACCATCGTTCCGTTCATCGAGAAGGGCGGCATCTACGTGGTGGCCACGCTGCGCGGCGGCGGCGAGTACGGCGAGACGTGGCACGAGGCCGGCATGCTCGGACGCAAGCAGAACGTCTTCGACGACCTGTACGCCGTCGCCGAGAAGCTGGCGGCCGACAAGTACACCTCCGCGTCGCGGCTGGCCGTGATGGGCGGATCGAACGGCGGGCTGCTGACGGCGGTGGCGGTGACGCAGCGCCCCGAGCTCTGGAGCGCGGCGATCAGCGCCGTGCCGCTCTGCGACATGCTGCGCTACCAGGACTTCCTGCTCGCCAAGTACTGGGTGCCGGAGTACGGCGCCAGCACCGACGCCACTGCGTTCGCGTGGCTGCGCGCGTACTCGCCGTACCACAACGCGAAGAAGGGCACCAAGTACCCCTCGGTGCTCTTCACCGCGGGCGAGAACGATTCGCGCGTCCACCCGCTGCATGCGCGCAAGATGGCCGCCATGCTGCAGGCGGCCACGGCGAGCGACGGCGTGGCCGAGCCCATCCTCCTCTACGTGGACCGCGATGCGGGCCACGGCGCGGGCAAGCCGCTCGCCAAGCGGATCGAGGAGGCGGTCGACCAGTGGTCGTACCTCATGTGGCAGACGGGCGCGTGCAACTGAGCGGAGGCCCCGTGCGGAGTCCCGCGCGCATCGGCGCCCTCGCCTCGCGCGGCGGGCGCACCGTGGCCAACATCGCCGACGCGTGCGCGCGCGGCGAGCTCGATGCGCGCGTCGCCGTGTGCGTGGTCATGCGGCCGGACGCCGGCGCGGCGGCGCATTGCCGCGAGCGCGGCATTCCGGTCGAGGTAGTGGCACCCGAGCCCGCGGCCACGTTCGACGACCGGGTCGACGCGGCGCTGCGGACGCACGGGGTGGAACTGGTCTGCCTGTGCGGCTACCTGCGGCGCTTCCGCGTCGACGCCTGGCGCGGGCGCACGCTCAACATCCACCCCGCCCTGCTGCCGGACTTCGGCGGGCCCGGCATGTGGGGGGAGCACGTCCACCGGGCGGTGCTGGCGGCCGGCCGGCGCGAATCCGGCTGCACCGTCCACTGGGTGGACGAGGACTACGACCACGGGGAGCCGGTCCTGCAGCGGCGGTGCCCGGTCGAGCCCGGGGACACGCCGGAACTGCTTGCCGCACGGGTGTTTCGGGAGGAGTGCCTGGCGTATCCCGAGGCGATCCGGCGGGCGCTGGGCGCAGTCCGGAAATCGTGATTCCATGAACCGGCCCGGGCCCGTCGGCGTAGCCTTCCGTGCAGAGGTTGCGCATGCGCAATGTGGTCGCGTTCACAGCGGTCATGGCGCTCGCCGGCATCGGACCGGCCGGGTGGTCGGCAGCGAAGGCCGCCGCCGCAACCAATCACGCAGCAGCGGATGACGTGGCGCCCGGGGTGCGCGATCGGCCGCCCGCGACGGCGCCGAGCGGTCCCGGACGCAAGGGCCAGGCACCGGCGCCGGACGACCGGACGCGCGACGGCGGCGCACCGGGCGGGCGCCGCGGCGACCCGCGGGAGCCGGAGGCGACCGCCGGCGCGCGCGACATGCGCGCCCGCAACCAGCAGGAGAGGTGGCGAGAGGACCACCCCGGCGACACCTACCGCTACCTCGACGACCCCGGGCACCGGCTGGTGTTCGCCACGTGCCTCGACGAGACGAGCCACGCCGACATGGCGCGGACGCTGACGCGCCAGGCCGACCAGCAGGCGGCGACGCTCTTCGAGGCGGTGCCCGACGTCGAGGTGTTCATCGCGGTGGCGACGCCGGCCGACGTGCGCCGCGCCGTGGCCGGGTCGCAGACCACCGAGGGGATGTACGAGCATCCCAAGCGCCGGATCATCACGAGCGACATCGGCATGGTGCTGCGACACGAGTTCACGCACGCGATGCACTTCGGGCACATGGAGCGCCTCGGGCAGCCGCACGCGATGTGGGTGCAGGAAGGGCTGGCGGCGCTCTACGAGCGCTACGAGCTCTCCGAGGACGGCTCGATCGAGTTCCTGCCGACGGCACGGCACAACCGCGCGCGCTCGGTGGCCGCGCGGCGCACGGGCACGCCGATCGCGTCGATGGCCAGGATGACGCCGGCCCAGTTCATGGCGGCGTCGGAGGAGACGTACCCGCTCGCGCGGTCGTTCATGGAGTACCTCGCCGACACTGGGAAGCTCCGGCGCTGGTACCGCGCGTACGTCGACGGATTCGCCGACGACCGTACCGGCGCGGAGGCGGTCGAGGCGGCATGCGGCATGCCGATCGCCGACGTGGAGCAGGCGTGGCGCGCGTGGGCCCTGGCAAGGCCGGCAGTCGACCTGACGGTCGGGCGCGGCGACCGCGTGGTGGGCGTCGAGGTGGCCGACGCCACCGACGGCGCGCGGATCGAGCGCGTCCGGCGCGGCACGGCGGCGCACCGCGCGGGCATCCGGGCAGGCGACGTCATCGTGCGGATCGACGGCACCGAGGTGCGCTCGGCGCGCGAGTGGACGGCCGCCTCGGCCGGCCTGAAGGCGCCGGCGGTGCCGGTCGTCGTGCGCCGGGGAAGCGAACGAATCGAGTTCGTCCTGCGTTGGGACGAGCAGGCCGCGGCGGGCGATCGGGCCCGATCCGCCGTGGCGATTCTTGACCGGGCCCTCCCTGCATCGGAGCGTGAAGCATCATGCACGTCACCATCAGCGCGAAGCACATGGACCTCACCGCACCCATCCGCGAGTACGTCGAGCGGAAGATGGCGCGGCTCCCCCATTTCTTCGACCGCCTGCAGGAGATCCGGGTGGTCATCGAGCGGATTCCCAACGGCTACCACGTCGAGGTGCTGAGCGACGTCGAGCGGCACCGGGACTTCGTGGCCAACAGCAACCACCGGGACCTCTACGCCTGCATCGACCTCGTCACCGACCGCGCCGTGCGCCAGCTGCACGACTGGAAGGAACGGATCCGCGGCGCGAAGAAGCACATCCGGGGCTCCAGGCGACGGGGCTGAGCCCGCCCGGCGGCGGCGCGCGCGGACGGCACGGGCAACCTGTACGCTGTGGCGCACAGGACCCGTGCCATGAAGCTGCGTGAAATCGTCGTCGAGAAGGCCATCATCGCACCGCTCAAGGCGACCAAGCGCGACGAGGCCATCAAGGAGCTCGTCGACTCGCTCGCCCGAAACGGCGCCGTCAAGCCGGCGCTCGTGGAGGAGCTGTCCAAGGCGGTCATCAAGCGCGAGAAGAAGGGATCGACCGGGTTCGGCCACGGCGTGGCCGCGCCGCACGTGAAGACCCTTGAGGTCCAGCGCGTGTTCGCGGCGGTGGGCATCGCGCCCGGGGGCCTGGAGTTCCAGGCGCTCGACCGCCAGCCGGTGCACGTCGTGTTCCTGCTGCTCTCGCCCGAGGAGCGGCCCGAGGAGCACATCGACGCGATGGAGTGCATCTTCGGGGTGCTCACGCAGGACAAGTTCCGCCGGTTCCTGCGCCAGGCGAAGACGCCGGCCGAGGTGTGGGGCCTGCTCGAGGAGGCCGACGCGGCCTCCGGCACGGCATGAGGCCCACGGCGGCCCCCCACCCCGTTGAAGAGCGCCCGCACCACGATCCTGAATTCCC
>VEQS01000066.1 GCA_018883105.1 Phycisphaerales bacterium
AGCTCGCGATGGACCACGGCATCAACATCGAGCATGCCTGCGGGGGCGTGTGCGCCTGCAGCACCTGCCACGTGTACGTGGAGCAGGGCATGGACTCGCTCACCGAGGCCACCGAGGCCGAGGACGATCGCGTCGAGGAGGCGCCCGGCATCCGCCGCAACAGCCGCCTCAGCTGCCAGTGCGAGATCCACGGCGCCGGTCCGATCGTGGTGCGCGTGCCGGCATGGAACCGAAACGCCGTGAAGGAGATCCCGCACTGATCCGGCGCATCGCCGAGGCGCTGTCGGCCGCCGCGCTGCTGCTGGCGGCCGGGTGCGCCCCGCCGCCACCGCCCTTGGATCCGCGTGCGGCATCCGAGGCGGTCGAGCGGGCCGTTGCTCAGCTGGGGATGTTCGAGTTCGAGGCCGCCGAGGGGATCCTGGCGCCGATCGCCGGCCGGGGCGGGGCGCCGTACGAGGTGCGGCTTGACCATGCGATTGCGGCGCTCAACCGCTCCGACGAGGGTGCGCAGGCCCGCGCGATCGATCTGCTCGAGGGGATCCTGCGCGACCACCCCGACGACGCGCGCGCCGAGTACTGCCAGGGGCTCGCCTGGCTCTACCTCGGCGAGCCGGCCAAGGCGCTGCCTCGCTTCCGGCGTGTGGCCGCGCGCCATCCGGAGGACCCGCACGCCGCGTTCTATGCCGGCCAGTGCTGCGAGCTGCAGGGCGAACTCGATGCGGCGCGCGACCTCTATCGACGCGCGGCCGAGCTCGACCCGTACCTGCGCAGCGCGTGGCTCGGGCTGAGCCGCGTGCTCGGGCGGCAGGGCGACGATCCCGGCGCGGCCGCCGCGCTCGAGGAGTTCCGGCGCCAGTCGGGAAACCCGCGCAGCCGCCTGGCGGAGTTCAAGTACACGCGCATGGGCGCGCTCGGCGAGGCGGTGCTGATGGCGTCGGCGGTGCCCGCCCCGGCGCCGCGGCCGTCCGGTACGCCGTTCGCCGCGGTGAGCGCGATGCCCGTCGCCGGCGTCGCCGCCGCACCCTTCGAGGTGGACGACCTGCAGCCGGCTGCCGACCTGAACGGCGACGGCACGCTGGACTTCGTGGCCACGCTCCTCTGGCGCGCCGAGGGCGTGGTGGAGCGTCGCATCGTGCGGTCCGCGCCGGGCGGTCGCTGGACGATGGACCCCGGCACCGTGGACCAGCTGCGCCGCGGACGCGCCTTCTGGGGCGACCTCGACGACGATGGCCGGGTGGACGCGGCGTTCAGCGCGGCACCCGCACGGCACCTGACGATCGCCACCGGGCTGCACGCGTCGTGGGTGCGCCAGGAGGCCGATGGCCGCTGGTCCGAGCACCGTTTCGCCGGCGGCCTCGAGCCCGAGGATTCCCTCGCGCTGCTGGCCGACCTCGACCACGACGGCGACCTCGACTTCGTCTTCACCGGGGACGTCGACACCGGGATCCTCTGGAACCTGGGGCGGCCCTCGGCGACCGAGCCCGTCGCATGGGAGCGGCGACCGCTGGCAGGGGCCATGGCGGGCGCGCGCGCGACGGCCGCCGACCTCGACCGCGACGGCGACCTGGACCTCGTCCTGTGGCGCGACGATTCGGCTGCGCAGGTGTGGGTGAACGACCGCCTGTGGGCGTGGGCGCGGCACCCGGCGTTCGCGCCCTTCGAGGCGTCGCGGCCGGCCGACGTCGTCGCGTTCCGCGATGGGCTCGACGGGATGCCGGTGCTGGCCACGCTGACGGGCGGGGCTGCGGGACCACGGACCGCCGCGGAGACCTGGCGCGCCGCACGCGACGGATGGCAGCGGGCATCGACGACGGCAGTGCCGGCGGCCGGCGCGCTGTTCGTTGCGGACGTCGCCGGCAGCGGCCACGCGAACATCCTGGTGCGACATGCCGACGCGATCTCGCTGCTCGACGCCCACGGACAGCCCGTCGACCGCGTGCCTGACGTGCCGGTGCGCGCGGAGCCGTGCGTCATCGACGCGCGCGGCGTGGTGATGGTGGCGCCCGCGGCGTCCGCGGGCGAGCCGCCGCAGTGGATGGCGCCCGGGACCGGTCGCTGGCCGATGGCCGCGCTGTGGCTTCGCGGCCGCGACGACCCGTCGCAGCAGATGCGCTCGAACGTGAGCGGCATCGGCACCTCGGTCGACGCACGCGTGGGCGGCGAGTGGGTCGCGGCGGACGCGTTGCCGTGGCGCTCCTCCGGTCCGCAGGCGCTCGAGCCGGTGCTGGTCGGCCTGGGCGCCTCGCCCACGGCGTCGTTCGTGCGCGTGGCGTGGCCCGACGCGGTGCTGCAGACCGAGCCGTCGATCGGCCCCGGCCAACGCACCATCACCGAGGTGCAGCGGCAGATCTCGAGCTGCCCGGTGATCTTCGCGTGGGACGGCGAGCGGCATGCCTTCGTGACGGATTGCCTCGGGGTCGGCGGGCTCGGATACCTCGCTGCGGTCGCGCGCGGGGCGGATGGCCAGCCGGTGCCGACGTACGCGCCGCCCCGGCCGTGGGAGCGGGTGATGCTCGGCCATGGCGCGGCGCTGGTGCCGCGCGACGGCGCGTACGAGGTGCGCCTTGGAGAGCCCATGGAGGAGGCGTGCTACCTGGACGCCGCGCGCCTGGCCGCGTTCGACGTGCCGGATGGCTGGAGGATGGTGCTTGACGAGCGGATGGGAATCGCGGGACCGGCGCCCACCGGCGAGGCGCGGTTCTTCCGGCGCGCGTCGGTCCCGGTGCGTGCCACCGTGCGGCACGCCGGCGTCATTGAGTCGGATGCCACCGATGCCGTCGCCGCGCGCGATGGCCGCGCCGCCGACCTCGGCCCCGCGCACCGCCGGTTCATCGGCCGGCTCGCGGAGGAGGCCTCGCTCGAGTTCACGTTCGACGTGCCGATCGCCGCGGGCCCCGGTGAACCCGCGCTCGTGGTCGACGGCTGGGTCGAGTACCCGTACTCATCGACCGGGTTCGCGATGTGGCAGGCCGATGCGCTGCCGATGGTGCCGTCGCTCGAGGCGCTCGATCCTGCGTCGGGCGCATGGGTCACGGTCGTGGCCGACTACGGCTATCCCGCGGGCATGCCGCGCACGGCCGTGTTCCCGGTGCCGGTGGCGGCGCTGCCGGAGGGATGCCGGGCGCTGCGGCTTCGCACCTCGATCGAGCTCTACGTCGACCATGCGATGCTGGCCTGGCTCGAGCCATGTCCCGGGGCGCGGCGCGTCGAGCTGCCGCTGGCGTCCGCCGAGGTCGCCGGGACGGGCTTCGCGCACCGCACCACGCATCCGCAGCGACGCCCCGACTACGACTACGCGCGCCGCGCGCCGCTCTGGGATTGCCGCACGCAACCGGGCGCGTACACGGCGTTCGGGCCATGCACGCCGCTCGTCGCCGCGACCGACGACGCGGTGGCCGTGTTCGGCGCCGGCGAGGAAGTGCGCCTGCGGTTCGACGCCGCGGCCCTGGCGCCGCCGGCGGCCGGCACGCACCGTGCGTGGGTGCTGGAAGTCGACGGCTGGTGCAAGGACATGGACCTCCTCACGCAGGACGGCGCCACGCTCGACCCGCTTCCCACGCGGGACGGTTCCCCGGCCCGGATGGCCCCGGCCGCCCGCGACGCGCTCCACCGGCGCTTCAACACGCGCTGGGCCGGCGGCCAGTGAGGCCGGACGTCGGCCGGGCATAGACTCGGGTCGGTGGAGGAGTCCCCGCGCAAGACCGTCGGCGGCGTCGTCACCCGGCGCATGCGTCACCTGCTGCTGGCGACGCTCGTCCTCTTCGGGCTGCTCTCCTTCAACTCGCTCTACCTGGGGGCGGTGACGTTCGTCGGCTGGGCCACCGGCGCATCGCGCGAGAACACCTTCTACCTGGCGATGTTCCTGGCACACCTGGTGCTCGGGTTCGTCATCGTCGTGCCTGCGATCGGCTTCGGGGTATGGCACTGGCGGCGCGCCGCGCACCACCCCAACCGCCGCGCCGTGCGCATGGGGATCGTGTCCTTCGCCGCGGCGATCGTCACGCTGGTCACGGGCATCCTGCTGATCGACGGCGACGTGGGGCGCGGCATGCGCGAGGCGCTCGGCATCCCGGGGCGCTCGGCGGCCTACTGGACGCACGTGCTGGCACCGCTCATCGTCGTATGGGCCTTCGTGCTGCACCGACTGGCCGGCCGCCGCATCCGCTGGCGCACGGGCGCGTCGGTGGTGGTGGCATCGCTCGCGCTGGTGGCGGGCTTCGACCTCTGGCAACGCTGGGATGCATCGCGCCCGCGGCCCGGACCGCGCGACGGCGCGGCCTACTTCGACCCGAGCCTCGCCCGCACGGCAAACGGGGCATTCATCCCCGAGCGCAGCCTGTCGATGAACGGCTACTGCACGTCCTGCCACGCGGATGCGTACCGCTCGTGGGCACACAGCGTGCATGCCGCCAGCAGCTTCAACAACCCGCTCTATGCCTTCAGCGTGCGCGAGACTCGCCGGCAGGCGTTCGAGCGCGAGGGATCGGTGAAGGATGCGCGCTTCTGCGCGGGCTGCCACGACCCCGTGCCGTTCTTCACCGGCGCATTCGAGGATCCGCGGTTCGACGACCCCGAGTACGACGTCTCGAAGGACCCGATGGGTGCCGCCAGCATCACCTGCACCGCATGCCACTCGGTGGTCGCGGTGGGTTCGACGCGGGGCAACGCGGACTTCGTGATCGAGGAGAGCCCGCAGTACCCGTTCACCTTCAGCGAATCTCCGTTCCTCCAGTGGGTGAACCGGCAGCTCATCTTCGCGAAGCCGGCCTTCCACAGGCGCACGTACCTGAAGCCCGAGGTCCACCGCGGCGCCGAGTTCTGCTCGACCTGCCACAAGGTGTTCCTGCCCGAGGAGGTGAACGACTACCGGTGGCTGCCGGGCCAGAACCACTACGACAGCTGGCGGCTGAGCGGCCGCAGCGGGCACGGCATCCAGGGCTGGCACTGGCCGAAGGAGGCCGCGGCCGACTGCAACGGCTGCCACATGCCGCTCGTGGCGAGCGCCGACCCCGGTGCCAAGCCGCGCGGCACCGACGGCAGCCTGCTGCTGCGCAGCCACCTCTTCCCCGGGGCAAACACCGCGACGCCGGCGCTCTCGGGCCTTCCGCATGCGGACGAGGCGCGCGCCGCCACCGAGGCATTCAACCGCGACGTGCTGCGGATGGACATCTTCGCGCTGCGCGAGGACGGGCGCGCCGACGGCGCGAGCACCGCACCGCTCGGCGAGGCGGGACCGGCGCTCGTTCCCGGGCGCCGCTACCTGCTCGAGGTGAACGTGCGCACGCTCGGTGCGATCGGCCACGAGTTCACGCAGGGAACGGCCGACAGCAACGAGACGTGGATCGACGTCACCGTGCGGGCCGGGGACCGCGTGGTCGGCCGCTCGGGCGGCATGGGCGAGGGGAACGCGGTTGACCCGTGGAGCAAGTTCCTCAACGTCTTCATGCTCGACCGCGAGGGCAACCGGATCGACCGCCGCAACCCGCAGGACATCTTCGTCCCCCTCTACAACCACCAGGTCCCCCCCGGTGCGGCGGACCTCACCCGGTTCTCCTTCGGGGTTCCCGAGGGCGTCGACGGCCCCGTGACGGTGGAGGCGTCGGTGCGCTACCGCAAGTTCGACACGACCTACCTGCGATACGTCCAGGGTGCCGATGCGGTGAACGACCTCCCGGTGATGACGCTTGCCACCGACCGCGTGGTGTTCGGCGGGGCGCCGGCGGCACCGGCCGGCGGCGGAACATCGGGCGCAGCCCCGTCCGCGCCTGCAGGACCGCCGGAGTGGGAGCGCTGGTACGACGCCGGCATCGCGCGCTTCCGCATCGCCGACCGTGCGGGCGGGCGCGGGCAGTGGTCGCTCGCCGACGAGGCATTCGAGCGTGTCGCGTCCCTTGGCCGCGTCGAGGGCTGGATCGGACGGGCGAGGGTGGGGCTGCGGGAGGGGCGCATTCCCGACGCGGCGGCCCACCTGCGCGAGGCGGCGACGCGCCATCCCGGCGAGCTGCCGTGGGCGGTCGCGTACTGGAGCGCGGTGGTCGACCTGCAGCAGGGCGCGTACGAGCGGGCCATCGATGGTTTCCGCGCCGTCTCCGCGACCGCGTTCCCGGAGGCGTGCGCGCGCGGCTACGACTTCAGCCGCGACGACCGGCTCCTCGTCGAGTGGGCGACCGCATGCATGGAACTCGCGCGCACGCTGCGCGAGCCGGCGGACGCACCCCGTCGCGAGTCGCTGCTGCGCGAGGCCGTCCGGCTGACCGATCGCGCGCTCGGCGAGGATTCGCAGCGCTTCCAGACCTGGTACGTGCGCATGCAGGCGATGGAGGCGCTCGGCGACGAGGCCGGCGCGGCGGAAGCGCGCGCCGCGCACGAGCGGCACCGCCCCGACGACAACGCCCGCGACCGCGCGGTGCGCGCCGCCCGTGCGCGTGACCCCGCCGCCGACCACGCCGCGGAGGCCTCCGCGATCTACGGGCTGCAGCGGCCCGAGGCGCCGGGGCTGCCGTCGGATGCCTTCTGGCACGGCGAGTAGAGTCGCCACCGTGACGGACGGAGACGAGGATCGGCGTGCCCCCGTCGGAGACGATCGAGTCATCGGTCGCGCCATGTGGTGGTCGATCGCGGTCGCCGCGGCCGTCGGCGGGGCCGTGGTCGCCTGGCGCGCCTGGCCACGCCCCGCGCCGCCCGCGACGCCGGCCGCGCCGCTGCCGACCGGCCCCGCGGCCATCGGCCGACCGGTCGACGTGCCGGCGCTTCCCTTCGAGGACGTGACCGCCGCCTGGGGCATCGACTTTGACCGGGTGGACGGGGCCGACGGCCGGCGCTTCCTCCCGGAGACGATGGGTGGCGGGGTGGGCATCGCAGACGTCGATGCCGACGGCGACCTCGACCTGCTCCTGGTCGACGGAGATGCGTGGTCCGACGCGCCGGCGGGCGCGCGGCGCGGCACGGGCATCGCGGCGTACGTCAATCGCGGCGAGGCTGCCTCGCCCCGCTTCGCGCGCGCCGCCGCGACGGGGATCGATCGTCCGTGGCAGGGCATGGGCCTGGCGGTCGCCGACCTCGATGGCGACGGACGTCCGGAGATCCTCGCCACGGGCGTCGCGGGCGTGCGCCTCTTCGCATCGGACGCCGCGGCGCCCGCGGACGCGCCGCGGTGGCGCGACGTCACCGAGCCGGCCGGGCTTGCCTCGCTCGGCGGCTGGACCACCGCCGCCGGCTTCGCCGACTTCGACGGCGACGGTGACCTCGACCTCGTCCTCGGCCGCTACGTGGAGTGGTCGCCGGAGATCGACCTCCGCCTGGGCTCCACGCTCACGGGGATCGGCCGCGCCTACGGGGCACCGACCGGCTTCGAGGGCGCCGAGCTCGCGTTCCTCGAGCAGGTCGCGCCGATGCGCTTCGAGGACCGCTCGGCCGAACGCGGCTTCGCGGCCCGCAATCCCTCCACCGGCCGCCCGCTCGCGAAGGCGCTCGGCTTCGTGATCGACGACCTCGACGCGGACGGCGACCTCGACGTCTTCGTCGCCGACGACACGGTGCAGAACCTGATGTTCGCCAACGACGGATCCGGGCGATTCGCCGAGCGTGGCGTCGATTGCGGCGTGGCCTTCGACCGCAGCGGCGCGGCGACCGGCGCGATGGGCTGCGACGTGGCCCGCCTGCTCGGCGACGGTGCGCTCGCCATCGCCGTCGGCAACTTCGCCAACGAGCCGGCGAGCCTCTACGTCACGCGCGACGGCCGGCGCTTCGACGACGACGCCATCGTCGAGGGCATCTCGGCCGCCACGCGCCCGACGCTCGCCTTCGGCGTCGTCTTCGCCGACCTCGACGCCGATGGGCGCGAGGACCTGGTGCTGGCGAACGGCCACATCGAGCCGCGGATCCGGGAGGTGCAGTCGTCGCAGTCGTACGCGCAGCCGGCCCAGGCCTTCTGGAACGCTGGCGGCCGCGCCGGCCCGGCGCTCGTCGAGGTGCCGGCGGCGAAGCTCGGGGCACTTGCCGTGCCTGCGGTCGGCCGTGGGCTCGCGTGGGGGGACCTCGACGCCGACGGGCGGCTCGACCTGGTGATCGGCACCGTCGCCGGGGCGCCGCGGGTGCTGCGCGGCGCGGCGGCGGCGGGGCGCGCGATCGAGGTGCGGCTGGTCGATGGACGCACGGCGGCGAACCGCGAGGCGGTCGGGGCGCGCGTGCTGCTGCGCGACGGCAGCCGGACACAGGTCCGCACGGTGATGCCGACGCGCTCCTACCTGTCGCAGGTGCCCGCGCGGGCGTGGTTCGGGCTCGCCGCCGCCGCGGGCGAAGCGACCGTCGAGGTCACGTGGCCGGACGGACGCACGACGTCCCACCCGGTGGCACCGGGGACGCGCGGAGCGCTGCAGATCGAGCGCTGACCGTGGCCGTCAGGGGCAGGGGCCCCAGGCGCCGAGCATCACGCCCAGGTCGTTGCCGTCGACCAGCCCGTCGCCGTTGAAGTCCGCCGTGCCCGGCGAACCCCACTGGCCGAGCAGCGAGCCGAGGTCGGATCCGTCCACGTAGCTGTCGGAGTTCAGGTCGCCGACGCAGGTGTGCTCGCACACGGCCACCTGGAAGGAGAACTCGTCGATTCCCGCCTCGGTGATCGAGTTGTCCGGAGTGTCCGAGATCGAGAACCGGATCCGCACCGTCGACGTCAGCTCGGCCAGCGCCGGGCGCAGCGGGACCGACCGCCGCGTCCATCCGTTCGGCACCGGATACGACGAGACCGAGTCGACGGTGACCCAGGTCGCACCGTCGTCGGTGCTGGCCTCGACCACGAGGGGATCCACCTCGGCCGGCGTCGATCCGGCCGGCGCCGCGTCGCTGCAGAAATACCAGACGGAGTAGTTGAGGGTCGCGGACGCGGCCATCGACAGGTCAAAGGCGGGGCTCGTCAGCCGCGTCGTGCCGCCGTCGACGTCGGCCGTCGACGCGGTGCCGCCCGACACGCCGTTCTGCGTCACCCACGCGCGCGTGCCCACGGCCGAGGCATCGGAGGCCGGCGCGGCGGCGTACGTGCCGCTGGTGGTGCCGACCGGGACGGCGAGCTGCCATGCGCCGGTCGTCAGCGCGCCTTGGTTCGCGACGGTCCAGCCGGCGGCGGCATCCTCGAAGGCCGTGCCGTACATGCTTGACGTGCCGGTCTGGATCGAGAGGGCGTACGGCTGGGACGGCGCGGTCGCCGGATCGGCATACGACGCGGCACCGTTGGAGAGGCCCGCGGTCACGTACCACTCGACGTTCTCCCCGCAGGTCAGCGCCGGGAAGCCGGCCATGTACGTGCCGTCCGGCTGCGGCATCAGCGGGCTGTCGACGAAGGCGCCGGCGCCGCGGCGGGTCCAGAGCTTCGCGGTGCCGGGGACCACCGTGCCTCCGCCGACCGGCGTGATCGACACGCGGAAGGCAAGCGGCTGGCCGGGCGTGACCACCTGCGGGCGGCCGCCGGGATAGCCGAACGTCAGGCCGATCGGCGGGATGTTGATGTAGACGACCGTGCCGGTGCACGTGCCGGCCACCAGGTCGAGCCACCCGTCGCCGTTGATGTCCATGACGGCCACGTCGGTCCACCAGTCGAGGTCCGCCGCCGGGATCACGAGGGGCGTGATCTCGTCGAGGATGCCCGTCGGCGAGCCGTTGAACACGTTGCGGTAGATGTGCGTCCGCCGCGAGTGCGAGGCTCCCGTGGTCTGCGGGCAGAAGGGCCCGAGGTCGGCGTCCACGTCGGTGATGATGACGTCGATGCGTCCGTCGTTGTCGAGGTCGCCGCACTGGGTCGTGTTGCCGAACTCGGTGAGGCTGTCCTCGATCGTGTAGCTGGTGAAGTTCGGCTGCCCGGAGGCGTCGTTGCCGGTGTTCAGCAGGTACTTGTCCTTGCCGTCGTCGACGATGACGAGGTCGAGCCGTCCGTCGCCGTTCAGGTCGGCCTTGTCGCCGTGGTAGGGCTGGCCGGTGGCGATGACCTTGTAGTTGAAGCCGGGCGTCGTGGCCGTCTTGGTCATGATCGCCACGTTCTGGCCGGTGGTCAGGGTATTGATGCGGACGATGTCGTCGCGCCCGTCGCCGGAGAAGTCGCCGGCCACCGCCATGTTGCCGAACGCCGAGTCGATCTGCGCCGTCGTGAGCACCGTCGTGGTGGCGTCGATGAAGAAGCCCGGCGCGGCCGTGCCGCGGTTCAGGAGCAGCTTGCTGTCGAAGTCGTTGGCCGGGTTCTCGCCGGGGCTCTGCTGGCACTCGCCGGGGTCGTTGGTGTCGCCGTCGGCGTTCAGGTCGTAGCACAGCGTGCCGGAGGTCTCGGGCGTGTCGTAGTCGGTGTAGAAGACGTCGGGGTAGCCGTCGCCGTTGAAGTCACCGACCGCCGCGTCGCAGAAGCGCGGGTTGGCCGCGGTGCCGTTTCGCGCGAAGAGGTCGGGGATGCGGTCCACCTCGAAGCGGAACCCGCGCCAGTTGCCCTGCGGGTCATTGCCGAGGTTGCGGTAGACGCGGGGCTGTCCCAGGATGCCGTTCACGTGGTCGCTCATCGTCGTGGCGGTGATGAGGTCGAGCCATCCGTCGAGGTCGAGGTCGACGGCCTCCACGTCGCGGTCGTTGCACGGGTCGAGCATCCCCTGGTAGCCGGAGATGTCGCTCGCCGAGCCGAACTCCAGGGTGCGGTCCACCAGCACGCCGCCTTCGTTCATGAACAGGATGTCGCGGAAGCCGCCCTGGATGCTCCCGGGGAACTTGCGCATGCAGACGAGGTCCGTGTCGCCGTCGCGGTCGAAGTCACCCCAGGCGAAGTCCTTCTCCAGGTTGTCGGCTCCGATGAGGTCGGGCGAGGCGACCAGGCGCGAACTCGTCTGCGTCGAGAAGGTCACCCAGTTCTGCGCCATCGCGGTGGGCGCGGCGGCGAGGGCGAGGACGATGGCGGTCGGGGTTCGCATTCGGCGGGTTCCTGGATCGCGTCGGCGGTCGGGTCAGTCGTTCATCACTGGCAGGGCCCCCATGCACCGAGCATGATGCCGAGGTCGTCGCCGTCCACGACGCCGTTGTCATCGAGGTCGGCCACGGGGTTCGGGGTTCCCCAGGCACCGAGCATGATGCCGAGGTCGTCGCCGTCCACGGCGCCGTTGTCGTCAAGGTCGGCGGGGCAGGCCACGCAGTCGTCGGGGATGCCGTCGAGGTTGGCGTCGGCGCTGGTGCCGGTGGCGATGTCCCGAACGTCGGCGATGCCGTTGCCGTTGCAGTCGGCACTGCCCGTCTCGACGGCCTCGTAGGCCTGGACCAGCATGGCGAGGTCGACGGCGCCCACGATGCCGTCTTGGTCGATGTCGTGCACCGCCGAGGGCAGGTTCGGGTTCGTCGCCTGGCCGAACGCCGCGCGGAACGAGGGGAGGTCGAGCGGATCGACGTGCCCGTCGCCGGTGGCGTCGAACTCGAGCCGCCCGAGCGAGTCGAGGAACGCCACCAGGCGCTCCTTGTCGGCTTCGGGGAGCGTCGAGAACGACTCGGCGCTCGCCGCGCCCTCGCCATAGGGCCCGTGCATCGCGATGGCGGTGCGCACGCGCTCGGAGAAGGTGCCGCCCGACGCCGCGCCGCTGTGCAGCATCGGGTCGCGCGTGCGCAGGTTCCAGAGGGTCGGCGTGCGCATCTCGAGCTCACCGGCGTAGCCGTCGGTGACGCCGTCGCCGAGGAGGCCCATGTCATGCAGCAGGAAGTCGCTGTACGGGCGGATCACCTTGCCGCGGAGCGCCGGCTCCAGGGCAGGGGCGCTCGACGTCGTCCACTCCGGCACGTGGCAGTTCGCGCACCCGACGGACACGAAGATCGACTCGCCCGCCATGCCCGACTTCGGCGTCTGCGGCGGGACGGCGAGATAGCGCTGGAAGTCGGTGACCCGGTCGATGAAGGCCAGGCCTTCGCCGTCCGGAACGTCCTCGGGTTCGGGCACCGGGTCGCAGCCGGCAAGCCGGGACGTGTCGTTGTTCGGCGCGTTCTCCGTCGGGATCAGCCGGTTCGTGATGCCCATCTCGTTGCGTGCCGCATCCGCTGAGAAGGTCAGCACCGTGGCGACCTGTGCCTTCCAGCCGAAGCGGCCTGCGCGCAGCGGTCCCTCCGGGTCCTCGAGCGGATGCACCCAGTGCACGCGGCCCGAGATGCCGTCGCCGTCCGTGTCCTCGGGGTCCGCCCGCGCGGCGATGTCCGCGTCGGGAATGGCCTCGACCATGCCGAAGGCCATGCTTGAGTTCGTGGTGCGCGTCGCCGTGAACGTCGCCTGTTCCGGCACGTGCTCCTTGCAGGCCTCGCTCACCGCGAAGTCCTGGAGCAGGCTCTGCGACTCCCCGGCGACGAGGTGGAAGAACCCCTTCTCGTCGACGATGCCGAAGTGCGTGACCGCCGCGTTGCCCCAGCCGCCGCGCGGCGTGGAATGGCAGGACACGCAGTTGGTCTTGTTGAAGATCGGGCCCATGCCCTGGAGTGCGGGGATCGGCGTCGAGTACAGCTGCGCACCGAGCTCGAATCGCGCGCGCTGCGGGGCGGTCAGCTCGCGCAGCGGCGAACCTGCCTTCGGCTGCAGTTCCAGCGCCCCACCGGGCAGGGCATGTCCCGCACCGGCGATCGCCAGCGATGCCAACAGCGCGGCCATGCTCGAGTTCGTCGTGGTCTGGGTCATGTCACGAACCGACGGGGCGCCGCAATGCACGGCCCCTTCCAACAGTATGGTCAACCGACGGTCAAGGATCCCATAAGACGCGGGGATTTCGACCCTTTGAATGTAACCCATCCCGGCGGATCGGCCACTGGAACGTCCGCAAACCATCCCTATACTCGTGCGTGTGATCCGAATCGTGCGATTTCCATGCTGGGATCGCATGGCGCGGTCCGTGGGCGGTGCCGCCGCGGTGGTGGGCATGGCCGGCGGATGGGCGGCGCCCCTGCCGCAGGCGGCTCCGGTGGAGGGCGTGCGCGCCTCCCTCCGCACCGGTGACTTCGCCGCCGCCGAGCAGGTCGCGCGGCGGTGGGTGGGCGCCGAGCCGGCCAACCTGCGTGCGACCTTCTACGTCGGGCTTGCGCTCCACAAGCAGAAGCGGCACGCCGAGGCGCTGACGTTCCTGGAGCGCGCCGATGCCGCGCCGGATGCGGCATTTGCCGAGTCGCCGCACGTGCCGCACTACCTTGGCTGGTGCCGCTACTACCTCGGTGACCTTGCGGGCGCGCGTGCTGCCTTCGAGCAGCACGCCGCCGCGTTTCCCGACTACGACGACACGCAGTTTGCGCTGGGGCTGATCGCGTTCGACCGGGACGAGGTCGACGAGGCCGAGCGCCGATTCCGGCGGGCGCTCGAGCTGCTCCAGCGCGCCGGAGGCGATGCCGCCCCGGCCACCGCACGCGAACGAGCGAAGTGCCTCGCGCGCCTCGGCGACGTCGCGCTGCGCCGCGGTGACCTCGATGCGGCGGAGCGCGATGCGCGTGCGGCCGTCGCGCTCTGGCCCGACCACCATGAGGGGTGGGCGAAGCTCGCGCGCGTGCTCGACCGGCAGGGCAAGGCCGCGGAGGCCGCCGCGGCCCGCGCGCAGCAGCAGGCGGCGCTCGCGCGGATCGCCGCCGCGCCCGGAAGGGCGGCGCCGTGAGTGCCGTCCGTGCGCATGTCCTCGCCCGCATCGCGACCGCGTCGGTGCTGTCGGTTGCCGCACCCACGTCGCGGGCCATCGCGGACGCCGGCTCGTCCCCCATGCGCTTCGAGGATGCCACTGCCGAAAGCGGCATCGACCTCACGCTGACGAGCGGCCGCATGCCCTCCACCGCGATCCTGGAGGTGAAGGGCGGCGGCATCGCGCTCATCGACTTCGACGGCGACGGCGACCGCGACCTGTTCTTCCCGAATGGCGCCACGCTCGAGGACCCCGAGCGCGGCCCCGGCGCGCGGCTCTACGAGAACCTCGGCGGCCTGCGCTTCCGCGACGTGTCCGCCGGGATGGGCGTGCGACACGCCCGCTGGAGCTTCGGCGCGGCGGTCGGCGACGTGGACGGCGACGGCCGCGACGACCTCTACGTGTGCTGCTTCGGGCCGGACGTGCTGCTGCGCAACCTCGGCGGCGGACGCTTCGAGGACATCTCCGCGCGCGCGGGCCTCGGAGACCCCGGCTGGTCGACCAGCGCGGGATTCGCCGACCTCGACGCCGATGGCGACCTCGACCTCTTCGTCGTGAACTACGTGGAGTTCGACCCGACGTCCCCGCCGCCGCCCGCACAGTTCAAGGGCATGGTGGTGCTGCCGGGCCCCAACGGGTTCACGGCACGCGCCGACCTCCTCTACGAGAACCTCGGCGACGGCACGTTCCGCGACGTGAGCGAGCCGGCGGGCATCCGGCGGGCCATCCCCGGATTCGGGCTGAACCTGTCCATCTGCGACTTCGACCACGACGGCCGGCCGGACATCCTCGTCGGCAACGACTCTGAGCCGAATTCGCTCTTCGCCAACCGCACCGAGCCGGGCGGGCCCATGCGCTTCGAGGAGCGCGGGCTGCA
>VEQS01000208.1 GCA_018883105.1 Phycisphaerales bacterium
CGTCTACCCGGTGCACCCGAACCTGTTCCACCCGGACGCGTGGGTGCACGCGCAGGTCCGCCAGTGGCGGCCGTTCGAGATGACTGAGTTCGAGTGGTTCCACTGGTGGCCGTTCGACCTGCTGCTGGGCCTGCTGGTGGCGAACCTGGCGATCACCACCGTGCGGCGCATCCCGTTCCGCCCCGTGAACTACGGCGTGTGGGCGATCCACTCCGGGATCGTCGTCCTGGTGGCGGGAAGCGTCGTCTACTTCGGCACCAAGGTGGAGGGCGAGGCCGCCGTGCCCCGCCGCGCCGTCACGGTTGGCATCCTGGACGCACCGGGCGGTGCGCTGGTCGCCTCCGCCTCGATGCTGGCGATGCCCGGCAACCGCCTCACGGTGGGCGAGGGCGCCGACCGCTACGAGGTCGAGGTGCGCTCCATCGACCCCGACTGGGAAGTGCTCACCGGCGAGGACAAGGGCTCGCGCGCCTACAGCGTGACGCTCGCAGTGAACTCGCCCGAGCGGCGCTTCATGCGCCAGCTGGTCGCCGGCCGACCGCAGTACACCGAGGACCTGATCTCCTCGCAGGACCCGGACCGGCCGATGAAGCGGGCGATCAAGGAGACGGGGAAGCCGCTCGTCGACGAGCGCCTCTTCGTGGCGCTCGACTACGGCCCGCAGGACTTCTTCTACCTGAAGAACGACCTGGTCAAGAGCTGGGCGCTCTACGTGCGCCGGCCCGGGGACGCACGCTGGGTCGAGCGGCCGATCGAGGGGATGCCGCTCTACAACGACTGGGTCGGCGCGCCGGAGGAGCTCTTCCTGCCTCCCGGCATGGACCTGGCGCCGCATCCGATCCGCATCGCGATCCCCGCGGTCGATCCGGCCGATCCGGCGCCCGACGTGACGCTCGAGGCCACCGGCTACCTGCGCTACGCGCAGCAGCGCGCGCGGTGGCGGGCAGGCGGCCCGGACGACCCGCCGAACCCCGTGGCCGAGGTGGGCGTGGCCGACCGCGAGGGCCGCGCCGCCCGCTACACGCTGGTCGGCCGCGATCCGCAGCGCCGCTCCGGCGACGGCGGCGTGATCGCGCTGCGCTCGGTGTCCGACGAGTCTCAGGTCGAGGCCTTCCGCGCCGAGCCGAGCCTCGTCTTCTCGGTGCCGGGCCGCCGCATCGAGCAGCGCGAGCGCGTGAAGGATGCGGCGCTCGCCGATGCGAACGCGCCGTGGCGTCCGATCGGCGCCGCCGACTCCGGCTACGCCTACCGCGTGGTCGCCGTGCAGGACGACCTCGCGATCGCCGGCCGCGAGGTGAGCGTCGCGATCGTCGACCTGCGCACGCCTGCGGGCGAGTTCCGCCGCTGGGTGTTCGACGACCCGTCCCTGACGCGTGACCTGCGCCCCGGCGAGGACCCGATGGCTGCGATGCGCCGCGGCGGCGAGTCGTTCATCGACGGCACGCTCGAGGTCGGGTACGAGCCGGGCAACGGCCTGGCGCTCGCGCTGCTCGTCGCCGGGCCCGAGGCCGGGCGCCTGCGCCTGGTGGATGCGCTGGGCCGCACCGAGGCCCGCGTGCTCGACCTGCGTCCGGGCGAGCCGGTGTCGCTCGCCGCGGGCGTGACGCTGTCCGTCACGAGCTGGATCCCCAATGCCGTCGAGGAAGTGCGTCCCGCGCCGGTCCCGCCCGCGCAGCGGCAGCGAGACGCGCGCGAGCTGCTCTCCATGATGCGCCTCTCGGTGCCCGGCCGCGAGGGCGGCGAGTGGCTCCAGTACCACCCGTGGGCGTTCGACCGCCCCCAGGACGTGCTTCGTCGCTACTGGTTCAAGCCAAGCACGGTCACGCTCGCCGACGGCAGCGCGCTCGAGGTGCTGTTCTCGCGCCGGCGCCTGCCGCTTCCGCAGCCCGTGGCGCTCGACACCTTCGAGCTTGCCACGCACATCGGCGGCTTCAGCGGCGAATCATCGAGCATCCGCAACTACACCAGCGTCGTTCGGTTCCGCAACGCCGACGGCACCTGGTCCGAGCCCGAGCGGCTGAGCGTGAACGAGCCCGTCGAGCACGGCGGCCTGTCGTTCTTCCAGAGCCAGTGGGACCCGCCCGACGAGGCGCGCGAGGGCACGCTCGCGAGCGCGGGCCTCAACTACACGGTGCTCGGCGTCGGCAACCGCCATGGCGTGTGGATCCAGCTTGCCGGATGCGTGATCTCCTGCCTCGGGATGGCCTACGCCTTCTACGTGAAGCCCGTCATCAAGCGGCGCAACCGGCGGCTGGTGCTCGAGGAGATCGAGCGCGCCCGCGCCGAGGGCCGCGCGCCCCGGTTCGCCCATGACCTCACGGAGTCCGTCCATGCGTGACCGCCGCCCGTCCATGGCGCCGTACCTGCGGACCGCGCTGGCCGTCCTTGCCGCTGCACTCGGCCTGCTCGGTGCGCCCGCGCGGGCCGCGCAGGCCCCGGCTGCCGCGGCCCGTCCCTTCCACGAGCAGGTCGACCTGCGCCCGCTCGACGCGGTGGCGGTGTTCGCCGACGGCCGCCTGAAGAGCTTCGGCAGCTACGCCAGCGCGCAGATGCAGTTCGTCACCGGGCCGCGCAGGCTGCAGGGGCAGCCCGCGGACTTCACGTACCTCGACCTCCTCTTCCGGCCCGAGGCCTACCGCGACGCCGACGCGATCTACGTCAAGAACCGCGAGGTCCGCGCGCGGATCGCCGACGCCGTGCGCCGGTCGGAGCCGTCCAGGGCCGCCGACGTCGCCGCGCTGGAGTCGAGCGGGCTGGTGGCCGAGTCGGTGCTGGCGATGCCGGCCGTGGTCTCCGAGCTGAAGGCGATGGAAGGCGACCTGATCCGCACCGAGAAGGACGTGCGCGCGATCCGCGGGGCCCTGTCCGTGAAGGAGCCCGCGTACCTCCTGGGCTCGCTGCGCGTGCTGCCGCCCGGCGACGCGAGCCCCGACCGGCCGTGGAACTCGATCGGCGACATCATGCTCCTCGGCGCCGACCCGGCGACGCTTCCCGCCTCGGCGCGCGAGCGGATCCCCGGTCCGCTGCCGGGCCTCGACGAGTCCGCCCAGCGGGCGATCGCCGCGGACTGGCGGTCGCTCGTCTCGGGCTGGAAGCGCGGCGACGCCGAGGCGGTGAACGCGAGCGTGCGCGCCATCGCGCGCGCGCTGCCGGCGCTGCAGCCGGCGATCTACCCCTCGACCGCGCGGCTCGAGTGGGAAGGCTGGTACTTCCGAAACGGCAACCTGAGCCGCAGCTGGCTGGTGTTCCTGGGCGCCACGGTGCTGCTGCTCCTGGCCCTCGTCTACCGCTGGCCGTGGG
>VEQS01000067.1 GCA_018883105.1 Phycisphaerales bacterium
CCACCAGCCGGGGCGTCATCTACGAATCGAGTTCACCGACCGCCAGCCACCTCGGCGCCACCTCGACGAACACCGGCGTCTTCGCGTACGTGGCGCCCGGCCGGAAGCGGACGCGCTCGCGCATGGCCTGGTCGTCCGCGGCCGAGCGCGCGCGCGCCAGCTCCTCCTTGAGCGTCTGGATGCGCGACTCGGCCTCGGTTCGCTCCTTCGCGACGCGCGCGAGGTCGTCCTCGGCCTTCGTGATCCGCGCGCGGGTGCGGTCCGCGTCGAGCGCCATCTGGCGCTGGCGCTCCTCCAGGAGATCCACCTCGCTACGCGTCACGTCGACGCCGCCGCGCCGCTCGTCCACGCTGCGGCGCAGCGTCGCGATGCGCTGGCGCAGCTCCTCGATGCGCGCGGTGCGGTCCTGCGGGACCTCCGGGGTCCCCTTCCCCGGGGTCACCTGCATCACGTCGGACAGCCCGTCGATCGCGAGCAGCAGCGACACCATGATCAGGATGCCCGTGAGGCATGCCATGATGTCCTGGAACGAGAAGAGGCTGAGCGGCGCTTCGTCGCGCTTCTTGCGGCGCCCCATGGGTCACTGCCAGTCGGTGAGCTTGAGCCGCGAGAGCACGTGCTCGGTCGTGTAGTCCGAGATGCCGTCGAGCAGTGCCTCCTCGCGCTTGAACACCCACGTGGAGAGCAGCTGGATGGTGACGGCCGCGAGCAGCGCGACCAGCGTGGTCTCGAACGCGGTGGCCAGGCCGCCGACCACGGGGGCCAGCTTGCTCTTGATGCTCGCGGCGTCGCTTCCGGTCTGGTTGAGCACGTCGGTGAACGAGCCGATCGCCTGCGAGAGGCCCACGACCGTGCCGATGAAGCCGAGGATCGGGATGGTCCAGATCAGCGAGCGGATCACCGTGTAGCTCGAGTCGACCGCCGAGGCGTCGGAATCCGACTGGCTCTCGAACACCGCGCCGACGTCGCGCACCTCGCCGATGTTGCCGAGGTTCGAGAGCGCCAGGTCGATGCGCCGGAACAGCATGAACTCCTTCGGCCGGTCCGCCACCGCGCGGATGCGCCGCAGCACGTCGCCCGAGGTTCCCGGGCTGAGCACGAAGTCACCGCGGCGCGGCACGATCTCCACCGCGCGCAATGCACGCATCTGCACGGAGGTCTTCACCCACTTGGCGTAGAGGATGCCCAGGCACCAGAACGTGAAGAGCAGCACCGCCCAGTTGGTCCAGCAGCGGTTCATCATCGCCAGGAACTCGCTGGATGGGAACGCGAGGACGAGGATCACCGCGACCAGCGCCGAGAGCGCCGCGGCCACGCCCAGCCAGAGCGGCGCGCTGGCCACCGTGTATCGGCCGGACGGCAGGCCCACGAGGCACTCGATGTCCCCGTGGCGCGCGTCGAGGCGGTTGCCCGCGGCGCGCGGGGCGGCCGGCGGGGCGTTCTCGGCGGATTCGGTGCGTTGCGGCATGGGCGATCCTCTCGGGGAGGTTCGAGCCTATCACGCCTCGGGAGGCGGAACGTCGGGGCCGGGCCACGCCATCGGCGCGGGAGCCGGCGCATCGGCGCCGGCGGCGTCGGCCCGCGGCAGCGTGTGCACCGTCTCGACGGTCTCGTGCACCGCCGCCCACGACAGCGTCGCGAACGCGAGCACCAGGCACGCCGCGGCGGCCGCCTCCGCGCCCTGCATCGGCGCATCGCCGGCCAGTCCGCCGAACGCGGCCGCGAACAGCGCGCCCATCGATCCGGTGGCCGCGATCACGCCGCCCCAGAAGACGCGGTCGGTGGACGGTGCCGTGGTCCGCGCCGCCTGCACGCCGGCGAAGACCGAGGCGCCCATCCCGACGGCACCGAGCGCGACGGACACGATGCTCCAGATGGAGGGCTGCATCGCACCGAGGACGATGGCACCGAGGCCGAACAGTCCCGCCGCCGACGCGGCGAACTTCCCCATCAGCCGGATCGATGCCGCGCCGGCGGCGTCGAACGCCACCAGGATTGCCGCGATCGGCACGAGCGGCGCGATCAGCGACGCCCACGGTGCCCACGGGGCGAGCGACGCCGCGCTGGCCGCCGACAGCACCGCCGCCACGCCGGCGACCGATGCGGCGCGCGCGGGTTCGGGGCGCAGGAACGCCACCACCCAACCGGCCAGCACCGCAAGCGCCGCCAGCCCGCGCACCGAGACCGAGATCGGCCCCTGGTGCCACCACCACGCGACGGCACCGGCCTCGTCGCGCGAGGTGGGCAGCGCCAGCATCACCGTCGCAAGCAGCATGGCGCACAGCACGACGGGGCGCACGCGCGCACTGCCGAGGCGGGCGCGCATCGGGACGGAGGGCGGCAGCTCGATCACGCCGGAATCGGGCATGTCCGCGAAGTCGTCCGGCGCCGCATCGACCTCCACCTCGAGGGAGGCCGTGCCGGAGGCGACGACGGACCCGTCCTCGTTGAACACGGCGCGCACGGAGGTCGCCGGCATCCACGCGCGGCCGTCGATGCTCAGTGCGTGCATGCGGGTGAGCGCGCCGCGGCGCGCCAGCGTGCGCAACCGCTCGGCATCGAACGGCCCGCTCCGGCGGCCGGCGAACCGCACGAACCACGGCCCCTGGATCACGGCGCACCTCCGCGCACGACGAAGAGCATGGTGCCTGCGGGGAACGACGCGGCCGCGGGCAGGAAGTCCGCGCCGCCGTCGCGCACGGTGCCGATCGGCAGGACCCGCGCGGGCGCTTCGCCCATCCCCGGCTCGATCGCGACAAGCTCGGTGCCCGCGGCCGGCGGGCCGTCGGCGACGGGCAGGAACCGCGGCTCGCCGCCGGGCTTCGCCAGCGCACCGGCGGGCACGTAGCGCCGCGCGAACGGTGCGCATGCCGTGGCAAGCGCCGACTCGTACGCCTTGCGCCAGCGGTCGGGCTGCACCACCTCGCGCATCGCGGCAAGCGCGGCCTTGCTGCGCTCGCGCGCCTCGGTGTCGCGCGGGTTGATCCAGTCGATGTCGTCGGGCTTGTCGCGCGCCAGGCGCTTCGCGGCCGCCTCCAGCTGCGTGCGCAGCGGCGCGGGCGCCTGCGGCACCAGCGACTCCACCAGCCCGCGCGCCAGCGACGACGCCAGCGCGCCGTCGAGGCCGTCCGCCGCGCGGATCGCCGCCAGCACGTCGAAGGCGGCATCGAGGTCGTTGACCGACCGTTCGTCGTCGGCCAGCGCCTCGCGCAGCTGCTTGGCCAGGGTCATCTGCGGTGACTCGCCCTCGAACTTCACGAGCGACTGCTGGAACTCCTCGAAGGATTCCTTGCCCGACTTGCCCTGGAGCACCATCACGCTCTTGGTGGACGCGCCGGGCCGCTGCTGCCACGGATCGAGCTTCGGGTTCTTGCGGCAGTAGCGGCGCGTGCCGTCCTTCAGCTCGATCATCCAGTAGCCGAGCGGCTCGAGCGAGGCCAGCTTCTCCTCCATCCAGGTGCGCCACTGGGGTGCCGGCAGCAGGAGCGCCTGCGCGGCCGAGCCCTCCGCGCGGAACGGCGTCTGCGGATGGGCATCGAGGTACGACTTCAGCGCCGCGGCCGCCGCATCGCGCTCGGACTGGGGGCGCGAGGCAAGTGCGGCGGACGGGGCGGGCTTGATCGAGCCCCATGCCACGAGTGCCTCCCATGCCGATCGGCCCGCCTTGGCGCGCTCGAGTTCACGCGCCTCCGGCGTCCCGGGATGCGCCGCGGCATACGCCTCGATCACCGCGACGAGCGATGCCGGGCTCGTGGCCGCAGCCCCGAGGGTCGCAAGCTTCCCGGACCGTTCCTGCTCGACGCGTGCGGCCTGCACCTTCTGCCGCTGCGAGGCAACCAGCGTGCGGGCGTTGCCGATGCCATCGACCACCTCAGGAAGGTCGGCGTTCGCCCGCTGCACGTCGGCCAGCGCGCTCTCCCACTGCGACAGGCGTCCATCCCACGATGGATCGGCGCTCGGCTCGGCGGCCGCGACCTGCTCGCGGATCGTCCGCACCTGCTCGAGCCCGGCACGCACGCGGTCTGCGCGGCGGGCCTCGACCGCACGGCCATGCCGGCGGATCCAGTCGGCCACAGCCGCCTGCTCGGCCTCGGTCGCGACGAACTGCTTGGCTTCCTCGACGCGGTCGGGACGCGCCGCGGGCGATTCCGGGTCACCGGCTTCGGCCACGAGGCTAGAGAAGCGCTGCGCCTTCTCGGCGATCTTCGCGCGGACGGCGGCCAGGCGTGCGCGCTCGGCGGCCACGCGCTCGTCGGCGGCGATCTCCGGGCGCAGGTCCGTCTCCGCCAGCAGGCGGTCGGCCTCCTGCAGGCGTCCGGCCTCGACGTTCGAGCGCACCAGCGCGGCAAGCGACTCCACCTCCTGGCTTCGCCGGTTGGCGGACACCGCCATCGCCGCGACGACCGCGCCCGCGGCCACCACCGCGACGATCGCCGCCACGAGCGCCACCCGGCGCACGCGCCGCGACCGATCCATCGCATGGACGCGTCGCTCGACCACGGCACGGACATCGTCCGGCACGCCCTCGACGGTCTGCTCGGCGGCGCGCAACGCACCGCGCAGCTGCTCGAGCGTGGCGGCCTCGTCGTTGGCGAGGCGATCGAGGTCGGCCACGCGTTCGCGGTTCTCGCGGCGCGCCGATGCATCGCTCGCCCGGTCGGAGAGCCAGAGCGACACCACCTCCACGCGCTCGGCGAGTTCGGCGGGCATCTCGCCGCCGTGCGCGGCCAGGCGATGCTCGAGCGCGCGGATCCCGTCGAGCTCGGTGCGCGCGCCCAGCTCGTTCTCGGCGGCGCGCTCTGCCTCCAGGCGCTGCACGCACTGCGCGGTCTCCTCGACCGTGCGCTCGACGAGTGCCGCATCGAGCCGCCGGCGCAGCCCGGCCGCCACCTTCGCTGCGCCGGACCAGTGCCACTGCCCGTCCTCGAGCCGCTGCACGCACTGCTCGGCATCCTCGAGGCGGCCCTTGCGGAGGTCATCCTCGAACTGGTCACCGAGCTCATCGGCGGCCACCGGCTCGAGGGCGGCACGGTCCTCCTGCCATGCGGGGTTGTCGGGGTCCCGGGAGACCAGCTCACGCAACGTCTCCAGCCGGTGCCACGCGGGCGCGTCCGAGAGCACCAGCCGGCGCATCAGCGCGAGGCGGCTGCGCAGCGGCGCGGTGAAGGCAATCGCCTCCTCGATCTCGCCGATCGACTCCGGCGATACCTGCTCGGGCGCCGGCAGCCGGTTCTTCGCGCAGAGCGACCGCCACTGGCGCATCTCGTCGGTCTCGAAGGCGGCGGCCATCTCGGAGACGTTCGGCTCGGCCTCGGCTTCCGCGCAGGCCTCGAGCCGGAGTCCCTTGCGCGCGTACTCCACGGCGCGCTCCACGCGGCGGCGCAGCGCGGTCGACTCCTCGGCGACGCGCATGGCGAGCTCGCGCACCTGCGACTCGTCGCGCAGGCGACCGGAGACCACGGCGCGCACCGACTCGAAGAGTTCCTGCTTCGCTGCCATCGTCTGGTCACCTCGACTGGATCGTCACCCGCGCGTAGGCGCGGCCCTTCGGGTCGCGCAGCTCGATCACGGCGGGCTTCTCGAACGGACCGGGGCGCGCCATGGCCTCGGTCGACTTGATCTCGCGCTCGTTCGCCGCGATCTCGGCCTCGATGAAGCGCCGGTCGGTGTCCGAGCGCCTCACGGCCTCCTTGCGCAGTTCCGCGATCTTGGCGCGCATCGCCTGCACCTGCTGCGCGACCGGGTCGGGCCACTCGACCTTGAGGTGCGCGGTCCTGGCATCGTAGGTGACCCAGAGGCCGGCCTCGGGCGACGCCAGCCAGCGCGCGCCGACCTGCGAGGGCTCGCCCAGCTGCCACTCGTTGCCCTCGACGAGCGCGGGCTCGAGCCGCGTGCCCGGCGACGCGGGGATGCGCACCCGCTGCGTCACGGCCAGCTTCATGGTGACCGAGAGCTCGGCCGGCGGGCTGCGGAACGCGCATTCCGAACCATCCGAGAGGCGCACCGTGATCCACGCCGTGCGCAGCACCGAGTCGGCGTCGCGGAGGGCGTCCGCGAACAGGCCCGCACTCACGCGGTGCCAGCGCCAGGACAGCACGGCGCTCTCCCACTCCAGCGCGCCGATCACCGCGGATCCGCCCTTCGAGTCTCGTCCCAGCAGCTCGACCGCGCGGTCGCCGCGACGCACCTCGATCGACTCCGCGCCCGACCCCAGGTCCATCTCGACCGATGCGATCGGCGACCGCAGCCGCGCGAGGTCGCGACGCACCGGGCGGACGTCGCGCATGCCGTCGATCTCGCGCGCGAACACCGCGGGGTCGAGCGCGCGGTCGCAGGGCGGGGCAGCGGCCTCGGCGGCGGGAGATGCGGCAGGTGGCGCGGTCTCCACCGGGGCCTGCCCGACGAGCACCGCCTGCAGGAGACATGCGACCGACGCGATCATCGCCTCGGCCCCAGCGAAAGCGGGCGCTCGGCGACGATCGCGCCTCCGGGCGTCGAGACCCGAAGGAACATTCCGGGCAGCTCCTTCGCCCGCAGCTCGCCGATCCGCTGCAGGAGCATCTCCCGGCGCGCACGCAGGCGCGGCTCGATCACGTCGAGCACGCCCCGCATCGCCGACGCGGTGCGTGGCGCGACGTCGGGCGCGTCCGACGCCACGAGCGCGCGTTCGTCGGGCCCCAGTTCCGCCCACGCGGCATCGAGCGCCGCCGTCTGCGCGGAGTCCGGCGCGGCACCGGTGACGGGCTGCCGCAGGAGCGCCACCTGCCGGAGCAGCGCGTCGACCGAACCGTGCTCCTGCGTGATCTGCGTGGTCAACGCGGCGAGCTCGCCGGCATCGAGGACCGAGGCACGCATCGAGAGGACGCCCGGCACGGCGGAACGGTCGACGTCGACCTGGAGGAGCGCGGTCGGGTCGAGGCGGCACGAGGCACCCGGATCGACGAAGCACTGCGTGATGACGCGGCGCTGCGAAGGCGCGCCGGGATCGGCAACGACCTGAGCCACCAGGACCAGCGCCGGGGCGACGGGAACCACCGCGGCCGGTGCGCCGGCGGCGAGCGGGCTCCGCTGCTGCTCGATGCGGCACTGCGCCTGGGTGACGGGCGTGCCGGAGGCGTCCAACACATCGATCGTGACGACGCCCATCAGCGCCGACCACGCCTCGGCGGAGTCTGCTCCTGCGTCCTGCCCGAGCGCATCGGCGATCGAGGCGGGCATGGTGCCGCGCGACTCGACGACGACCGACACGGACATCGGCTTGCCTGGCTCCTTGGGCAGGTGCACCGACGCGCGCGCGCGGAAGCCGGAACCGGCCAGCGCGAGGAGCGGGCCGTCGGTCACGACGCCTCGCGACGCCAGCTCCGCCGGCACGCGGAAGGCTGCCTGCGAGATGCCGCGCGTGCTGACGTCGCTCGACCAGCGCAGCACGGCCGTCGCGCCGCCAGTCGTCGCCTGCCGCCGCAGCGCCCAGCGCGCGCCGACGAGGCCTTCGGGCAGCGACCGCGCCGGCGGCACGGCAGCGGCGGGCTCGGGCGCGGGTGGTTCAGCCGCGGTCGGTTCCTCCGGGGCCGGTTCGGGCGCCACCGGCTTGTCCGGCGTCGGGGCGGACGGCGGCCCTGGCTCTGGTGTCGGCGCGGACTCGGGCTCGGGCGCGGGCGCGGGCACCGGCTCGGGCACGGCCGGCGCCTCGGGCGCCTGCTCCGACGGCATCTCGATCGGCGGCAGCTTCGGGCCGCCGGCGACCTCGGAATGCGCCTCCGACACTCCCCTGCTCCACGAACTCACCACGAACAGCAGCACCCCGAGCACTGCAAGGAGCAGCACGCCGCCGATCACCGTGGCCGTGATGCGCAGCCGCATCGCATCGGAGCGCGGACGCTCGTCGGAAGCCTCGTCAACCGCGTCTTCAGCCGGCAGCGGCCGGAAGGTGCGCGCCGATGCCTGGTGCGGCAGCTCCTCGGCGGGCTCCAAGTCGATCTCCCCGGGCGCATCGCCGCCACCGGCCGTCGCGCCCGAACCCGCACGCGCCGCCGCCTGCCGCTGCGCCGCGCGCCGCGTGCGCTCGGCATCGCGTGCCATGGCCTCTTCGTCGACGCCCGTGCGCGCCATGCGCGCGAAGCGGCTCTCGGCGATGGCCCCGAGCGGGCGCGCGAGGTCGATCACCAGGCCCTTGGACTGCCGTGCCGCGTCCGCGGCCGGCGTGCCGGCGAGGCAGAACCGGAGCGCACACGGCGTGCCCGCCACCGGCTGCAGGAAGTAGGTCGAGAACGTCGCACGCCACCTCGCCCAGTCGGGCATCAGCGACAGCACCTCGCCGACGAGCGCGAGCGGGTCCATGCCCTCCCGCCACACCACGTGGATCGGCTTCGACTGGTCGCGCAGGAACGCGCTTGCGACGACGCCGGCCCAGCCGGCGTCGCCGGCCGCCGCCTCCCATGCGGTGCAGCGACGCGGTCCCGCCGGCCCAGACGACGGAAGCCGCACCGGCGCCTCGATCCACGCCGGCGGGCCCGACCAGCCCTCGCGGAGCAGCCCACGCTGCTCAAGGAGCCACGCCGGCCCGGCGGGCACCAGCTCGTCCTGTCCGAGCACCAGGTACGTGGCGATCTTGTTGGTGCGCTGCGTGTGGTCGGGCGGCGCGGGGCCGACCACGGACAGCACGTGCGCCACGGCCCCGGCCGTCTCGACGCGCCAGAAGCAGTGCGCCCGCGGTCCGGCACCGGACGGCCCGGGCCGGTAGCCGCCGAGCGCCTCAAGCCGCGGCACCAGCGCCGGCGGCAGGCCGCGCGTCATCGCCACGGTGCAGAAGCCGCTCGTCCCGGCGCGCAGGCCTCGTTCCGCGGAGGTGTAGACGAGTTCGAGCGCCATGCGTGGTCAGCCGGCGTCGAGGTCGGCGCTCGGCATTGCCGACTCGCCCTGCTCGCCGCGGTCGTTGGCCACGAGGTGGCTCGACCACCGCGCCAGCGTGTAGAGGAACGGAACGGTCACCCAGCGCGGCGCGATGCGCGACACCGGCACCTTGAGGAGCCCCGACGCGGGGTCGAGCGCAGGCGACGTGCCGATGGCGCTCACCGGCACGAAGACCACGCGCTCGAAGGCGTCCTCGGCGGCCGCCACCACCTCGGGCGCGAGGTCCCTGAGGAGCGCGCGCACGCGGTCGCTCACCGCATCCACGCGACGGACGCTCATCTTGCCCAGGCCCGCGCGCTCGCGGTCGAAGGGCGGCGTCACGATGTCGACCGGCTCGCCCGACTCCTCGCGCAGCAGCCCGCCCCAGATGTCGCTCTTGGACAGGACGACGAAGAGCGGCTTGGCGACCCGTTCGCCGGCCGAGAGCCCGGCGTGCATGCGCACGCGCTTGGCCATCTCGACGATCAGCTGGTCCTGGCGGGTCACCTTGGCGCCCGCGGCAAGCTGGGGGTCCGCGCTCATGCCGGAGAGCCGCTGGCGGAAGCGGACGTCCTGCGTCGGGTCGAAGACGAACATCAGCACCTGGGCGCGCGCGAGGTGCTGCGTGCCCGGGGCACGCGCCGTGTCGGCACCCGGGAAGAAGTGCTCGCCCGCGTTGTCGTAGAGCGTGAAGAGCTGCGTCAGGCGGTCGGGCGCGTGGCCGTTCACGTGGTCTCGCGAGGGGCGAACCGTGAAGATGAACGGGCGCGCGAGGAGCGTCGCCGTCCCGGCATCGAACTGCACCGAGTTGTACTGCGATCCCTCCAGCTCGGTCTTGTCGATGTGCACCGACGCGGTGCGGTCCTCCGACAGGAAGAGCCGCGCCTCGTTGTCGGTGAGCGCGCGATTCATCGCGGGGTCGGTGTCGGTGAAGGCCACCGAGAAGGTTCGCGCGAGGTCCTCGCGCAGCTTCCACATCGCGCTCGCCAGGAAGTAGCTCTTGCCGCTCGAGGGGCTGCCGGCGATCGACATGATCGTCATCGGCCGCTCCAGCACCAGCCGCGGGATCTCCAGGTGGCAGTTCGGGCACGCCAGGCGCCGGGTGCGTGCGCCGCCCGGGTCGATCGCCTCCCGTTCGGGGGTGAAGCGCGAGGGCAGGAACCGCACCGGGTCCTCGGGGGTCAGCAGCCGGTCGCCCAGCAGGTCGGGATGCGAGGCGATCCACAGCGTCTCGTCGGGCCGGAAGCGGTGCCAGCAGTGGGGGCAGAGGGCGCTGGACTTGAGCTTCCTGGACACGCCGGGGGTTCCTTCGGTGCGTTCCGCGGTCGCCGCACCGCGTGCCGGGGAAGGCTACCCGCCGAGCGGCCGCGGACCGCTTCGCCGCGCACCATGGCTGCCGTACGCTCGGGGGCGTGGATCCGTTCCCGCCGATTCCCGCCGATGCGGAGGTTCATGCGGACGAGAACGTCTGCGAACCGCGCGAGCGCGCGTGGGCGATCATGGCGATCGTCACTGCGTTCCTGCTGGCGCTCCTTATCATGCTGCTGGCGCTTTGGATGGGCCTTGCGGGCGGAGGAGGCGGCCTCGGGACCATCGCGGGCGAGCAGGCAGGCGGAAGCACCGCTGGGTCCGGGATCGGCACGGGCACGGGGTCCGGGATCGGCGCCGGCGACGGCACCGGTTCCGGCGACGGCGGAAGCGGCACGGGGTCCGGCGAGTCCGGCGACGGGCGCATGGCCGAGGGACCGGAGCAACCCGCGCCGCCGCCCGGAGAACCAGAGAACGTCGGCACGCCCGAGGCGGCGCCAGCGCCCGCGGTCGCGACGCCCGAGGTCGAGCCGCCGAAGTTCGGCTTCACGCCGCCCGATGCACCGCCGCCACCGCCGCAGCCCGTCGTCGAGCCGCCGAAGCCCATCGTGCAGCCGCCACCCGGTCTTCCCACGGGCTCGCCGAGTTCCGGTTCGTCCGGCGCGGCCGGCGGCAGCGGGACGGGTGCGGAGTTCATGGGCGTGCGCACCGAGGGCCGCCACATCGTCTACGTGATCGACCGCTCCGGGAGCATGATGGGCGACCGCTTCATGCACACGCTGCTTGAGCTGAAGCGCAGCATCGAGCGGCTTCCCGAGGGGGTCACCTTCAGCGTGGTCTTCTTCAGCTCGCACAACGCCTACTCGGGCGGTGGCAGCTACGTGCTGATGCCGCCGGGCCGCATGATGCGCGCCACCGCGAAGAACAAGCAAGACGCCGTGGACTGGGCCGAGACGATCACGCCGGACGGCGGCACCGACCCCGCCGACGCACTGAAGGTCGCGCTGCAGCTGAAGCCCGACGCCATCTTCCTGATGACCGACGGCATGTTCGACAACCCGCCCGCGATCGAGTCGCTCCTGGCGGCGGGCAACCCGAACGCGAAGGTGTCGATCAACACCATCGCGTTCCACGAGCGGGCGGCCGAGGAGGTCCTGAAGCGGATCGCCGCCAAGCATCGTGGGGACTACCGCTTCGTGAAGGACCCGCGCCAACCATGACCCTCCCCCGCTGGCTCGCCCTCCCCGACCACCCGGGCGCCTCGTGCGACGAGCGCGAGCGCAATGCCGCCGTCGCCGCGATCGCCGCATGCCTCGTGCTCGGCGTGGTCACGCTCGTGCTCGCCGTGCTGGCGATCGGCGCGACCGGCACGGTGGACGATGCGCGGCTCGGACTCGGCTCCCGCAACTCCGGCACCGGCGACGGCGACGGCTTCGGGGCCAGCGTCGGCGACGGCAGCGCGCTCGATGGAACGGGGCCGGGCGGCGGCTCGCAGGGGACCGGCAAGGGCGCGCGCGCGTCGACCCGCAGGAACGAGGCGCCGCGCGGCACCGCCACCGGCGCGGTGCCCGACCCGAGCGCCGCCACGGGCGAGTCGCTGGTCGCCGGCACCGAGACCGAGCTCCCGAAGTTCGGCTTCACGCCGCCGACGCCCGACGATGAGATCGTCGACACGCCGGTCGCGGCATCGCCCGGCGAGCTCGACGGCTACGACGGCGAGGGCGCGGCCGGCAAGGGCGGCGCGTCGGGCCGCGCCCGCTTCATGGGAATCAACACGTCGGCGAAGGACATCGTCTACGTGCTGGACATGTCCGGCAGCATGGGCGAGGCGGACGGCCGCGCCGAGCGCCTGCGGCGGGAGCTGGGCACGAGCCTCTCGTCGCTCCCGAAGGACGCGCGCTTCAGCATCATCATCTTCGGCCTTGCCTCGCCCGACACGCCGGACGACCGGTACCTGACCACGCCCAACGGCAACCGGCGCGCGCCCAACGCAACCATCCTGCCGCCCGGCGCGCTCGTCGAGGCGACGCCTGCCTCCAGGAGCGGCGCCGCTGCCTGGGTGGGCGGGAAGAACCCGATGGCCGGCACGTGGAGCCACGCATGGGACTCGCTGCGCGCGGCACTGGAGATGAAGCCCGAGGCGATCTTCCTGCTCTCCGACGGCGAGTTCGACCCCTCCGACATGGAAGACGTGCTCACCACGATCGAGCGATTCAACCCGGAGCGCCGGACGCGCATCCACACGGTCGCGTTCGCGTCATCCGGCGACGTCCCCGGCCTGCAGCGGATCGCGAAGGACTGGGGCGGCCTCTACCGCCACGTGCCGCTCGGGCCGTGAACGCGGCCGCATGCCCTCAGCGGTCCGGCCGCTCCGCCGGCTCGCGCCGGGCGCAGTCCATCGCCAGCACCAGGTTCATCAGGCCGCCGAGGGCGATGAAGAGCGTGCCGAACTCGTTGGCGGCGCCGAGTCCACGCAGGCTGGAGACGGTGGCCTGCCCCGGCTGCGGGCGGCCGAGCGCATCGGTCGCGGGCGGCGTCGGCAGCAGCTCGCCGACCTTGCCGGCCTTCAGGAGCGCGCGGTTGGCCCAGTCGGCGCCGTAGGCAAGCGGCCCGTACATGGACTGCGCCACGAACCACGGGGCGTCCTCCTCGTGGTCGACTGCGTCGACGCCGCCGACGAAGAGCCCCGACGCGAACATCAGGAGGAGCGCGGTCATCGCGAGCATCCCGCGGCGGCGGTAGCCAAGCGACAGGTGGCCCGCGCCCGGGAAGAGGAACGCGAGGAAGGGCGCCTTCCATCCCGTGCGCGAGGCGGGGACGAGCGCGACGAGCGCGATCACCGGCGCACCGACCACGACGAGCCCGCCGATGCCGGCGGCGAGGATCGGCGGCATGCCCGCGAGCACGGGGGCCTCGCGCGGCAGCGCGGCCTTCGGCTCCGGCAGCCCCGCCGCCCAGGCGATGCCCTCGGCCAGGTGCTGGCGGAAGAGCGGCTCCGCGAAGCTCTCCTTCGTGTGGCCGCCGGCCGTGTACCAGGAGCGCCCGCCCTCGAAGGGCCGGCACCAGCAGATCGGGTGGTCGGCGCCCATCGCCGCCTTGCCGGGGTCGAACGTCGTCTCGTCGAGCGTGGCGAGCACGTGCACGCCGCCCGCGCGCGGGTTGTCGCGGAAGGCGTACCACTCGTCGGTCCGGCGCCACTCCGCCGGCAGCATGCGGGTCGAGCGGTGGGTGCGGTCCTCGACGCGCACCACCGCCGGCTGCACCGGCGGATGCGTCGCGAAGCGCCCGCCGACCAGCCGGCCGAACCACTCCCAGCCGTACTCGGTGTCGGTGGCGGCATGGATGCCCACGAAGCCGCCGCCCGCGCGGACGTAGGCCTCGAAGGCCTCTTCCTGCGATCGGTCGAGCACGTCGCCGGTGGTCGAGAGGAACACCACCGCGCGGTAGCCGCGCAGGCGGTCGGCGGTGAAGGCCGCGGGGTCCTCGGTGGCCTCGACCTGCCAGCGCACGGCGCCGATCTCCTTCAGGCACGCAATGCCCTCGGGGATCGAGTCGTGGCGGAAGCCCGCGGTGCGCGAGAAGACCAGGATGCGCGGCAGCACGTCCGCGGAGGCGGCGGCTGGCGCCGCGTCGGCACGGGCCACGCTCGCTGCGGCGGCGATCGCGCAGGCGACGGCCATCATGGCGAACCGCGGCACGCGCAACGTCGGCATCGGCCGCATCGTAGCGATGGGGCCGCGCGCAGCCGGATCGCTACACTCGATGCATGAGCGCTCCCGAGCAAGGCCGACGCAACCCGGAACCGCCGGCGCCCGGCGACCCGCGCTGGAACGAGGTGGTCGACCGGCGCAGCGGGCTCGACCGCCGCGACATGGCGGGCCCCGTCTCGCCGACCAACCTCGAGCGCCGCCGCGGCCCAGGCCGCCGCCTCACCGACTTCGTGAAGTCGGCCGAGGAAGGCGAGATGAACCGGGAGCAGTACCTGTTCCTGATGGCGATCGACGCCTTCAAGCGGGTCAACCGCAAGACCTTCCCCGCGTGGACCGACGTGCTGGAGATCATCCGCAAGCTCGGCTACC
>VEQS01000209.1 GCA_018883105.1 Phycisphaerales bacterium
GGCGCAGTGGGCCGCCCGGATGGGGTCAAACCCTTCTTCGTTCCAGAGCCCGACTCCGCAGGTACCTGCGGCGCAAGTGCCGAACCGCCCCGTCGAACAAGTCAGTTGGAACATGATCCAAGGGTTTCTCGCCGCCACGGGAATGCGCCTTCCGTCCGATGCCGAGTGGGAGTACTGCTGCCGGGCAGGAACCGGAACCGCCTTCAACAACGGCTCCAACGACGATGCGCTCGTCGGAAACCTTGCGTGGTTTGGCGGGAACGCCATGAGCCAAACACGCCCGGTCGGGCTGAAGCAGGCCAATCCTCTCGGATTTCATGACATGCACGGGAACGTATGGGAGTGGGTGAGTGACTGGTACTCCGCGACGTACTTCGACGAAAGTCCGATCGTGAACCCGACAGGCCCGGCCATGGGAACGAGCCGAGTGTTTCGAGGAGGATTTTATCTCAACCTGTCGGCGAGTACGCGCTCTTCGAGCCGCAGCAATGGCGTGCCAGATGCCCCGGTGTTCGCGATTGGCTTTCGGGTCGCCCGCAATCCGTGACTCGCTCGCCGGCGACCGCCCTCGCTGCCAGCATGCGAAGCATCAACGGCTGCTTCGCTCTCCCAACTCACCGAGCGGGGTGATTCTCAACAAGCGTTGGCACGGAACCGTGATGTTGTCGCCGATCCAATGCTCGGCTCCCCTGCTCCCGTCGGCAAGGGCAGTAAGTGTCGGATCGGTCACGCACGCCTCGAACGCCGTCGAGTTGGTGGCCGACTTGCGCGTGCCTAACTCCGAGCCAGACGGCCGTATCGAAACCTGCGCCGAAGGCCATTCGCCAGCTTTTGCCTGATGTGGTCAGGCGACAAGTGTGATCGAAAGGCCGGAGCACGGATGTTCGGCCATCGCGAGCCCGCCAATGCGCAGGCTCCGGGTTTCTCTAGAACTCCGGCACGTCTCGACGTCGACACCGACCCTTCTCTGGTTCGGCAGGCAACGGCGGTGATCGGGAGGTGTTTTCCGCTGAGTTGAGCCCGCCTCGCTCCCCTGAAAGTGCACGAGCCGTGTTCGCGTTGCCGTAGGGCTAGAATCCTGGGCCGCGCGGGCGTGGCGAAACTGGCAGACGCACGAGATTTAGGTTCTCGTGGGGTAACTCCCGTGCAGGTTCAAGTCCTGTCGCCCGCATTGCTCGGCCCGCGCCCGCGAGCCTGAGTCCGTCCTCGCCCGAGCCGTCCGTCCACGCATGACCACCGCCGTTCCCGCCGCCAGCCGCATCCTCGCCGACGACCGGTGGTCGCCGTCGTCGTGGCGGTCGCGGCCGACGGCGCAGCAGCCGGAGTGGCCGGACCCGGCGGCGCTGCGCGCGGCGTGCGCGCAGCTGGCGCGCCTTCCCCCCTTGGTGACGAGCTTCGAGATCGAGTCGCTGCGGCGGCAGCTTGCCGAGGCCGCGGCCGGGCAGCGCTTCATCCTGCAGGGCGGCGAGTGCGCGGAGACCTTCGAGGGCTGCGAGCCGGACCTCATCACCGCGCGGCTCAAGATCCTGCTGCAGATGAGCCTGGTGCTGGTGCAGGGCGGGCAGCGGCGGGTGACGCGCATCGGCCGCTTCGCCGGCCAGTACGCGAAGCCGCGCTCCGCCGACCGCGAGACGCGCGACGGCGTCACCCTTCCCGCCTACCGCGGCGACCTGGTGAACGGCCCCGCCTTCGCCGCGGCCGACCGCACGCCGGACCCGATCCGCCTCGTGCGCGGGCACGCGCGCGCGGCACTCACCCTGAACTTCGTGCGCGCGCTGCTTGACGGCGGCTTCGGCGACATGCAGCACCCGGAGTACTGGGACCTCGACTTCGTGCGGCACTCGCCGCTCGCCGCCGAGTACCAGGGGATGGTCGACCAGATCGGCGACGGGCTGCGCCTCATGGAGACGCTGGTCGGCGTCAACGTCTCGCGCCTGCACCGCGTCGAGTTCTTCACGAGCCACGAGGGACTGGTGCTGGACTACGAGGAAGCCCAGACGCGCGAGGTGCCGCACCGTGCCGGCTGGTGGGACCTGAGCACGCACTTCCCGTGGATCGGCGTGCGCACCTCGGCATCCGACGGCGGCCACGTCGAGTTCTTCCGCGGCGTCGAGAATCCCCTCGGCGTGAAGGTCGGTCCCTCGACCGACGTCGCGGACCTCCTGCACACCCTCGAGCGGCTCGACCCGCACGGCGCGCCCGGGCGCATCGCGCTCATCACGCGCCTCGGCGCACGCGACGTCGGCCGCCTGCTGCCGCCGGTCGTCGAGGCCGTGCGCCGCACGGGCCGCCCCGTCGCGTGGATCTGCGACCCGATGCACGGCAACACCGAGACCGTGGTCCCGCAGTCGGGCGCGGGCAAGGGCATGCCGACCAAGACGCGCAAGTTCGCGCACGTGATCGCCGAGGTCGAACAGTGCTTCGAGGTGCACCGTGCGCTGGGCACGCACCTCGGCGGGATCCACGTCGAGCTCACCGGCGAGAACGTCACCGAGTGCACCGGCGGCGCGCGCGGGATCTCCGAGGAGATGCTCGCCGACGCCTATCGCTCGCCGCTCGACCCGCGGCTCAACTACGAGCAGTCGCTCGAGCTTGCCATGCTTGTCGCGCGGCGCATGCGCGGCTGAGCGCGAGGGGGCCTCGGCGGACGCGCTCCGCGCCGGGTTTCCGTAGACTGCGTCCCCTCATGCCTCGGCAGCCTCGACGCACGGTCATCACGGGCACCGGGACGGTCACGCCGTTCGGGCTCGGCACGGACGCCCTCTGGGAGGGCCTCTGCGCCGGCGCGAGCCCGGTGGCCCCGTGCCGCTCGTTCGACTTCGGCGGCTTCCCCACGCCCTTCGTGGCGCAGGTGCCCGAAGGGGGCTTCGACGTCAAGAACGTGGTGCCGAAGTCCTACCGCAAGGCCACCAAGGTGATGTCCCGCGACATCGAGCTCGCGGTCGGCGCCGCCTTCGAGGCCGTGCGCGAGGCCGGGCTCCTGACGAAGGCCCACGAGCAGGGCTCGGTGACCATCCCGCCGGCGCGCTTCGGCTGCCACATCGGCGCGGGCCTGATCGCCGCCGAGGAGAACGAGCTCACCGGCGCGCTGGCCACCGCGCGCGGCGCCGATGGCACCTTCGACTTCGGCCGCTGGGGCACCGAGGGCATGGCGAACCTGACGCCGCTCTGGATGCTCAAGTACCTGCCCAACATGCTGGCCTGCCACGTGACGATCATCCACGACTGCCAGGGGCCGTCGAAC
>VEQS01000068.1 GCA_018883105.1 Phycisphaerales bacterium
GTGCCGCCGCCGCCGCGGCCGTCGCTGATGCGGTACGTGCCGGCGCTGTGCCAGGCCATGCGGATGAAGAGCGGGCCGTAGTGGCCGTAGTCGGCCGGCCACCAGGGCTGCGACTTCGTCATCAGGGCGCGCAGGTCGGCGCGCAGCGCCGCGATGTCGAGCGAATCGAACTCCTTCGCGTAGTCGAACCCGCGCCCCATCGGATCGACCTTCTCGGAGTTGAGCTTGAGCGGCGAGAGGTCGAGGTGGTTCGGCCACCAGTCGCGGTTGGTGGTCCCCTCGGCGGTGTTGCGCTGGAATCCGCCCATGAACGGGCACTTGGAAGCGGCGGTGGTCATGGCTCGAGTCTCCTGTCGTTGCTGAACGATCGAATCGGGACGGAAAGCGTAGGCAGTCCATGCGCCGGCGCGCAAGCGGCGAGACTCCCCGGACACGGCATCCGGGATCGGCGGCGGCGGCCGCACGACTCACCGCCTCGGCCTCCCGTCCATCGTCGCCAAGACTTCCCCGCCTGGCGTGGTTTGGCTCAGCCGACCACGACCATCTCGCCGACGAGCCCGGGCCCGAAGGCGAGGCCCACCCAGGGCGTCGGAGTCGACGCATCCCGAAGGCGCGCGAGGATGGCGAGCAACGTGGCACTCGACATGTTGCCGCACGTGCGTAGCACCTCGCGGCTCGGGGTCGTCGCCTTGGCAGCCAGTCCGAGCGCCTCGGCCACCGCATCGATCACTCGCGGGCCGCCGGGATGGATGGCCCAGCCGCCGACGTCGGAGACATCGATGCCGTGCCTGCCGAGCACGTCGAGGACCCACGGGCCGACGTGCGCGCGCAGGATGTCCGGAACGCGCGCGCCCAGGGTCATCTCGAAGCCGTGGTTTCCGACGTCCCAGCGCATTTCGCCGGCGGAATCCGGGATCAGCACGCCGTGGGTCGCCAGAATCGCGCCGGCCGGCGGCGAATGTGCCGGCGCCGCCTCCGCACAGACCACCGCCGCGGCGGCGCCGTCGGCGAAGAGCGTGTTGGCCACCAGCTGGTCCAGCCGTGACGAGCGGTGGAAATGCGCCGATGACACCTCGGCACAGCAGACGAGCGCGGCGGCTCCGGGGTCGGCGAGCACGGCGTCACGCGCGGCGGCCAGGGCGTTCACCGCCGCGTGGCAGCCCATGAAGCCGACGTTGAGGCGGCGGCAGGTGCGCGGCAGGCCGAGCGTCTCGATCAGGTGCGCGTCGATGCCGGGGGACTCGAAGCCCGTGCACGAGGCGGTGATGACGTGCGTGATGCGCGAGGCGTCGACACCGGAGCGTGCAAGTGCGTCGGCGGACGCGCGCGCCGCGAGGGTCCGCGCCGTGCGTGACCAGAGCGCCATGCGTTCGGCGGTGCCGGGTGGGGGCGCCGCGCCGGGATCCGGGTAGAAGGCCGCGCCCGCGCCGGCTGCGGCACAGCCGCGTTCGTCGATGCCGCTTCGGTCGGCAAGCCGCGCGAGCACCGCGCGATCGACATCGGGCGGCGTGATGCGGTCGGCGATCGCGGCCCAGGCGGCGCGGGGCATGCGTTCCTCGGGCAGGGCCATCGCGATCGATCGCAGGTGGGCGGGCATCAGGCGGCGGCTCCGGCGGGGCGCGGGGCGTGGGACGGGCGTCGGCCGACGGCATGCGCCGCGGCGCCGAGCGCGCGTGGCGCGGCGCGTGCGCATGCGATCGCGCCCGTCACGAGGAGCGGGCTGCGAAGCGTGAGCGCGATGGCCCGGCAGCGCAGCCGTTGCACGCGGACAAGCGCACGGTGCTGAGACGGCCATGCACGCCAGGCATCCGGCGCCGAGCGCATGGCGGCGGCGAGGCGTCCGGCGGCGGCGCCGGTCGCGATCGCCCAGCCCATGCCCTCGCCGGTGAATGGTTCGACGTAGCCGGCGGCGTCGCCGGTGACCAGGATGCGCGGCGCAGCCAGGCACGCGCGTCGCCGCGTGAGCGCAGGCGTGCCGCGCCATCGTGCGGCATCGAGTGCGCCGGGGTCGAGCACCGCGTGGCCGAGCCATGCGCGTGCACAGGCCGCCGGGCCGCCGGCGGCGCGCAGCGCCTCCGGGCGGACGGCGGCCGCCACGTCGATCGAACCGTCCTCGAGGCGCACGGCACCGACGTAGCCGGCATGCGCGACGTGCATGCGGATCTCGCCGCGAACGCAGTCGACCGCGCCGGCCGGCAGCATGGCGCCGAAGCCCATGCGGCTGCGCGGCTCGATTCGCCATTGGAATCCCGGGATGTCGACGAGTGATGCGCCGCCGAGGCCATCGGCCACCACCGTGCATGCGGGGCGGAGCGGGGCCGCGGGATCGGACGCCAGCGTCACCGTGCCGTCCGCATGAACGCGTGCGCTCGTGCGCTCCAGGACGAACACGCCGTACGACCGTGCGTGCGCGGCAAGCCGTGCGTCGAGCGCCTCTCGCGAGAGCGCGACGCCGCCCGTGCGCGGCAGGCTCGCCTCGCGCGTACCAGTGGCGAGCCGCACCGCGTCGATCGGCACCGCTTCATGCAGCACATCCCGGGCGCCGATCGCCTCCAGCCCGGCCACGCCGGCATCCGACAGGCAGCACCCGCAGACCTTGGGGCGAGGGAGTGCCGCGCGTTCGACGATCATGACGCGCGCGCCCGCCTGGGCCGCGGTGATCGCCGCGCACGCGCCGGCCGGCCCGCTGCCGATCACGACGACCTCTGGATCGGTCATGCGGCCCTCCAGTCGAGCACCCATCGCGCGGGCCACGCGCGGCGCACGGAAGCCTCCGCCAGTCCCGCCTCTTTGGCCATGACCGCCGCCTCTCTCGCCGAGAACGCGCCGCGCACGCTTGCCGGCGCATCGAAATGGACGACCGGCGAACGAGACAGCATGCGCGAGGCCGTCCACGCGAGCGCCAGCCCGGCGTGCGAGCGGTCGAGGTCCGCCACCGCCACCGCGCGTCGCGCGGCGGTGCGCATCGACGCGAGCAGGCGAACCGCATCGGCGCGCTCGAGGTGGTGCAGGAACAGCGAGCAGGTCACCACGTCCGCATGTCCGGGAACTCCCGCCGCCACCACGTCATGCTGGACGACGTCTGCGCGCACGCCCGCCGCCGCGACACGCGCGCATGCCGCATCGATCGAACCCGCGTGTGCGTCGACCAGCGTCCACGAGATGCACAGGCCGAGGGCGGCCGCGCGTTCGGCCATCCGCATCGGCCCATCGGCCGCGCCACACGCCAGGTCCATCACGTGCAGCTCGCCGACGCGCGCACGCGCCTCGCGCTCGATGGCCGGCCAGAGAAGGCGGTCGCTGCGGGACCAGGCATTCAGGCGCGCGAGCCCTGTCAGGGCATGCGCATGCATCGCCGGGTCGATGCCGGGGTCATCCATCCGTTCGTCGACGCGTACGCGTTGCATGGGAGTGGGCGACCGCGCCCAGGCCGAGGATAGGCCGCCCCTAGACTTGCTGCCCCGTGATCGCGCCGATGGATGTCCTGTGGCCTGCGCTCGCCGCATCCGGCGTGGCCATCCTGGCGACGCTCGCGGTGGAGCGCCTCGGAGGTCGCACGGGCGGCATCCTCTCCAGCATCCCCACGACCATCGTGCCCGCGGCGATCGGCCTGTGGGACGGCGGCGCGGATCCGGAGCGCTTCCGCCGCTCGATGGCATTCGTGCCGGTGGGCATCGTGCTGAACGCCGGGTACCTGCTTCTGTGGCGCGTGGTGCCGGCGCGCGTCGGCATGCTGACGCACCGGCACCTCCTTGCATGGACCGTCCTGATCTCGCTCGGCGCGTGGTTTGCGGCGGCGTTCCTGGTGTCGGCGGCGCATGAGCGGTTCGCGCCCACGGTCGACACGTCGCTGTGGATCGGGGGCGCCGCCGCGGCAGCGGGACTCTCGCTTGCCATCGCCGCCAACCGCGTGCCGCACCCGGCACCGGCGGGGCGCCGTCGCGTCGGACCGCTGGTGCTTGCCGCGCGCGGCGTGGCGGCCGGCCTCGCGATCGGCGTGGCAGTGGCGCTCTCGCGCTCGGGGCTTCCGATCGCCAGCAGCATGGCCGCGGTGTTCCCGGCGATCTTCACCACCATCATGGTGGCCACGTGGCTGTCGCAGGGCGCGAAGGTGCCGACGGGCGCCGTGGGGCCGATGATGCTCGGCACGCTGAGCGTGAGCGCGTATGCCCTGCTTGCCTCGTGGGCATTTCCCGCGATGCACGTCGCGGCGGCGGCGGCGTTCTGCTGGATCGTCGCGACGGTGACCGTCAGCGTGCCTGGGTTCCTGTGGCTGCGTCGCCGGCCGCTCCTATGATCGACTGCTTCGGCGCCGCGCGCGCCTGCCACGCATGCTGCTCGTCGCCACCGATCTCGCCAAGTCGCACGGCCTGCGCGAGCTGTTTCATGGCGTGTCGGTCGGCGTGGCCGCCGGTGACCGGGTCGGGCTGATCGGCCCGAACGGTGCGGGAAAGTCGACCTTGCTTCGCATGCTGGCGGGCGCCGAGGAGCCGGATTCCGGCACGGTGCGCACCCCGCGGGGCACCGTCGTCGTCTATGTCGCGCAGCGCGACGACTTTCCGGCGGGCACCACGCCTCGTTCGGCCGCGACCGACGCCGCCCTGGCGTCGGCGAGCGTGCACGGCGATCGTCACGAGGCAGAAGTCCTGGCGGGCACGATCCTGGGGAAGATCGGCTTTCCCGAGTCACTCATGGACGAACCCGCCGAGCGGCTCTCCGGTGGCTGGCGCAAGCGGCTGTCGATCGCCTGCGGGCTGTGCTCGGCGGGCGGAACGCCGGACCTCCTGCTCCTTGACGAGCCGACCAACCACCTGGACGTCGAGGGGATCCGCTGGCTGGAGCAGTTCCTGACTCGACCGACCAACGACCTGCGTGCCGGTGCGAGCGTCTTCGTCACGCACGACCGCGCATTCCTCGAGCGCGTCGCGACGCGGATCGTCGAGCTGAGCCGCGCGTACCCGCAGGGCACGCTCGCCGTCGACGGGAACTACCCCGAGTTCCTGCGCCGGCGCGGCGAGTTCCTCGAGGCGCAGGCGCGCGGCGAGGCGACGCTTGCGAACGAGGTGCGCATCGACGATGCGTGGCTTGGCCGCGGCGCGCAGGCACGGCGCACGAAGGCAAAGGGTCGGATCGAGGACAGCGCCGAGCGGCGCGACGAGCTGGTGGCGATCTCCGCGCGCAATGCCGCCGCGGCCGCCGGCGGCGCGCGCGTCGACTTCTCGGCGAGCGGCCGCCGGACGCGACGCCTCGTGCAGGCCGTCGGCATCGCGAAGGGCTTCGACGGCCGCACGCTCTTCAAGGGGCTTGACCTCGAACTCGGCCCCGGCGACCGGCTTGGCCTGATGGGCCCGAACGGCAGCGGCAAGAGCACGCTGCTTGCGGTGCTGTGCGGCGAGCTGGCGTCCGATGCCGGCAGCGTGCGTACCGCCGACCCCGCGCCGCGCGTCGTCTTCCTGCGGCAGCAGCGCGCGGAGATCCCGCTGCAGACACTGTTGCGCGACGCCATCTGCCCGCTCGGCGACTTCGTCGACTTCCAGGGACGCGCGATGCACATCACCGCGTGGGCTCGGCAGTTCCTCTTCGCCGACGCCCAGCTCCTGCAGCCGGTCGGCAGCCTGTCGGGCGGCGAGCGCGCCCGTGCCCACATCGCGCGCATGATGCTCGAGCCCGCGGACATCCTGGTGCTCGACGAGCCGACCAACGACCTCGACATCCCGACGCTCGAGGTGCTCGAGCGCGCGATCGAGTCGTTCCCCGGCGCGGTGGTGCTGGTGACGCACGACCGCGCGATGCTCGGCGCGGTCGCGCGCCAGATCGTCGTGCTCGGGGCGCCGGGCGGCGAGGTGAGCGCGGTGGCAAGCCTCGACCAGGCGCTGGCGGCGCTCGAGCGCGCGGAGCAGGCGTCCGCGCGGGCCGCGCGTGGGGCGGCGAACGCCCCGGCGGCACCCGCGGCGACCCCTGCGTCGGCGCCCCCCGCCGTCCGTCGCCGCCTCGGCTTCAAGGAACAGCGCGAGCTCGACGGCATGGAAGCCGCGATCGAGGCGGCCGAGCGCGCATGCGCCGCGGCCGAGGCGGCCGTCGCGGATCCGGTGGTCGCGGCCGACCACGCCCGCATGGCGACGGCCTGCCGGACGCTCGAGTCGGCGCAGGCGTCCGTCGCCGCGCTCTACGCGCGCTGGCAGGAGCTTGAGTCGCGGCGCGGGGGATGAGTCCTGCTGCCTATCCTGCGCGCCTCATGCGCCGCTCCGCCCGAGCCGTTCGACCGTCGAAGCCAGCCGTCGCCGTCGTTGCCCCCGGCTTCGACCCCGATGCCGCCGCCACCGGCGACGGGCTCTTCGGCCTGGACACGCAACCCCAGCACGCGCGGCTCGTCGTCATCCCCGTGCCGTTCGATGCCACCACGAGCTACCGCCCGGGCACGGCGCGCGGTCCCGGGCACGTGCTCGAGGCGAGCAAGCAGGTCGACCTCGAGGACATCCAGTTCGGCCCCGTCTGGAAGGCAGGCATCGCCATGCTGCCGGTGCCGAAGGACATCGCCGCACTGTCGAGGCGTGCTCGCGCTGCGGCGGAGCCGGTGATCAAGGCGGGCGGCGCGGCGCCCGGGAACCGTGCCCACGCGAAGGCGATCGCCGCGGTGAACGCGGCAAGCGAGCGCGTGCACGGCCATGTCGCGCGCGAGGCCGAGCGGATCCTCGACCGCGGCGCCATTCCCGCGGTCCTCGGCGGCGACCACGCGAGCCCGTTCGGGCTGATCGCGGAACTTTCCCTCCGCCATCCCGGCATGGGCATTCTGCAGGTCGACGCGCATGCCGACCTGCGCGAGTCGTACGAGGGCTTCGCCTGGAGCCACGCGAGCATCTTCCACAACGTGATGACGCGCCTGCCGGGCGTGGCACGCCTGGTGCAGGTGGGGATCCGTGACGTGGGTGCGCGCGAGGTGGACTTCGCCGCGCGCTCCGAGGGACGCGTGAAGACGTTCTACGACCAGCGCCTGCGCGACCGGCAATTCGCGGGTGCCACCTGGACGAAGGTGTGCAAGGAGATCATCGCCGCGCTGCCGCGCGAGGTGTACGTTTCCTTCGACATCGACGGATTGACGAGCGAGCACTGCCCGCACACGGGCACCCCGGTGCCCGGCGGCGTGACGTTCCCGGAGGTGTGCCACCTGCTTGAGCTGCTCGCGTCGAGCGGCCGCCGCGTCATCGGCTTCGACCTCTGCGAGGTGGCGCCCGGCGCGGCCGGCGACGAGTGGAACGGCTGCGTCGGCGCGCGCGTCCTCTACAAGCTGATGGGGTGTGCGCTGCGCAGCCGCGGCGCGGCCTGAGGCGGGGGCTACCGCACCGATTCGTAGCCGCCCGGAACGCCCGCGGGCGAGAACACGGCCTGGAAGAGGTGCATCTGCCGGGCGCGGAAGGCGCCGGCGCACGACAGCATGTAGTAGCGGAACATCCGGAAGAAGCGCTCGCCGTGCCGGTCGCGGAACCGCGGCCATGCGCGCTCGAACCGGCGCCACCAGTTCATCAGCGTGTGGTCATAGTGCGCGCCCATGTTGTGCCAGTCCTCGAGCACGAAGGTCCCCTCGGAGGCCGACGTGAGCTGCGCGGGCGAGGGAACGCACCCGTTCGGGAAGATGTACCGGTCGATCCACGGATCGGCGATGGCGCGCGACGTGTCCTGACCGCATGTCTGCAGCAGGAACAGGCCGTCCGCCTTCATGGCGCTGCGCACCGCGCGGAAGAAGCGGCGGTGGTTCTTCCAGCCGACGTGCTCCACCATGCCGACGCTGACAACCTTGTCGAAGGCGCCCGGGAACCGGGCCGCCAGGTCGCGGTAGTCGAGCGTGACGAATTCCACCTCGGGGGCAGCCGCGTGCCTCCGGGCGTGCTCGAGCTGTCCCTCCGCGATGTTGACGCCGGTGACCCGGCAGCCGTGCCGCTCGTGCATCCACCGAGCCAGGCCGCCCCAGCCGCACCCGATGTCGAGCACGCGGTCTCCGCTCCGCAGGCCGATTTTCCGGCAGATCAGGTCCATCTTCGCCTGCTGGGCACGGTCGAGGTCGTCGGCCGCGGCGCCCTTGAAGTACGCGCACGTGTACTGGCCGTAGGGGTCGAGGAACGACATGTACAGCTCGTCGTCGATGTCGTAATGCCGTCGCGCCACCCTTGTCGCGCGACGCCTCGTCTGCAGGTTGAGCACCTTCGCCCTCAGGACATGGAGGGCCGTCCGCCAGTTCCGGACGAGCGCATGCTCACCGCCGGCGCGCAGCGCCCGCGCGACCATCTCGTCGAGCGCGTCGCACTCCCACCAGCCGTCCATGTACGACTCCCCGAGGCCCAGCGTCCCCTGCGCGACCGCGCGGTCGTAGAAGCCCTCGTTGCGGACGTGGATGTCCCAGGGGCGATCGCCGTTCACCCGGATGTCCGCGGTGCCAAGGACCTGCTCGCACAGCCGCTTCGCGCCCATGGGCGGGGAACGTAGGGCATGGCGTCACTCATCGAGCACGGGACCAATCCCCCAAGATGCCCGCATTCCCGGCCGGGGTACGCTGAAAACCCATGAAGCGCGCACTCATCACCGGGATCGGCGGCCAGGACGGCGCGTACCTCGCGGAGCACCTGCTGTCGCTCGGATACCGCGTGGTCGGCACCAGTCGCGACGCGGAGACGGGCCGGTTCGACGGCCTGCGCCGCCTGGGGATCCGCGACCGCGTCCAGGTGATCAGCATGTCGCCGGTGGACTTCCGCTCGACGCTGCAGGCCGTCGCGTCGGCGCAGCCCGACGAGATCTACAACCTGGCGGGCCAGTCGTCGGTTCGGATGTCCTTCGACCAGCCCGTCGAGACGTTCGAGAGCATCGTGGTCGGCGTCATCAACCTGCTGGAGGCGATCCGGCTGCTGAAGGCGCCGATCCGCATGTACAACGCGGGCAGCTCCGAGATGTTCGGGAACACCGGCGGCGTGCCGGCGAACGAGGACACCGTGTTCCGGCCGTGCAGCCCATACGGCATCGCCAAGGCCACGAGCTTCTGGCAGGTCGCGCAGTACCGCGATGCCTATGGCATCCAAGCATGCACCGGCATCCTCTTCAACCACGAGAGCCCGCTGCGGCCGGAGCGGTTCGTCACGCAGAAGATCGTCGCGGCCGCATGCCGGATCGCCGCCGGCGAGGCGGATTCGCTGCAGCTCGGCGACCTGAGCGTGCAGCGCGACTGGGGCTGGGCGCCGGAATACGTCGTCGCGATGCACCGGATGCTCCAGTGCGAGCGACCGGCGGACCTGGTCATCGCGACCGGGCACACGTCGTCCCTGCAGGACTTCGTGCGCGAGGCGTTCGCGGCGGCAGGGCTCGACTGGCAGCGGCACGTGTCGTTCGAGCCGAGTCTGGTGCGGCCGACGGAACTCGAATGCGGGCGCGCCGATCCCTCACGTGCGCGGGAGCTGATCGGATGGAGCGCGCGGCACCGGATGCCGGACGTCGCTCGCATGATGGTCGAGTCGCGTGCCGGGGTGCCCGTCGGGACACCGTGAATGACAGACCCGCAGGCACTGCCTGCGGGTCTGCATGAATGGGCGATACTGGATTCGAACCAGTGACCCCACGCGTGTGATGCGTGTGCTCTAGCCAGCTGAGCTAATCGCCCGGAAGGCAGAAGTCTAGCGGATGCGCGGCCGTGGCGCGCAGCAGGCGCGCGATGCGGTTATCGCACATCGACGTCACGTCGCTCACCCCGCGCCGCATGCGCCCCACGCGCCAAGCAGCTCGCCGAGGTCGTCGCCGTTCACCGCGCCGTCGTCGTTCAGGTCGGCCTCGCACGCGCCGCTTGGGCACGCGCCCCACGCGCCGAGCATCACGCCAAGGTCATCGCCGTTGACGGCGCCGTCGTCGTTGAAGTCGGCGGGGCACTGCGCGGGCCGAGGCAGGTCCAGGATGAAGCCCTGGACGCCCGCGGCCGTGCGGGCGGTCCCGACGATCGTGTAGCCGTCGCGCGACATCCCGAGCGGCAGGGCCATGCGGATGTCCGGCGTCAGCTCGATGCCCGCCTGCGCGGCGAGCGTCTCGAGCGGGGTGATGGTGCCGTTGATCCACATGTACCCCTCGCCGCCGGTCGAGGGCGGGAACTGCGTGCGGTAGAAGAGCAGGATGCGGCTGCCGTCCGCGCTGATGGCCGTCGGGAAGGTGCGCGGCAGCGTGGGAATCGGCGATGCAGGCAGTGCCTGGTAGCCCGTGGCCTGGCTCCAGCGCCAGCCTCGGAAGCTGTTGGAAGAGGCACCCTGGCCGATGATCCATGTGCCATCCGCGCTCACGCCGCCGGCCTCGCCGAGGGTCGCGCCGGTCTGCGTGGTGATGAGCTGCTGCACGCCGTTGATCCACACCGCGCCCTGCCGTGCGCCGGAGGTCGAGTCCTGCCATCCCGCGATGACCGTGGCGTTCGCGTTGCACGCGTTTGCACGCGACGCCGAGCCGGCGACGGTCGAGCCGAGGTCGACGAGTCCGCCGGTGGCGGTGAAGCGGTAGGCCCGCGCCCCGCAGTTCAGGTGCCAGCCGAGCCCGACCATCGAGTTTCCGTCGCCCGAGACGCCCCAGCAGCTGGTGGCGGAGAGGTCGCAGCTGTAGCCGAAGTTCCCGATGCTCGTGGTCTGGCCCGAGGCGATCTCGTAGAAGGCGCCCTCGGTCTTGCCGGTCTGCGGGCTCAGGATCGTGTAGCCGATGCGCGTGCCGTCGTCGCTCACGCCCGCCGACCCAGCCCCGCCCGCCGACGGCGAGACGCCGCCGATGAGGATCAGTCCCTGCTCGGGCGTCCAGTGCCAGAACTGGCTCGTGTTGTAGCCCACCACGACTCGCCCGTCGCTCGATGCATCGCTGGGCGTCAGGCCCGTCAAGCCAAGCAGGTGGAACGACCCCGCGGTGCCTCCAGCCTCCGCGACGGCTGCGGCCGCGAGCGTGAGCGAACAGGCAAGCAGGACGGCGTCGGTCGATGCGTGCTTCACCAGGTGTCTCCTCGGACCGCGTTCGGTGGGCGCTTGGTTCGACGGCGAGCCGGTCGCCGGCGCATGTCAGGGTAGTGCCGAGGTGCGGCGGTTCCCAGCGGCAGTCCCTTGCTGAGCATCCCGCGGGCTACCCTTCGCCGCATGCAGGCACGGGCGCCCGGATTCCTGACCATCGTCGAGCGCGTGGGCAACCGCCTCCCGGATCCGGCAACCCTGTTCGTGATCCTCGGTGCCGCGACGCTGCTGGCGAGCGCGCTCGGCGCGTGGGCCGGCTGGTCGGTGGCGGATCCGCGCGACCCGTCGAAGACGGTGGCGGTGCGCTCGCTCCTCGACGCGGACGGCGTGCGCTGGATCCTCACGCAGGCGATCCGGAACTTCCTCGACTTCCCGCCGCTGGCGATCGTGCTGGTGGCGATGCTCGGGATCGGCGTGGCCGAGCGCACGGGGCTCTTTCCCGCGCTCCTCAAGCTGCTGGTGATCGTGACGCCGCGCGCGCTGCTCTCGCCGGCGGTGGTGTTCATCGGCGTGATGTCGAGCGCGGCTGCGGATGCCGGGTACGTGGTGCTGCCGCCGCTCGCGGCGGGGGTGTTCGCGCGCGTGGGTCGGTCGCCGCTTGCGGGCATCGCGGCCGCGACGTTCGGCGTGGCCGGCGGCTTCAGCGCCAACCTCGCGATCACGAGCCTCGATCCGCTGCTGCAGGGACTCACCGAGCAAGCGGCCCGCGCCGTCGACCCGGACGCCATCGTCCGCGCCGACTGCAACTGGTACTTCATGGTGGCGTCGACGTTCCTGATCACGGCGGTCGGCTGGTTCGTGACCGACCGAATCGTGGCGTCGCGATTCGATCGCGTGGCGGTGGAGCGCCAGCTCGCGCAGGGCGGGGCGACCACCGGCGACGACTCGCTCACGGCCGCCGAGCGCCGGGGCCTGTGGTCGGCCCTCGCCGCGTTCCTGCTGGCGGCCGGCGCGTTCCTGGCGATGGCGATCGTCCCCGGCGGCCCGCTCACCGGCGAGGTGCAGCGGCATGGCACGACCACCATGGTGCCCGCGTGGACCGAGGCGATCGTGCCCATGCTCCTGGTGCTCTTCCTGCTGCCGGGCGTGGCCTATGGCGCCACGAGCGGCGAGATCCGCTCCGACCGCTGCGTGGCCAACCGCATGGGCGAGGCGATGGCCGGCATGGGCACGTACGTGGTGCTCGCCTTCTTCGCCGGCCAGGCGATCGCGTGGTTTAGGCAGTCGAACCTGGCGACGGTGATCGGGATCGAGGGCGCGGAGGTCGTGAAGTCGCTCGGCCTCGGCGCGGGGCCGATGCTCGTCGCCGTCGTGGGCGCAACCGCGCTCCTGAACCTCCTGGTGTCGAGCGCGAGCGCCAAGTGGGCGTTCCTGGCGCCCGTGCTGGTGCCGATGCTGGCGCAGGCGGGCATGCGGCCGGAACTCGTGCAGGCGGCGTACCGCGTGGGCGACTCGTGCACCAACCCGATCGCGCCGCTCAATGCGTACCTCGTCATCATCCTCGTGGCGATCCGGCGCTGGCAGCCGGATGCCGGGATCGGCACGCTGATCGCGCTCCTGGTGCCGTACTGCGTCGCGGCGCTCGTCACGTGGACGGCGTTCCTGGTGGCGTGGGAGTCGCTTGGCATCCCGCTCGGGCCGGGATGATGGCCGGGGCGAACGAACTCAGCGCCAATACAGCACGGTGAGGTCGCGGTCGGCGTCCTGCTCGGAGGGCGGCGGCAGGCCGCCCGATTCGAGCATCCGCTCCACGACCTCGGTCGTGCAGAGCACCGCGACCGTGCGCGGCGGGTTCGAGGTGCGCGCCTCGGCGGCGCGTTCGGCCACGTCCTCCCACCCGATGCGGCGCGGGAGTTCCTCCGGAAGCCTGAGCTCGTTGTCGAACTCGTCGGCCCATCCGGCGATCACGAGGTCGCGCCGCCCGGTCGTCCAGCTCGTCGCCAGGGCGGGCGACCCCCCGGCCACCACGAGCACGTCCACCGCACGCAGCGCATCCCGGTGCTTCTCGAGGAACGGCCACGGGTGCTTGGCGGCCTTGAGCGCGGCGGTCGGGTAGAGGAAGGGCACCATCGCCAGCACCGCGATGGGCGCGATCGCGGTGCGCGTGAGCCAGCGCGTGCCATCGGTGGCGTTCCAGCTCCAGCCATCTGCCAGCGCCCATGCCACGAGCGCCGCAGCAAGGCACGCGAATCGCGCCGACGCGCCCGATTCCCAGAGGGGGGGCAAGCCGAATCGTTCGGTGCCCGCCGCCGCGAGGACGATGCATCCACCTGCCGCAAGCCACACCAGCGCCTGCCCGATCCGCGCCGGCACGTCGCGCACGATCGACCCTGCCTCTCGCCCACGCATCAGCCCCATCGCGACCAGCACCGACACCGGCGCGAACATGGGCAGCACGTATGTCGCGAGTTTGCCGCCGGAAAGCGAGAGCGCCAGGATCGGCACGATCGCCCAGCAGAGCAGGAACCGGACCCCGTCGCGCCACTCGCGGGCGCCGCGCAGCCCCTTCGCCGCGTTCGGCCATGCGAGCGTCCAGAGCAGTGCCCCGGCCGGGAACACGGCGCCGTAGAACCACCAGGGCTGCGGCTGCTGCGTGAGGTCGGGCGACACCGCGCGGCGCACGTGCTCCTTCATCACGAAGTACGTCCACATTCCGGGGTTGGCGCGCTCGACGGCCAGCGCGAACGGCGCGGCTGCCGCCACTGCGGTCAGCAGCGGAATCCACGGCATCACGAGCATGTCGCGCCAGCGTCGCTGCCACGCGAGGTATGCAAGCGCCGTCGTCCCGGGAATCGCAAACGCGAGCAGCCCCTTCGCGAGGAACGAGCAGCCGGCCGCCGCGCCCGCGGCCGCCAGCCAGCCGGCGCGCACGCGGCCGGCCGACGTGCACGCGCCGAAGAACGCACACGTCGTGAGCGCCACCGTCGCCGCGAACGTCGGGTCGAGCGTGATGACGCCGCCGAGCACCATGGGCATCACCGTCGTCGCCTGCACCAGGAACGCGAGCGGCCCCAGCTCGCGCCGCCCGGTGATGCGGACCGCCAGCCAACCCGCGCACAGCGCCGTCGCCAGCGTGGCCAGCGCGCTCGGCAGCCGGATGGCGAAGGGATGCTCCCCGAACACCGAGATGCTCGCGGACGTCAGCCAATAAACGAGCGGCGGCTTCTCGTAGAAGCGGAACC
>VEQS01000210.1 GCA_018883105.1 Phycisphaerales bacterium
CTTCGACTTCGGCCGCTGGGGCACCGAGGGCATGGCGAACCTGACGCCGCTCTGGATGCTCAAGTACCTGCCCAACATGCTGGCCTGCCACGTGACGATCATCCACGACTGCCAGGGGCCGTCGAACACGATCACCTGCGGCGAGGCGAGCAGCCTGCTCTCGATGGGCGAGTCGATGCGCGTCATCGGCCGCGGCGATGCCGACGCGTGCCTCTCGGGCGGCGCGGAGAGCAAGACCAACCTCATGGGCATGATGCGCCAGCACTACGCCGGGCGCCTCGCGGCCACCGCCGAGGGCGAGGACCCCGCGAAGGTGGTGCGCCCGTTCGCGCCGGACGCCAAGGGCTGCGTGCCCGGCGAGGGCGGCGGCCTGCTGGTGCTCGAGGCGCTCGAGGCCGCGCAGGCCCGCGGCGCCACGATCCTTGCGGAACTCGCGGGGTTCGGGGCAAGCCAGAGCTTCTGCCCGGACACCCTCGGCGTGGAGCCGGAATCCTCGGGCCAGGGCATCGTCGACGCGATTGAGGCGGCGCTCGCCGATGCGGGCATCGCGCCGGACGCCGTCGACGCGGTGATCCCCTTCGGCACGGGCGTCGCGGCGCTCGACGCCAGCGAGCGCGCGGCGATCGAGAAGGTCTTCGGCGCGCGCGCCGCCACGCTGCCGGTCGTCACCATGTGCCCGTCGATCGGCAACTGCGGCGCGGGGCAGGGCGCGATCGCCGCCGCCGTTGCCGTGCGTGCGCTGCGCACCCAGCGGCTGCCGGCGCGCATCAACGCCTCGGGCGTCACGGGCCTCGACGCGAACGCCTGCGCCGCACGCGACGCGAAGCTCTCGACCATCCTCGTGTTCACGCCGAGCCTCGGCGGGCAGAACGCCGCCGCCGTGATCAGGAGCATCGCATGAGCGCGCCCCGCGTCGTCGTCACCGGCACCGGCTGGATCACGCCCCTCGGCCACGACATCGAGGGCGTGTGGAAGCGCCTGCTCGCCGCCGAGAGCGGCATGGCGCCGATCACGCGCTTCGACGCGCGCACGTTCCCCACGACCTTCGCCGCCGAGGTGCGCGACTACGACGTGGCGAGGTTCGTGAAGGACCCGGCGGTGCACCGCACCGCGGGGCTCAACAGCCAGTTCGCGCTCGGCGCCGCCAGCCAGGCCTGGCGCCAGGCCGGCCTCGACCGCGCCGCGCCGCGCGATCCGCGCCGCGTGGGCCTCTACCTCGGCGCCGGCGAGGGCGTCCTGGACACGGAGAACTATGTGGGCTCGAACCTGGCCGGCTGGGACGCCGCGACGGGCAAGGTGGACGGCCGCCGCTGGGCCGAGGCCGCGCTCTCGCGCATGACCCCGGCGCGCGAGATCGAGCAGGAGCCGAACATGCCGCTCGCGCACCTGGCGCGCGAGTTCAACGCCCGCGGGCCGGCCTACAACTGCCTCACCGCGTGCGCGGCGAGCACGCAGGCGATCGGCGAGGCCTTCAGCATCCTGCGCCGCGGCGACGCCGACGTGATGATCGCCGGCGGCACGCACACGATGATCCACCTCCTGGGCGTGACCGGCTTCAACCGGCTCACCGCCCTCAGCGAGTTCGAGGGCGACCCGACCGAGGCCAGCCGGCCCTTCAGCCTCGACCGCAGCGGCTTCGTGATGGGCGAGGGCAGCGGCATGATCGTCCTCGAGACCCTCGAGCACGCGCAGGCCCGCGGCGCGACCCCGCTCTGCGAGGTGGTCGGCTACGGCTCGAGCTGCGACGCCTACCGGATCACCGACATCCAGCCCGAGGGCCGCGGCGCGGCCGTCGCCATGGAGGCCGCGCTGCGCCAGGCCGGCATCGACCCCGCCGCGCGCGGCGCCGACGGCCGCCCGCCCGTCCACTACATCAGCGCCCACGGCACCGGCACCAAGGAGAACGACTCGATCGAGACGAAGGCCGTCAAGCGCGTCTTCGGCGAGGGCGCGCGGCAGATCCCCATGAGCTCGATCAAGAGCATGATGGGCCACCTGATCGCCGCGGCCGGAAGCGTCGAGTTCATCACCTGCGTGCTCGCGATCCGCGACGGCATGGTGCCCCCCACGCGCAACCTGCGCACGCCGGACCCGGACCTCGACCTCGACTACGTGCCGAACGCGGCGCGCAAGGTGCCGGTCGACGTCTGCGTCTCCAACAACTTCGGCTTCGGCGGCCAGAACGACTCGCTCGTCGTGCGGCGGTTCACGGCGTGACGGCGGGCGGCGCGCGCATGCCCATGCACCGGAAGCTCTTCCTGGCGATGCTGGTGGCGGTCGCGCTGGCCGCGGGCCTGGCGGCCCTCGCGCGGCGAGCGCCCGCATGGTGGCAGCCGACGGCGCGCGACGCGCCTGGTGCGCTCGACGTGGCGCGCGCCCTGGAGCAGGGAATCGCGAGCGAAACCACGCGTGTCCGCGGCCCGGGCGCGCAGTCCTGGAGCGTGCGCGTGCGCGCGGCGGACGTGAACGCGTGGCTCGGGGCACGGTTGCCGCAGTGGCTCGAGCATGACCGCAGCCTGCCGTGGCCGGAGGGCGTGCAGGCGGTGCAGGCCGCGGCGGACGCCGACGGCTTCATGCTGGCCGCCGATTGGAACGGGTTCGTGGTGGCCACGCGCTGGGCGATCGATCCCGGCGCCCCGGGGCAGCCGGCCACCCTGCGCGCGGCAGGAACCAGCGTCGGGTCGCTCCCGGTTCCCTTCGCGGCCGGCGTCGGGGCATGGTTCGTGCCGGAACTCGGCCAGCCGCTGCCGCTCGAATCGCGCCTCGGGGACGGCCGGCGCGTGCGCATCGTGGACGCCGAGTTCGCCGACGGCGAGGCGATCCTCGACTGCGAGACGGCTGCCACCGCGCCCTGACCGCACGGGCCGCAGGCCGCCCGGCGCCGAGGGGCCGGGACTACACTTTCCGGTCCCCATGGCGCAGATCACGATCAACGGCACGGCCTACGAGTTCTCGAAGGGCGAGAAGATCCTGCAGGTGGCGCTGCGCCACGACGTGGAGATCCCGCACTACTGCTACCACCCGTCGATGTCGATCCCGGCCAGCTGCCGGATCTGCCTCGCCGAGGTGTGGGCCCCCAACCCGAAGTCCGGCGCGCTCGAGCCGATGCCCCAGCTCAAGCCGACCTGCCAGACCGACTGCTCGGACGGCATGGTCGTCTACACCGACAGCCCGCGCTCCATCGCCAACCAGAAGTCGGTGATGGAGTTCCTGCTGATCAACCA
>VEQS01000069.1 GCA_018883105.1 Phycisphaerales bacterium
CCGCGCCACTGCACGACGCCGTCACGCACCACGAACGCCACGGGAAGCTGCGGCCACGAGTTGGGCCCGAACACCGCCTGCAGCGCGTTGCGCGTGGGGTCCGCGGCCACGGTGAAGGTGAGCTTCGGCGACCACTCGGGGTCATCCGCGAACTCGCGCACCGTCGGCGCCGGGTCCTCGTGGATCGAGGTGACGATCGCCTTGCGGCCGTGCGCGCGCGCGACGCGGTCCATCACGGGGATCGCCCGTCGCCCCGAGGCGCTCGACGTGTCCATGAACACCAGCACGTACGTGGTGCCCGGCTCGCGGAACGACGGGATGCGGTCGCGCACCGCGGTCGCCACGATCGGCCCAGGCAGCGGGTCGCCGAGGCCCGGTCCGTTGCCGGCGTGCACGACACCGCCGATCGCGAAGGCCACAGCCACCGCCACGGCCGCGCGCGCAGGTCTCATGGATTCCATGAACCGAGTCTAGTGGCGCCGCGGACGACGCACGCACCGCTCAGCCCGGGCACGGGCCCCAGGCCGCAAGCAGGAAGCCGAGGTCGTTGCCGTCCACCGAACCGTCGCCGTTGAGGTCGGCGCTTCCGCCGGGGGCGCCCCACGACGCAAGCAGGAAGCCGAGGTCGTTGCCGTCGACCGAGCCGTCGTCGTTGAAGTCCGCCGGGCACTCCGCGATGTCGATCCGCGAGATCGCCGAGAAGTTCGCGATCGCCGTGCCCGTGGGGGACACGGCGTTCACGATGATGAACTCTTCCTGCATCACCGGGTCGACCACGCCCACCACGGTGCCGCCCGCGTAGAGCACCTTGCCGTTCTCGAGCGGGTAGCAGCCGCGCGGCGAGATCACGGTCCACGTGGGGCCCTGCGTTCGGTAGTACGAGGGGGTGCCGGGCGTGCCGTCGGCATTGAAGAAGTACAGGCCGGGATTGCCGCTGAAGCCGGCCACCACCACGCCGCCGTTCGGCAGCGGCGACACCTGCTGCGGGAACGTGAGGGCGCCGGCCTCGGGCTGGTGGAACACCGTGACCGACTGCCCGTCGGTCGAGATCCGCAGCAGCCGGTTCGCCGGGTTGGCGGAACTGGACGAGTAGTCCGACACGATGAACCCGCCCGCCACCGGCGCCATGCCGCGCAGGCTCACCATGCCGGGCGGACGCGCGACGGCCAGCAGCCCCGAGCCGTCGAGGTTCATCGAATAGATGCCGTTGAGCCCGCCGGCCGCGTTCGCGATGCTGTCTCCGCGGCCGATCCACACCTTGCCGTCGCGCAGGCAGATCGCGTTCACGTCGCAGATGCCGGTCGACTGGTCCTGCACGCGTCGCACGAAGACGCCGGGCGAGGAGTGCTCGATCACGCCATCCGCGGCCGAGCAGCCAAGGCCCACGCCGGGCTCGCCGATGTACCACGTGCCAGACGGCACGCGCACGCACTGCCGCGGCTGGGCCATCTGCCCGTCGTCGGGGATGTAGTTGTCCGAGATCAAGGCGCCGGTGATGGCGCTGAACGCCCAGAACTTGTCGCCGTTGGAATCGCCGACGAGGAGGAGCGACTCCGCCGAAGCGGCGCCGGCCGCCAGGAGGGCCCCGGCCAGCGCCGGAACGTGCAGGGTTCTGGAGATGCCTCGGGCCATGGATCGACAGTATCCCCCTCCAAGACGCCCCGGACAAGGAAACGGTGCGGTGAATTCCCGGCCGGATGCCGGAAAAACCGCCGCCAACCCGGGTCCGGCGTCGGGCGCCCCCTACCTTCAGGCCCGCGCAGGGAATCCGCGGCAGGTCCGCAGGGAACGCACCATGAAGGCAGGAATGGCAGGAACGACGGGGACGCTTGCGATCGCACTGGGGCTGGCGGGGCTCACCGCCACCGCGCGTGCCGCCGACGCGGCGCTCTCGATGGGCGATGGCACGAAGCCGCTCTGGATCTCCGAGCTGCGGGTCGACCAGCAGGGCGCCGACACCGACGAGTACGTCGAGATCGCGGGAACGCCGGGCGCCTCGCTCGCGGGCACCTGGATCCTCGCCATCGGCGACGGCGGCAGCGACATCGGCGGCGTGGTCGAGATGGCCATCAACCTCTCCACGTGGTCGCTCGGATCGAACGGCCACCTCGTCGCGCGCGAGTCGAGCTTCGGCACCACCGTGTTCGGCGGGCGCGCGCTCTCCGTGGCCGCCGGCGCCACCGACGCGGTCATCGGATCCGGTGACTCGATGAACCTCGAGAACGCGGACAACGTGACCTACCTGCTCGTGCAGGGCTTCACCGGCGCCGTCGGCACCGACCTCGACACCGACAATGACGGCACGCTCGATGCCACGCCGTGGACCACGCTGCTCGATTCGCTGGCGTTCATGCGCTCGGGCTCGAAGGAGCCCGTCTACTCGGACGTGCGCGTCGGGCCGATCGAGCTCTCCGGGACGAGCGGCATGCCGCCGCACGCCTGGCGCGCCGAGTCGGGCTGGCAGGTCGGCGCCTTCGGGTCATGGGAGCACGACACCCCGGGCGCGCCCGCCCAGGCCGCGCCGGCCCCCGGCGCGATCACGGGCGCGGCGCTCCTCCTGGTGCGGCCGGGTCGCCGGCGGCGCACTGCGCCTCGATGAGCGGCACGAGCAGCTCGAGCGTCCGCATCGCGTACCCGGTGGCGTAGGCGAAGCCGTAGCCGTAGAGCGGATAGTCGAACCAGCTGCCGTCCGGGTTCTGGTCGATCGCCATCTGCTCGGCAAGCCAGCGGACCAGCAGGTCGCGCCGCGCGCCCGCCGGCGCGACCTGCAGGACGCGGGCGCAGTAGTAGTGGCCGAAGAAGTAGTAGTAGCCCGAGTTTCGGTAGTACGCCTCGTGGGGCATGACGCGCCCGCGCGCGATCTCGATGTAGTGGTGGTGGGTGCGCAGCTGCTCGACGCCGCGCAGCAGCGACTCGCCGTCGATCCCCGTCGCGCCCATGCGGAAGAGCGAGAGGTTGCACACCTGGAGGCGCCCGCTGGCGCCCGAGACCTTGTTGTAGTCGGCCGCCACGCCAAGCTGCGCGTAGGTGCCGTAGGCGAACGCGCCGGTCGGGATCCGCATCCGCTCCAGGCACGTCATGGCATCGGCCAGCACGCCCTCGGGGAGCGCCGCGCCCGCCTCGCGCGCGTCGAGCAGCGCCTCGATCATCGCAGCGGTGTTGAAGCTCGTGCTCTCGTTGCCGCTCGGGTTCTGCCCCACGTGGTTGAAGTCGTAGTAGGCCCAGCCGCCCTCGGCGCTCTGCTCGCGGCGGGCCACCGCCACCTCGCGCTCCATGACCTCGCGCCACGCCGCGTGGTGCGGCGCCAGGTGCGGCGATCGCACCACCGATGCCGCGAGCTCGATCAGGTACGTGTGCGCCCACACGCTGTAGAAGGTGTTGCCGCTGGCGCGGCCGATCTCGCCCTGGCGCTCGAGCCACCCAAGCCCGCGCTCGAGTGCCGCGGCGGCGGCCGGGTCATCCACGGCTGGCGCGATGAGCGACCAGCACACGAGCGCCGTCGTCGCGGTATGGAACGCGCGGTGGCTCGACTGGGTGTCCAGGTAGACCTCGCGCGCCCGCGGGCTCTCGAATGTGCCGAAGCTGCCGTCCGGGCGCTGGTTCGCGAGCGCCCACGCCAGCCCGCGCGCCCGCGCGGCGCGCATCCGCGCGCGCACCTGGGGTGCATCCGGCACCGGGCGCAGCGCCGGCGGCACGTCGGTGCCGGTGCGCGCGAGCGGCGCGGCCGCGACGGATGGCTCGGCTGCGACCGAAGGTCGTGGCTCCATCGCGACCGGAGGTGCAGGGGCCGGCGACATCACCGTCTCGGGCGGCGACGCGCACCCCGCGCCCGCCGCCAGGGCGGATGCCAGGACACATGCGCGGATTCGCACCAGGTCGCGCACCACGTCAGCCTTCCGGCACCACCACGGCCTCGCCGGGCTCCAGGCCCGCGATCACCTCGGTGCGCGTGCCGTCGGAAGCACCCACGCGCACCTCGCGCTCGGCCGTGGCGCCGTCCTTCATGACCTTCACCGTGAACCGTCCCTTCGACTGCGACACCGCCTTCGACGGCACCGTCAGCCGGTCGGCCAGCGTCGCACGCACCAGGATGCGCGCCTCGATCCCGGGCAGGAGCGTCGCGTCCGGCTCGCGCAGCGTTGCGGTGAACGCAAACGACGCGCCCTCGCCGTCAGGCGCCCCCACCGAGACGATCTCGTCGAACACCGCCTTGCCCGCCACCTCGGGCCGCGCCGGGAACCAGACGTCGACCACGTCGCCCGCCTTGGCGAAGCGCATGGCATCGGCATTCAGCATCCCGCGCACGCGCAGGCGCCCCAGGTCCACCACCTCGGCCAGTTCCTGCCGCGGCTGCAGCTGATCGCCGACATCGCGCAGCTTGACCACCAGGTACCCGTCCGCCGGGCTCTTCACCGACATGCGCCGCCCGTCGCCCTCCATCCGGTCGAGGCGGCGCTCCAGGTCGCGCATCCCGCGCTCGGCCTGCGCCATGTCCAGGGTCTCGCGGATCTCGCCAAGCCGCTGCCCGAGCGACGCCGCCTCCAGCGCCAGGGCCGCGTCCTTCGCGGCATCCTCCACGCGGCGGGCTTCGTTCGGGTGCTTGATCGCCTTGAAGATCTCGTTGTCGCGCTTGGCGTACTTCGAGTACGTCTCGCTCCGCTCCACGCCGCGGCGCGCGCGGTCGAGGACGATGTCCTTGGTCTCGCTCTGGAGCGACGTGCCCGCGTACATCTTCTCGAGCTGCGCCAGCTCGTCGCGCGCGTCGCGCAGCGAGTCCATCTGGCCCTTCAGGCCGAGGTCCGCCATCTCGAGCGACTTCGCCGACTCGTAGTCGCGGTGCAGTTCCAGCGCCTGTGCCGCCAGCCGCGCCGCAAGCTCCGCGCGCTCCAGGCCCGCCGCCGCCTGGCGCGTCTTCATCGCGCGCTCCTCGCGCTGCATCGCCAGCCGCCTGCGCGCTTCCTCCACCTGCACGCGCAGGTCGTCCAGGCCGCGCTCGAAGTCCTTGCCCTCGAGCACCGCCACCATGTCGCCGGCCTTCGCCGGCCCGCTGCGGCGCGTGATGTCCTTCACGGTGACCGGTCCGCCGAACGCCTCGAGCTCCAGGCGCACCGGCACCGACGCGATCGGCTCCACGCGGGCCGAGCGCTCGATCACCACCGACAGCTCGCCGCGCGCGGCCGCGGCGGTCGTGGGCGCCTTCGCGGGCGCCGCGGCCGAGCCACTCGGCGGTGCGGGCGCCGCATCGTCGGCGAAGGCGAACGGCACCGCCGCCAGGCAGGCCGCGGACACGAGCACGATCCGGTGATCCATGCCGCAAACCCTACCCGAGCGGGTCAGGCGTCCACCAGCACCACGCCCGCCAGGCGGCCGTCGGACGCCACCATCACCGCACCGTCCGGAACGCCGACGGCGCCCAAGGCCGACAGGTCGACGCCATGCGCCAGCAGCCACTCCGGCCCCCCGACCAGGATGCGCGAGCCCGACACCACGCCCGCAGCCCCGCCGCAGGCCGAGCGCTCGCAATTCACGGCGTCCACCACGCGCAGCGCCCGCATGTCGGCCTCGCGCAGCAGCGCCCCGGCGCCCGGATGCCCGGCGCCGCACGCCACGGCCGCGGCCGCCCGAAGCAGGTCCGACTCGCTCATCCAGCCGATGGGCATGGCCGTCACCACGCAACTAGTGTACGCGATACACTACCGGCACAGCCATGGACCACTGGATCAGAGCCACCGACGGACAGACCTACGGCCCCGCCTCCCTCACCACCATGAACCGGTGGATCACCGAGGGGCGCGTCGTCGCCTCGACGCCCGTGTCGCATTCGCCGGACGGCCCGTGGCGCGAGGCCACGATGGTGCCGGAACTCGCCGCCGGCTTCGGCGTCGAGCCGATCGACCCGACCGGCGCACCTCCGACGCGTCCGGAGCCGCCCACGATGCCCACCGGCAGCTGGCCGCCGGACATGGTCGCCATCCCGCAGCTCATCGCCGGCATCTTCAACCTGGTCGCCGCCGTCGGCTGGATGTTCACCTGCTTCGGCATCATCCTCTCGATCCCGCTGGCGATCCTGGGCATCAAGGAACTGGTCGCCTACTCGAAGGCGCGCACCACCCTGCCGCTCCAGTACCTGGACCGCGCGAAGACCTACGCGATCTTCGACATCGTCGCCGTGCTCACGGGCAACTTCGCGTCGCTCATCTGCGGCATCATCATCCTCACGCAGCTCGACGCCGCCCGCCAGCGCGCCCTCGCGCGCTGACGCCTCACGGCGCGATCGCCGCCGGCGGCTTCACCTGCGAGGGCGCCGCGGGCACGAAGCGCGCCTCGAGCACCATCTCCAGGGGCGGCATTCCCGCGGTCTCGAGCCGCACCGTCCGGCGGGCATCGCCGTCGATCGGATCGAACGACCCCGTCACGCGCACCTCGAGCGTGCCGCCGGGGCCCACGGTCGCCGGAAGCGGCGGCACCGTCTCGATCACCGTGCCGATCGCCAGCCGCGCGCTCTCGATGCGCACCGAGCCGAGCGAACGGTTTCGGAAGCGGAACGTCGCGGACACGTCCACGGGCCCGGCCTCGGCCGGCGGCGTCACCCACGACGTAGACGTCCGCTCGCCGGAGAGGTCCGCCATGGTCGCGGTGCAGCCGGCAAGCGCCAGCCCCGCCGCGCACGCGGCCACGACGCACGCACCGCGCACCGCCGCACCCTCCCCGCGCGCCGCGCGCATCCTCACAGGTTCTCGACCTGCCATCCGCTGCGGTACGGCTTGCGCGCCCACTTCGAGAGCGTCTCGCTCCCCGGGAAGCGCGCGTTCGCCGCGTCGTAGGCGTGCGTCTTGCCCGGCTCCATGCTGCTGATCGCGCCCAGCGACAGGCTCTCGCACATCAGGCCTGCGCGCACGAACGGCGCGTTCACCGACATCGGCTTGCCCGCGAGCACCGCATCGATCCAGTCGTGCCAGTGGTTGGTGGTCTTCTGGTCCTCGACCGCGACGTCGACCTTCCTGCCGTCGACGAACACCGTGGGCGTCTCGCCCTCGATCGGGAAGTACAGGATGCCCCTGTCGCCCACCAGGATCGCGCCGCCGTCCGACGGCGGACGCTTCGGCTTGCCGTCCTTGTCGGTGCCCGCGAAGCCCTCGGGCAGCCCGATCGCCTTGAAGTCCGGCAGCCGCCCGCCGTCATGCCACGTGAAGGTCAGCCCCTCCTTCGCGGTCATCGGCGTGGGCGGGTACTCCATCACCACGGTCTCGGCGGTGGGGTACTGGTCGGCGGTCGCGTCGGTGCACTCGCAGCGCACGCTGGTCGGGTACGTGAGTTCCAGCGCATAGAACGGCCAGTCCACGATGTGGCAGGCCATGTCACCGAAGGCACCGCAGCCGAAGTCGTAGACGCCGCGCCACTGGAAGGGCGTGTAGCCCTCGTGGTACGGACGGTCGGGCGACGTGCCCAGGAAGAGGTCCCACGACAGCCACTCCGGCACCGGCTGCGTGCCCTGGGGCCGCGGCTGGCCCTGCGGCCACCACCCGGCCGGACGGTCGGTCCACGCGTGCATGGCGCGCACCTTGCCCACCACGCCGGCGCGGATCATCGCGTTGCCCTGCCGACGGTGCTTCTTCGCCATGCGCTGCGTGCCCATCTGCGTGACGAGCGACGGCTTCGACGCCGCCACCTTCGCCAGCTGCCGGTTCTCGTACGCGCCGTGCGCCAGCGGCTTCTGGCAGTAGACGTGCTTGCCGCGGTTCAGCGCCTCCATCGCGATCGGCGCGTGCATGTGGTCAGCCACGCTCACCACCACGGCATCGAAGGAGTCGGCCATCTGCGCGTACATCTCGCGCCAGTCGGCGAACGCCTTCGCCTGCGGGAACCGCGCGGCAATCGCCGCGCCGTCGTCCTTCTTGCCGCCCAGGCGCAGCACGTCAAGCTGCCGGCGGTCGATGTCGCAGAGCGCCACCACCTCGACCGCCTTGTGCCCGGCCACCTCGTTCAGGTCGCTCAGGCCCATGCCGCCGCAGCCCACCTTCGCGATGCGCAGCTTCTCGTTCGCCCATGGCGTTCGCCGGCGGAGGGACGGGACGGTCGAGAACGCGAACGGCGTCGCGAGCGACGCCAGCACGAACGATCGGCGCGTGATCTGCATGCCGGGCATTGAACCCGAAACCGCGGACGCCGACTGCGGGTTCAGGCGCCCCATTCGGCCAGCAGCTGGCCCAGGTCGATGCCATCCACGATGCCATCCTGGTTCAGGTCGGCCGAGCCGCCGGCGGTGCCCCATGCACCCAGCAGAATGCCCAGGTCGGTGCCGTCCACCACGCCGTCCTGGTTGAGGTCGGCGGGGCGCACCGGCGTGCAGTCGTAGCGGAACACGCGGAAGTCGTCGATCGCGGCCTCCACGATCGACCCCGCGGCCAGGTCGCGCGCGTCGAAGCGCAGGCGCATGGTGGCGGTGGGCGTCACGACATCCGCGATGCGGAAGGTCTTCTGCACCCAGGCGCCGGCGTTCTCGGTGACGTCCTCCAGCTGCACCCAGGTGGTGCCGCCGTCGTTGCTGATCGAGATCGGCATCGAGTCGGCGTTCGGGGCGGAGCCCTGGTTGTTCGAGTACCAACGCCAGTACGAGACCTGCGTGCCTGCGCCGCGGCCGTCGAAGATCGGCGTGCGCAGCGAGGTGAACCCGCCGTCCACGTCGGCCGCGCCGATGTTGCCGCCCACCGGGCCGTTGCCCGTCACGAAGCACCGCGTGCCGGTCGGCGTGCGGTCGTCCTCGGGCTGCGCGGCCGTGGCCACCGGGTCCGCGTTGATCCACTGGCCGGACGTGGCCGTGTCGCCGAGGCCGCCGATCAGCCATGCGCCGAGCGATTCGCACGCATCGTCCACCACGTTCTGGGTGCCGGACGCCACGATCGCCGCCTGCTCGCCCGCGGGGTCCTCGTAGTTGCCGTCGGTGGTCTGGACGAACACGCCGTAGTTGACGGTGAGCCCGCACTCGAGCGCCGGGAACGCGGCGCGGTAGCCGTCCCCGCCCAGGGCCTGCGCCGTCACCACGCGCGGCGTGCCGCCCACGGGCGTCACGCGCATCTTCACCGTGCCGGGCGAGATGGAGCCGCCGGGCGGCGGCACGGCCGTGAACGTCAGCGACGAACCCGTCGGCGCAAGCACCGTCGGCCGCCCGTTCGGGTAGCCGAACGTCGCCGCCGGGAAGCCGAAGCGCCAGACGAAGAGCCCGCGGTTGAGGTCGCTCCCGATGAACGTGCCGCTCGGGAACCACGGCCACACGTTCCACAGCCCGTTGAACTGCGGCAGGTCGTCTCCCGGCCAGGTGTCGAAGAACGCGGTCTCGGGCGGGTTGGTGGCGCTGGCGTTCAGGTCGAAGACGCGGACGCCGCTGCGGTAATTGGCCTCGAACAGCCGGTTGCCCGGCCCGATGTAGAGGTTGTGGCCGACGGCGGAGTTGCCGTTGTTGAACGCGCCCTCGACGAACGGCGCCGACAGGTTGGCCACGTTCATCACGATGGTGGACGTGACGTTCGTGGTCGCGCCCTCGTCGAGCTCGTCGTTGATGTAGATGCGCTGCAGGTCGTTCGACAGCCAGCTCTGGTGGCAGTAACGCGCGCCCGGGTAGGTCGTGTAGCTCAGCTGCACCGGCGCGGCCTTGTTGGTGACGTCGACCACGTACACGCCGGTGTTCGTGTTTCCCGTGTTCGCACCGCCGCAGCAGAAGGCGATCTGCCGGCCGGCGTACGGCCCGCTCGGGTAGGTGAAGACCTGCACCTCGTGCACGTACACCGAGCTCCAGAGCCCGACGTAGGCCGGGTTCGATGGGTCGGCGTTCAGGTCGTAGAAGCGCAGGCCGTTCGAGCCGCCGCCGGCGCGGTACAGGTAGCCGCTCGCGGCGTCGACCCACAGCGTGTGCGTGGCGCCGGCGCCGCCCGTGGTGATGTCCCGCACGAACGACACGCGCGGCTGGCTGGCGTTGGTGCCGTCGATGTTCGCCAGGCTCATCACCTGGATGCCGGTGCCCGCCTCGCTGCCGGCGTAGCAGTACTGGCCGAAGGTCTTCACGCAGCGCCACAGGCTGGTCGGCCCCGTGACGTGGCCGACGATGACCGGGTTTGCCGGGTTGGTGATCTCCACGAACGACGTGCCGTTCGAGAGCCCCATGATCGCGTACTCGCGGCCGGACGGGCTGACGTAGCCCCAGCAGTCGTTGCCCGAGCTGGGCCCGCCGCTGAAGTTGCTCAGCGGGATCCAGCTCTTGAGCAGGATGCCGTTGGCGTCGAACGTCTCGGCCGGCGAGCCCTCGCCCGCCCGGAAGACCGGTCCGTTCACCGGGGGCAGCAGGTCGCGCGCCTTCGGGTCGTCCACGTGCGCGAACGCCGCCACCCCGACGGCAAGGGCGGCCAGGGAAAGCGAGAGCGGGCGGGTCTTCACGAAGGTCCTGATACGGGGCGAGCGGACGGACGGTTCAACGGTACGTCCGGATCACGGCCCGGGCCAGTCAATTCTGGCCCTGGCCGCCGCCCTGACCGCCGCCTTGGCCGCCGCCGCGGTTCCCACGGCCGCCGCCCTGGCCTCCGCCCTGGCCGCCGCCGCCGCCGAACATCCCGCCGCCGCGCTCGCGGAACGCGGCGATCATCGCCTCGCGCTCCTTCTCGTCGATGGTGCCGTCGTTGTTCTTGTCGAACTCCTTCATGCGCTCGCGGGCCTGCTCGGGCATCTCGGAGAGCGTGATGGGGCCGCCGCCGAACATGCCGCCGCCGCCCTGCCCGCCGCGGCCGCCGCGCGGCAGCTGCTCGCGCTGCTCGGGGGTGAGCAGCTGCTCCAGGCGCGTCATGTAGGTGTCGTTGATCTCGCCGCGCTCGTCGAGCAGCTTGCCCGAGGCCGTGCCCTCGTTGCCGCCGCGGCGGAACATCTGGCTCATCGGCACGTCGCCCGTCATGAAGCCGACGACGCGCACCATCTCGTCCACCTGGCGCGTGGGCTCCTCCTTGCGGATCTCCTGGGCAATGCGGTCGTTGAGCGGCGAGACCTCGTTGCCGTACTGCGTCTGCAGGGTGCGGATCGCGTCCGCCACCGTCGCGTCCAGGCCCTCGAGCCCGAGCGCCGCCTCGAAGGCGCGCTGCATGCGGTTGGGTCCGTACACGCGCTCGAAGCCGGCGGAGAGCGCCGCGGCGCGCACCCGCGCGGCATCGGCCGGCTCGAGCTGGGCGCAGATCTGCTCGCGGTACGTGTCGTTCACCTTGCGCACGCCCTCGCGCAGGTCCATGGCGCGGGTGGCGAAGCGGCGCGCCGCGTCCTGGTCGCCCGACTGGATCGACTGCAGGTACTTCGCCTCGTTGCCGGCCAGGAAGTCGTTGCGCGCCTTCAGGGCCGCGTCGAGCTGCAGCTCGTACTCGTCCATGATCGGCTGCAGCTTGGCGAAGGTCTCCTTGGAGAGCCCGGCCTCGTCGAGCACGAAGAAGAGGTTCACGCCCTCGCCGCTGATGGTCGAGCGCGGCAGCGTCTTCTCGCGCGCCAGGAAGCGCTCGAACGCCGGCCACTTCTGCATCTGGCCCTCGGAGAGCGACGCCTGCATGCCGTCGACGAACGACTTGCGCATGCGCGCCTTCGTCTCCTGCCACTTGTTGAAGTCGGTCACCATCTCGCCGAGCGATGCGCGCATCTGGTCGAAGGCGCCGCTCGACTTCAGCTCGCCGCGGACCTCCTCGCCCATCTTCTCCATCTGGTCGCGGAAGAACGCCTGGCGCTCCTCGGGAGTCAGCTCGCCGCCCTTCTCCGCGGCCATCTGCTCCATCTGCTCGCGGGCCTTCTGCATGGTGCCGCGCCAGCGCTCCTGCATCTCGGGTCCCATCATCGGAGCCATCATCTGCTGCCCCAGGGACTGCATCTGCCCCATCATGTCCTCGCGCGCGGGCTCGAAGGCGTCCTCGTAGTCGCGCATCAGCTGCTCGACCACGATCATCTGCGGCTCCTCGAGCGTCAGCTGCTGCTTGAAGAACGGGATGTCGCGGCGGACGAAGTCGGGCTCGAACGACTCGCGGAACTGGTTCTGGATGCCCATGCCGCGGCCCATGCCCATGCCGCCGAACATGCCGCGGCCCATGCCGCCGCCCTGGCCGCCGCGGCCACCGCCACCGCCGCCGCCGTCCTGGCCACCGCGCCAACGGCCGCCGCCGCCACCGCCATCCTGTCCGCCTTGGCCACGAGGCGCATCCTGCAGCACCACCGCCATCACCGGGCTCGACATCCACGCGGCAACTGCCACGGTCGACGCAATGAGCGGGAGGCGAGCGGCACGAAGGGTGAGCGAAACGGTCATGGCCATGGCTGTGCTCCTGGTTCTCGGACGTTCAAGTTCGCTGCGCACCACAGCGGGGGCGCTGAACGGCAGCCAAACGGTCCGGCACCTCGCGTATTCGGCGCAAATGCACGAATTTCCGCGCGATCCCCGATCCGAAGGCCTGTCGGGAATCATAGATACTCACATCGGCGTCCTGCCTGCGCCCGTGCGCGCCGCACCCGCCCAACCGCCCATGCCTCCAACGGCCGCCATCCTCGTCCTCTCCTCGGCCGCCCTTCTCGGTGGCGCGGCATCCGCGCTCCCGCAGGTCGCGTCCCTGGGGCTCGGCGGTCCCGCCATCGAGATCGACGCCTGGGCGCCGGGCAACCGGATGACGGTCCCCACCGACTCCCCCGCCGCCCCGCAGAACGGGTGCCGGTTCGGCTTCTCGATCGCCATGACCAACTCGGTGGCGGTGATCGGTGCGCCCGACGTGCGCCTCACCTTCACCGAGGAAGGCGAGACCACCTCGGTGAACGGCGCCGGCGCGGCGTTCGTCTTCGCCCGCAAGGGCGACACCTGGGAGTTCGTGCAGCGGCTGATCGGGCCCGAGGTGGCGCTGATGCAGACGGGCTGCAGCGTGGCCATCGACCCCGTTGCCGGCGACATCGCCGTCGGTGCCTGGGGCTATTCGAAGAGCCAGCCCTTCGCCGGCGCCACGTTCGTCTATCGCAAGGGCGAGGGCACGTCGTGGGGCGAGCCCGCCACCGAGGGCCTCGGCTTCTCCGCGGAGACGCGCATGCCGTCGCAGACGGTGGCGCCCGCGTCGCTCGCGTCCATCGACCAGTTCGGCTTCAGCGTGGCGATCCACGAGGGCACGCTGGTGGTCGGCTGCCCGCTCTTCGGCAGCTCGAACACCGGGGCCGTGTTCGTGTTCGAGCGCGGCGCCACGGGCACGTACGCATTCAAGGAGCGCCTGCAGGACGAGGGCGGCGGCGCCAACGACCAGCTCGGCACCAAGGTCGCCGTGCACCGGAACCTGCTGGTGGCGGGCGCCCAGAACGACGACGTGCAGGGCCGCGTGAACGCCGGCAGCGTCATCACCTACCTGCGCCAGAACGCCTCGGGCAGCTTCCAGCGCATCGAGAAGCTCACCGCGAACACCCTCACCGCGGGCGGCCAGTTCGGCTCGGCCGTCACGTGCCATGACGGCGCCGACGGCGAGCTTGACTTCGTGGTGGTGGGCTCGCCGACCGCGTCCTCGAGCCGCACGGGGTCGCCCGTCTCCGGAAACGGCATGGCCGTGGTGCGCCGAAGCTCCGATGGCGGCATCACGTGGACCACCGAGGCCACCCTGCTGCCCCGGCGCGACGTGCTCAACAACAACTTCGGCTACTCGGTGGCCATGACGCACACCGCCTCGCCGCAGATCATGGTCGGCTCGCCCGGCTACGACAGCGCGCTGCAGGGCACCACCGACGACCCGACCCAGATCATCTTCTCGCAGCTCGTGAACACGGGCGCGGCGTTCGCCTTCACCCGCGACAACGCCACGTCCGCCTGGTCGATCCGAGGCTCCCCGCCGCTCACCGGCGACCTGTGGGACCCCGCGCTCGTCACCACCAACACCAACCTCGGCCGGTCGGTGGCGGTGGCCCCGACCGCACCGAACGTCGCGATCGCCGGCGCCGAGACCCCGACGGGGTCGCTCGGCACCGCGGTGCCCTTCTTCTTCACGCGCGCCGAGGTCGGCGTGCGTCCCGGCACGGTGTCCGGGCCCGCGCTCGGCCCGCTCGGCACCAACGGCCTGCCCGACCCGAACGGCGC
>VEQS01000211.1 GCA_018883105.1 Phycisphaerales bacterium
GACGAGCTCGCCAAGGACGATTCGAAGGCGCCCCAGCAGCTCACCCAGCAGCAGATGGAGCGCGCCACCGACGAGGCGCTGCGCCGCCTCAAGGCCGAGCAGGCCGCCCAGCAGAAGTGACCGCCCGCAAGGGCTGGTTCGTCGCGGTCGCGGCCTTCCTCGTGGTGGGCGTGCTGTTCCTGGGGGTGCGCCCCATGCAGGTGCCCGACGAGGCCCGCTACGGCATCATCCCGGCGGCGATGGTGGAGAGCGGCGACTGGCTGTCGCTGCGCCTGGCGGGGTTCCGGTTCTACGAGAAGCCGCCGCTCGTCTACTGGCTGACGGCTGCGAGCATCTCGGTGTTCGGCGAACAGGCCTTCGCCATCCGCCTGCCGAGCGCGCTGGCCACCCTGGCGACGGCGCTGTGCGCGGGTTGGCTGGCGGTCCGCATCACCGGGCGGCGTGAGCTGGGGCCGCTCGCGTTCCTGGTGCAGGCAACGACGGTGATGCCCATGGTGCTCGGCGGCGTCATCACGCTCGACCCGACGTTCGCGGCGGCGGTGGCGCTCACGATGGCCGCGTTCTTCGGCGCGTGCACGTCGAGCGGGCGCGGGCGCCTCGGCTGGCTCGCCGCGGCAGGTGCGGCGGCGGGGTTCTCGTTCCTCGCCAAGGGACTGCTCGCGTTCGCGATTCCCGGAGCGACCGCGCTTGCGTACCTCGCGTGGCAGCGGCGCTGGCGCGACATGCTCGTGATGCCGTGGATCCCGCTGCTGGCTGCGATGGCGGCAGCCGCGCCGTTCGTGCTCGCCGTCGAGCGAGCGAACCCCGGCATGTGGACCTACTTCGTGATGAAGGAACACGTGCGCCGCGCCGTGTCGCCCGACCTCACGCAGCAGCCGCAGCCGTGGTGGTTCTACGGCGCGGTGTTCCCGGCGGGCGCGCTGCTCTGGACGCTGGCGTGGCCAAACGCCGCGAAGGGGCTGCGCGGCGCACGCGAGTGGCGCGACGGGGTGAGGTTCCTGCTCTGCTGGGCCGTCGTGCCGATCCTGGCGCTCTCCCTCTCCGGGGGGAAGCTTGCCACGTACGTGCTGCCGATGTTCGCGCCGGTGTCGGTGCTGGTGGCGATGGGACTGGTGCGCGGACGCGAGTCGGGCACGATCGTGCGCGACCTGCCGGCAAGGATCGGGCAGGCACTCGTGTGGATCGCGGCAGGTGGGTGCATCGTGCTCGCGGCCGCGGGCAACGAGCGATTCGGCGTGCCCATGCTCTGGGAATCGGGCGCGTCGATGCGCCTCGCGTGCCTCGCGGCAGCACTCGTGGCATGGGCCCTCGCGGACGGCTGGAGCTGGCGCGCCGCCGACGGCACGCGCTGGCTCACGCGCACCGCCATCGCGCCCATCGCGGTGCTGGCGATGGTGCCATTCCTCTACCCGACCGCCGCGCTCAAGGCCGCGAAGCACCCATGGCCGTTCCTCGAGAAGCACCGGGATGCGCTGCGCACGGTCGACGTGCTGGTGGTGGCCGGCGGATCGCCCGCGCTGGCGACGAGCTGGACGACTGGGCGGCGCGATCTCGTGATCGCCGGATGGGCCGACGAGTTCGACAACGAGCTCAATCTGGCGGATGAGCTTCCGCGACGCATCGGCTGGGAAGAGGTGGCGGTGCGCGCGACCGAGGCACGTGCGGCGAATCCCCCGAGGTCCTTCGCCGTGCTCTGCGACACGCCGGCCGCCGAACGCCTGCTCGAGTCGGCAGCGCTCCCGCGGCCCGAAGCGCAGGACGCCGACCGCGACCTGACCGTCCTGTACTGGCGCTGACCTCGTCTGCTCCGGCGCTCAGCCCGGCCCGAGCGGGATGCCGATCGACTCCCACGCCACCAGGAACGCCGTCCACGTGACGAGCGCGGCGACGCAGTACGGCACCAGCAGCGCGATGAGCGTGCCGATCCCCGCGTCGGGCTGCCAGCGGCGGATCGCCACCAGGATGATGACGAGGTAGGCGTTGAGCGGCGCGATCGGGTTGGTGCACGAGTCGCCGACGCGGTAGGCCGCCTGCACCAGTTCCGGCCGCATGCCCGCCTGCGCGAGCATCGGCACCAGCACGGGCGCGAGGAACGCCCACTTGGCGCTCGCGCTCGAGACCAGCAGGTTGAGGAGCGCCGTCGCGCCCACCATCGCCACGAGCATCGGCCCGGCGCCGAGGCCCAGCGACTTCACCACCTCGGCACCCTCGATGCCGATCACCGTCGCCAGGTTCGACTGCCGGAACCACGCGATCGCCTGGCCGGCGAAAAACGCGAGCACCACGTACGTGCCCATGCCGGCCATCGCCGCGCCCATGCGGTTGGCCACGCAGCGGTCGGAGCGGATCTCGCCGCTCACCATGCCGAAGGCGATGCCGGGCAGCAGGAAGAGCACGAGGAGCATGGGCACGATCGCCTCGGTCCACGATGGCACCATCGTCGTCGTGCCGTGGCGCTGCACCTCGCCGGTGAGCGGGCCGCCGGGGATGATCGCCATCGCCGCGAATGCGCCGCCCGCCACCGCGAACGCAGCGAGCGCCGCCCACAGGCCGCGCCACTCGCCGGGCGAGAGCGACTCGTCGCCGGCAGCCACCCCACCCCCCTGCACCAGCTGCCGCTCGACGGAGACGCGATCGAAGCGCGGCTCGACGATCCGGTCCGTCACGAACCATCCCACGCCGGTCATCAGGAACGTCGACGCCATCATGAAATACCAGTTGCAGTCGGCGCGGACGATGGCGTTCGGGTCGAGGGCGCGCGCCGCCTGCTCGGTGAGGCCCTGCAGAAGGGGATCGAGGCTCGTGATCGCGAGGTTCGCGCTGAACCCGCCGGCGACGCCGAACGTGGCGGCGGCGATGCCGGCAAGCGGCGAGCGCCCGACGCGTGCGAACACCCCGGCCGCGAGCGGCGGCAGCACCACGTAGCCGGCGTCCGCGGCGGCGCTCGACATGATGCCGATGAAGACCACCGCCGGCGACAGCAGCGCGCGCGGCGTGACGATCACCAGAAGCTTCAGCAGCGCCGGGAAGAGCCCCGTGCGCTCGGCCACGCCGATCCCGAGCATGGCCACGAGCACGATGGCCAGCGGCGGGAAGTCGAGGAAGTTCCGGATCGCCTGCGTGAGGATCCAGCGGACGCCGTCGGCATCGAGCAGCGACCGCACTGCCACCGTCTTCGAC
>VEQS01000070.1 GCA_018883105.1 Phycisphaerales bacterium
CCAGCTGCACGGCCATGTGGCCCACGCCGCCGGCGCCGCCGTGGATGAGCACCGTCTGGCCCTTGGCCAGCTTGCCCTGGTCGAACAGCGCCTGCCACGCCGTCAGCGCCACGAGCGGCGTGGCGCCGGCACTCGCCATGTCGAGCCCGGCCGGCATGCGCGCCGCCTCGGATGCCTTCGCGATCGCGAACTGCGCATAGCCGCCGCCGCGGTTGAGCGCCACGTACGCGAACACCGGATCGCCCGTCCGGAACGTCGTGACGCCCTCGCCGACCGCCTCCACCTCGCCGGCGATGTCGAACCCAAGCGTGGCGGGCATGGCGAAGTCGATGCCGCCCCGGAACATGCCGGAGCGGATCTTCCAGTCGACGGGGTTCACGCCCGCGGCGCGCACGCGCACCAGCAGTTCGCCGCCCGCCGGCGAGGCCTTGGGAGCGTCCTCGAAGACCAGCTTCGATGCATCGCCGTAGTCGTGCATGCGCACGGCCTTCATGGCGGCCTTGGCATCCTTGTCCACGCCACCCGGGGCTGCAGGCGGTGCGGCATCGCTGGCGCTGCCGGCGAGCAGCGCCGCGGCGGCAAGGACGGCAAGCATGGACAACGGGCGGGGGCGGTGCGTGTGCATGGGGGTTGGTCCGTTGCGGCAAGGCCCGTCGGCCGGGCGGATCGGGGACAAGGTCCGGCATGTGTACCCCGCGAATCGCCCGGCCGTGACGATGGATAATGAATATCTGCAGGTTTCCACAATATCACTACCATGCCGGCATGGCGCGTCCGCCGCTGCTGCCGATCTCCAACCCCGCCCACTGGACCAAGATGATGGCCCCCGTGCGCTTCGAGCTGCTCGAGGCGATGCGGGCGATCGCGCCATGCTCGGCCCGGGAGATCGCGCTGGCGCTCGACCGCCCGGCCGACGCGCTCTATCCGCACCTGCGGGTCCTGCTCAAGATCGGCGTGGTGCGCGACGTCGGCGAACGGCCGGGCCGCACGCGCCCGGAGCGCGTGTACGACCTGGCTGCAGACGACTTCCGGCCGTCGTTCAGCCAGTCCGGCCGCGCCGCCACCGGCAAGGTGATCAACCGCTCGATGCAGACGATGGCCGGCATCGTCGCACGGACCTCGCGCAAGTCCGCGGCCGCGGGCCGACTCTGCTACGAGCCCGGCCACGAGAACGTCGTCGGCAAGGTGGAGCACGCATGGCTCACCGACGAGGAGTTCGCGCACCTGCGTGCGAAGCTTCGCTCGATCAAGCGCTACCTCGATGCGCGTCGCACCCGCCGCGACGGCGCCCTCTACATGACCGCCTTCTTCATGCTCCCCGTGGCCCGGTCGCGCGGGGCCGTCGTCTCGCGGAAGGACCGCACAGGAACCCCATGATCGCCACCCGAACCATCGCCCTCGCGCTTGCCGCATTCGCACTGCTGTCCGCCGCGGGAGCGGCAATCGCGCAGTCGCCGCCCGGCGACGCCCCCCTTCCCCGCCGCGCCGGCCCGCTTGGCGTCGCGCTCGAGCAGGCGCCCGACGGCAGGCCGCGGATCGCGCGCGTCATGCCCGGCTCCCTCGCGGAGCGCGCGGGCATCAAGCCCGGCTCGACGATCGACGCCATCAACGGGGCCCCGATCCGCAGCCGTGAGCAGCTTTCCGCCGCCATGCAGCGCGTGAAGGCCGGCGAGACCGTCACGATCTCGCTCACGTCCGGCGACGGACCCGCGACGACCGTCGACGTGAAGACCGAGGCCGCCTCCGAGCGGCTCCCGGGGAGCACGGTGAGCTACGGAAGCGTGCGTGTGCCGGCCGGGTACCGGCTGCGGACCATCGTCACCGAGCCCACGGACTCGCCCCTGGCGAAGGACGGCAGGCTGCCGGCATTCCTGTACGTGTCGGGCATCGTCTGCGACTCCGTCGACCGCCCCCAGCAGCCGGACGCCCCGGACACCCGCATCGTCCATGCGATGGCGGACGCAGGCTTCGTGACCATGCGTGTCGACAAGCCGGGCCTGGGCGACAGCGAGGGCCCGCCGTGCAGCGAGATCGACCTGCAGACGGAGCTTGCCGGCTACGTGGCCGCGCTCAGGCAGCTGTCGCAGATGCCCGGCGTCGACCCGTCGCGCATCTACGTCTTCGGCCACTCGATGGGCGGCGTGCTGGCCCCGTACCTGGCGAAGGAAGTGCCCGTGCGCGGCACCATCGTCTACGGCACGCTGGTGCGCACGTGGTTCGAGTACCAGCTCGAGAACGTGCGTCGCCAGGCCGCGATGCAGCCGGGCGTCACCGAGGCGGACGTCACCGACGCGGTGCTCGCCGAGGCGAAGTCGAGCTCGATGGTGCTGGTCGAGAAGAAGACCCTCGGGGACGTCTGGGCCCGATGGCCCGAACTCAAGCAGCCGACGCAGGGCCTCATGCTCGACGAGAACCACATGTCGACGCGCAGCATGCCCTTCTTCCACCAGCTGCAGGACCTGAACCTGGCGCGGGCGTGGGCCGAGGCGAGCGGCGCCGTGCTCGCCGTCTACGGCGAGTTCGACTGGGTGACCTCCGAGGCAGACCACCGCAAGATCGCGGACATCGTCAACGCGCGCACCAAGGGCGCGGGCACCGTGCTCATCCGGCCGGGCGCCGACCACGCCTTCACGCTCCACCCGAACATCCAGTCGAGCCGGGCCATCATGGGCGGCGGGGAGTTCGACCGCGGCCTGTCCGCGGAGATCCTGAAGTGGATCGCGTCGGTGGAGGGGCGCGACTTCGCGCCGCCGCCCCAGGCGCTCAAGGACCGCGCGCCCGACGAGCTGCTGGCCTGGAAGGCGCTGCCGACCGAGCCGTACCCCGGCAAGCAGGACGACATCTTCTTCGCCAACGAGCGCGTCGGCTGGTACGGCAACGGGGCCGGCAAGGTGTTCAGGACGACGGACGGCGGCGACTCGTGGACCAAGGTGTGGGAGAAGCCGGGCACGTTCGTGCGCTGCCTTGCGTTCGTGGACGAGAAGGTGGGCGTGCTCGGGAACGTCGGTCCCGGGTACTTCCCCGGCGTCACGGACCCCGTGCCCGTCTACCGGACCGAGGACGGCGGCGCCACCTGGACGCCCGTCACCGCCATCGAGGGCGCGCCCGTCGTCGGGCTGTGCGCCTTCGACGTGGTGCAGGTGCCGTTCGTGAACGCAGGCAACCTCGACCGGCGGCCGCGCATCGTGGGCGTTGGGCGCGTCGGCGGCCCGGCGGCGTACATCTGGTCCGACGACCTCGGGAAGACGTGGAAGCAGGGCAAGCTGCCCGACGTCGGCGCGATGGCATTCGACGTCCGGTTCCTCGACGAGAAGCGGGGGTTCATCGCCTCCGCCACGAGTGCCGACGTCGCCCAGTCGAACGCCCTGATCCTGATGACCGAGGACGGGGGCGACACGTGGGAGGAGGTGTACCGCTCGAGCCGTCCGTGGGAGCTCACGTGGAAGCTCTCGTTCCCCGATGCCGACACCGGCTACTGCACGATCCAGTCCTACGACCCGGACCCGGGGTCCTCGAAGCGCTTCGTGGCCAAGACGATCGACGGCGGACGGTCCTGGTACGAGGTGCCGCTGGTCGACGACCACGCCGTGCGCGAGTTCGGCATCGCATTCATCGACGCAAGCACCGGGTTCGTGGGCGCGATGCCGCACGGGTTCGTGACCGCGGACGGCGGCATCAGCTGGCAGGACGTGTCGTTCGGGAACGCGGTGAACAAGATCCGGCTCCTCGAGTCCGAGTCGGGCATCACGGGCTTCGCGATCGGGACCGGGGTGCACCGGCTGCGCATGCCGAAGCCACGGTCGTAGGCGCGAATACCATCAGCCCATGGCGTTGGCGCCCCTGGCGACGGCGGAACGGATCCGAGGCATCGACCTCGCGCGGGGCATCGCCCTGCTGGGCATCCTGTTCGTCAACGTGCGGTTCTTCTTCGCGCCGCTCGGCTTCGCGATGAACCCGGACGTGGCACTCGACGGGTCGGCGCGCGGGACGGCGGATGCACTCGCCTGGACGTTCACCGAGGCGCTCTTCACCTACAAGTGCATCTCGCTCTTCTCGATGTTCTTCGGGTTCGGCCTCGCCGTGCAGGCGGCCCGTGCCCGGGAGCGCGGGGTCAGCCCATGGCCGTCGGGACTCCGGCGCCTGGGGCTGCTGCTGGCGGTGGGCGTCGTGCACTGGTCGCTCATCTGGTACGGCGACATCCTGACGAGCTACGCATTCCTCGGCGTCGTCGTGCTGGCGTGCACCGGGCTGTCGACGAACGCGCTGCGCTGGTGCATCGTGCCGGTCGCGGGCGTGGTCGCGCTCGTGGCCATCGTGGGGGCCGGGCTGTACGGGCTCGGCGCGACACTGGAGGCGCAGGCGCCCGCGGAGGCGGAGATCGCGGCGAGCGAGCTCACGGAGCGGGGATTCGACGCGATGCTTGCCGCGCAGTTCAACCCCTACGACCCCGCATGGCTGGAGGCCGAGCGTGCCGCGTTCCGCGAGGGTCCGTTCACGGACGCCCTGCTCTTCCGCTGCGTGAACTTCGCGTTCGGGACCGTGGCCGCGATCTTCAGCTACGGCTGGCAGTCGCTCCTGATGATGCTGTGCGGGGTCTACGCCTTCAAGGCCGGGTTCTTCGGCCCGGGCGGGTCGGCGACCCGGCGCCGGATCGCGATGCCCGCGCTGGCGATCGGCCTGGCGCTCTCCGTGGGCAGCGTGCTGCCCGCCTGGCTGCTCGGCTTCGACAGCGTGGCCGCTCAGGTCGTGCACGTGGCGCTCCTGTCGCTCGGGGCCATGGTGCTGCCGGTCGCCTACGCCGCGATCATCCTGGAGTGGGGTCCGCGCCTGCCGGCATGGATCGCCACGCCGCTCGAGCGCACCGGGCGGATGTCCTTCACCGTCTACCTGCTCGAGTCGGTCGCCTGCACCGCGCTCGCCTCGTGGTGGGGACTTGCGTGGTTCGGGTCGCTCGACGACGCGCAGGCCGCCGTGGTGGCGCTCTGCGTGTGGCTTGCGCTGGTGATCTTCGCCACGGCATGGCTCGCGGTCCTGCCGATCGGGCCGTTCGAGTGGGCGTGGCGGCGCGTGACGTACGGGCGGGGATGAGGGGACGGTCGGAGATGCGCTCGGACGCCCGCGCGGAATGCCTCTCACGCACGGCAATCGCCGCGCGGCCAGCGGCGTTCAACCCATGAAAGTCGACGGACGCTCCCGGGGAACCGCCATGCTCGCCACCATCGCCCTGACCATCGGTCTTGTCCTCCCCCCGCCGGCCACGGACGGAACAAATCCACCCTCGACCTGGGTCACGCCGCCCGTCACGGCGCCGCGCGTCTCGTTCCACGTCTTCGACAGCGCGGCCGCCAAGGCGAAGGTCAGCTACCACCTGTACACGCCGGCGGCGTACGAGCGCGATGGCGAGGCGCGGTTTCCGGTCGTCTACTGGCTGCACGGATCCGGGGGCGGCGTGGCGGGGATCCCCCAGCTTGCGAAGTGGTTCGACGGGGCGATCGAGGCCGGGAAGGTGCGTCCGTTCCTCGCCGTGTTCGTGAACGGGCTCGTGGAGGGGATGTACGTCGACTGGAAGGACGGCTCAACGCCGGTCGAGTCGATGATCGTGCAGGACCTGGTGCCGCACGTCGACCGGACGTGCCGCACGGTGGCAACGCGCGAGGGACGCATGCTCGACGGCTTCAGCATGGGCGGCTACGGCGCCGCACGGCTTGGGTTCAAGTTCCCGGAGCGGTTCCGTACCGCGTCGATCCTCGGGGCGGGGCCGCTCGACCCGGACTTCGAGCGGACGCCGCGCTCCAGCCTGCGCGCGCGCGATGAGCTGCTCGCCCGCGTCTACGGCGACCGTGACTACTTCCGCCAGGTGAGCCCCTGGGAGATCGCGAAGCGCAACGCGCCGGCGATCGCCAAGGACTCGCTCGTGCGCGTGGCGGTCGGCGAGCGGGACGGCACCTTCAGGCTGAACGAGGATTTCCACCGCCACCTCGAGTCGCTGTCGATTCCCCACGAGTGGATCCCGCTGCCGGGCATCGAGCACGACCCGATGAAGACGCTGGAGGCGATCGGGGAGCGCAACTGGGACTTCTACCGACGCGCCTTCGGCGCGCCTGCGACGGCCACCCCGCGCCGGGACGGCGAGGTGAAGCTCGCGGTGGGCGACGCCGAGCGCCGTGCGATCGTCGTGAACGTGCCTCCCCCGGGGCAGGTGCGGCCGGCGGTGCTGGTGCTGCATGGCGGCTCGGGAAGCGCCGAGCGCATGCGCGCGAATGCGGGATTCGACCGGCTTGCGCGCACGGAGGGATTCATCGCCGTGTACCCCGAGGGCACGGACTTCGGGGGCGGCCGCCATGCCTGGAACACCGGCCACCTGTTGCGGCGCCAGGTGCGGGACGCCGACGACATCGCGTACCTCGACGCGCTCATCGACATGCTCGTGCGGGACCTCGGGGCGGACCCGGCGCGCATCTTCATGACCGGCGGGTCCAACGGCGGCATGATGACGTTCGCCTACGCGGTCGCGCGCCCCGGGCGGCTCGCGGCCGCCGCACCCGTCGTGGCGTCGATGTTCGCCTTCGACCGGGTTCCCGAGGTGCCGCTGCCGATCCTGATCATCAACGGCGAGAAGGACGAGGAGGTGCCGGTCGAGGGCGGGATGAGCCGCAACCGCGTGGTGCGCCTGGCGCAGGCGACGCCCTTCAAGCCCATGCGCGAGGTGGTGGACTTCTGGGTGAAGGCGAACAAGTCGGTGGCGCCCGGGACGACGAAGACGAACGGCACCGTCACCACGACGACCTACCCGGCCGGTGATGGCGGCGCAGTGACTGAGTTCGTCCTCGACTCGGCGGGCGGGCACGGGTGGCCCGGCACGCGCGAGCGTCGCGAGGGGAACACGCCGATCGCCGCGTTCTCCGGCGCCGAGCGCACCTGGCGGTTCTTCGAGGGGAAGTCGCGGCCGGAACGCGGCCAAGCCGGGCAGAAAGCGGGTAGTGTCCCGGCCGGCTCCGCGCCTGCCACGCCATGATCGACCTGCTTCGCCGCCTCATCGCTGCCTTCGCCACGCCAGCTGCACGGGTTGCGCTCGCCGCCGTCGTCACCGCCGGAGTCGGCGCGAGCGACGCGATCGCGCTGCCTCAGGACGCCGAGACCGAGGAATCGCCCGCCGAGGCGGTGATGCAGATCCCGGACGACGAGGCCGTGGCGCGCGGAAGCGACACGCCGCGGAACGCGTCCTTCACCTTCATCGTCCTCTGCCGGGACGGCGACTGGGTCGACGCGGCCGACATGCTCGAGCCTCCGGCGTCCGGCTGGCCGGAGGGCGTACCGCCGACGCGCATCGCCCGCGCGCTCAAGAGCGTCCTCGATCACCGCCTGTGGATCGACTTCGCGAGCGTGCCCGGCGTCTCCGCGAACGCACCCGGGGCGCCGGACCGGGTGACGATCGGCGTCATCGACACGCCCGAGACGGTGCTCGAGGTGGAGATGATCCGGGTCGACGAGCGGTGGATCTTCGCCGCGAGCACCGTGCAAGGCGTCCCCGAGATGGCCCGGGCCATCGGCGTCTGGTGGGTGTCGGCGCTTCCCGAGTTCATGGTCGACGTGCGCGTCGCGGAGATCGAGCTGTGGCAGTGGATCGGGATCGTGGCCATCGCGTGCGCCGGGCTGCTGGTGGGCTGGGGCCTCACGTGGCTCCTGCGCCACGGCATCCTGAGCATGCTCGGGCCCGCCGTCGCCCCGCTCATCCTGATCCTGACGCCGCTCGCGTTCCTGCTCTCGGTGCTCGGGATGCGCATCGCGCAGCCGCTCCTGGTGCTGAGCGCGCCGGCGCGCGAGAACCTGTCGCTCGGCTCGCGTGCGGCGCTGGTCTTCGCGATCGCGTGGCTCGTGGTCCGCTGGATCCGCGTGGTCTCGATGGCGGTCGAGGCGCAGATGGCCAAGCGCGGGATCACGGACGGCGTGGCGATCATCCGCATGTTCCGCGGCGCGGCGATCGCGGTGGTGTGGCTGCTGGGGGTCGCCGCATCGCTCCAGATCTTCGGCCTCGACCTCTCGACGGTGATCGCCGGGCTCGGGATCGGCACGGCAGCGATCGCGCTCGCCTCGCAGCAGACGCTCGCGAACCTCTTCGGCGGCGCGTCGGTAGTGGCCGACCAGGTGCTCAACGTCGGCGACACGTGCATGATCGACGGCAAGATCTCGACCGTCGAGCGAATCGGCGTGCGCTCCACGCAGCTGCGCACGGCCGACCGCACGCTGCTGGTCGTGGCCAACGGCGACCTCGCACAGGCGCGCATCGAGAAGCTGAGCGCCCGCGACGGATTCCGCCACGTGGCGACGCTCGGACTGCGGTACGAGACGTCGCCCGACACCATGCTCGCGATCGTCGCGGACCTCGAGCAGCGCCTGAAGGAGGAGCCGCTCGTCGACCCGAAGTCCGCCATGGCGCACTTCACGGGCTTCGGCGAGAGCTCGCTCAACGTCGAGGTGCGAGCCATGTTCCGCACGCTCGACATGCCCGCCTACCGCGCCGCGGTCCAGCGGCTGAACGCCGACTTCATGCGCATCGTCGCGCGCCACGGTTCGGGCTTCGCGTTCCCGTCGCGGACCGTCTACATGACCCAGGACGCGGGCATCGGGCGCAGCGTGCCTGCCGGCCGCTGAGCCCCGCCCGGCCCACGCCTCGAGCGCCCGTTCCACGGCGCGGAAACACGCGCCGCCGAGCCGCAACCTTTCCCCGATGCTTCTGATCCTCAACGCCCCCCCGATCGACGTGGATGGCGAGCTGGCGGCGATGCGGGCGGAACTGGCGGCCATCCGGTCTCGGATGCAGGACGGCTGGATGGACGAGGAGCGCGCGGATGCCGTCCGCGACATCGTGCGCGACGCGCTGGCCGACAGCGCCACCCGGACATCGTTCCTGGAGAAGGAGTGGGATGCGGGCTACGACGGCGGCGAGGGCGGCGGCGCCTACTTCCGTGCCAGGGATGGCTCCGCGACCATGAAGCTGCTGGGGATGGTGCAGAACCGGTTCGTCGCATCGTCTGCCTACGGGCCCGACTCGGCGCCGACACAGGACACCAACTCACGATGGGGGTTCGAGACGAAGACGATCTTCCTCGTGGTCTCGGGCCAGGTGATCGACAAGTCGATCACCTACGTCGGGGTGATGGCGTACACGTCGCAGACCAACCGGTTCATCCTCGTCCCGGGCGCACTCCGGGTGCCCTATGCAAGCATCCGCAAGGGGATCGCGGATGGCGTGGGCATCTCGATGGGGCTCCTCAACGTGCCGTGGGACCTTGAGAGCAACTACCTGGGATCCTCGACGCTGACATCCGGCGATTACTCGATCTTCAACTACCGCTTCGGCGCAGGAAAGAGCCCCGGAGCCACCGTGGACTGGACCAGCAGCTGGATGCGCGCCACGGCCGGCGCCTTCAACCAGCTCGGCACCCTGTCCACCTCCTGGGACTCCAATACGAACCTGTCGTTCTGCGTGGCGGCGCGGGCCGAGGTGAAGTGGGGCATCGAGTGGTCGCAGATTTCCCGGATGTCGGCGGCTCCGGGCGATTCGCCGGGCCTGGTGCTGGGCCTGGGCGGGTGCATGAGCAATGGCCGCGGGCAGAATCCACAGCCACCGGGCGGCCTGGCGACGCCGTCCGCGCAGGGATTCACCGCCGATGCGCGCATCATGCTGCCACCGGCCGTGCTGATCGCCCAATATGCCTACATGCGCGACCCGGTCGGCGGGCCCGAGCTCGGCTGGTACCAAGGTGTCAACCTGCAGGCCAGCTCGTTCGTCGCGCCCCGGGTTGAGCCCTTCGTCGAGGCGTGCTGGATGGAGGACGTGCCGGTCGAGTGGATCGCGCAGGCCGGCGTGAACCTGTACGAAGGCAGCTCGAGGGTGAAGATCACGCTGAAGGCGGTGATCCCGTTTGGCGGGGGAAACGTCAACGGGATCCGGGCGATCAACGGCGGCCTCGGCATCGCCACGGCGGACAACAACGCGAGCTTCATCGCGCAGCTGCAGCTGCGGTTCTGAGCGGCGGACCCGCGAGGGCGAGCGGTCCGTGTCCTGGCACGCCCGGGGCCGGTCACGGGCGACGGCGGCGTTACGATCCCGCCCCATGCATGACTACCAGAGGCAATTCGTCGACTTCATGGTGGAGGCGGGGGTGCTCACCTTCGGCGACTTCGTCACCAAGAGCGGCCGGCGGACGCCCTACTTCGTGAACACGGGCAAGTACCGCTCCGGCGCGCAGCTTGCGCGGCTTGGCCGTGCCTACGCCGACGCCATCGAGCGGTCGTTCCCGCAGGGGTTCGACTGCCTGTTCGGCCCGGCCTACAAGGGAATCCCGCTGGTGGTGGCGGTGTCGATGGCCTTCGCCGAGCGCGGGCGCGACGTCGAGTTCTGCTTCAACCGCAAGGAGGCGAAGGACCACGGCGAGGGCGGCGTGCTGGTGGGCCGTCCGCTCAGGGACGGCGACCGGGTGCTGATCGTCGAGGACGTGACGACGGCAGGCACGTCGATCCGCGAGACCGTGCCCATCCTGCGCGCCGCGGCGAAGGTGTCGCTGGCCGGGCTCGTGGTGTCCGTGGACCGGCAGGAGCGTGCGAGCGAGGGATCGACCCGCAGCGCACTCGCCGAGGTGGGGGCGGAGTTCGCGATGCCCACCGCGGCAATCGTCACGATCGACGAGGTGGTCGAGCACCTGGGCGCGTGCCTGACCGATGCCGACCGTGCGCGGATCGCCGACTACCGGGCGAAGTACGGCGCGCGGGCCTGAATTCGCATCCCGCCCGTATCCCTACGGATTGCAGAACGGGCACCGTGCCGGATCGGCGGCCACGGCGCCGGGCCGCGGCCGCCGGTCGCGTGCGGGGCAACGGACGCACGCACGTTCGTCGGCGACCACGTCCTCGGTTGGGCTTCCGCAGCAGGCGCACGGCAGGCCCGTCACCACGTCGACGACCCCGAATCCCGGCGCGTCGCACGACGGGCAGCGGCTGAGGAGCCGTTCGGCGAGGTCACGCCCGGCCTGCTCGACCATCCGCATGCGCGTGGGGTTGAGGTGCGCGCGCAGGTCGTTCTCGACGTGGACGATGCCGCGGGCCGACGCACGCAGGGCGTCCTCGAAGGCGGCTCGGAGTCCCGGCGGGTCCGTGATCCCCTTGCGAATCCTGGGGTCATCCGGGCCGTCCGGCCGCAGCACCAGGCCGTGCGCGGGGAACCCGGCCCGCGCGGCCAGCGCGTCGAGCTCGTCGACCGTTCGCACCTCGCCGTGCAGGTGCATGCCGGGCCCTTGCGCGATGCCGGTCACCTCGATGCCGCGGCCACGGTCGACCAGCACCACCAGTTCGACGTTCCACCCGCCGAAGCCGAAGGGACCGCCCACGAACGCGCCCTCGCTGCCGAGGCCGAGGGATGCGGCGGACCGCTCGATGGCGACCTCGGCCTTGCGGCGTGCTGCCTCGAGCTGCGTGCCCGGCCGCGCCACCTCGCGCGTGAACGTGCCGAGCGCATCCGTGTCGAAGCCGTCATCGACCTCGAGCCGCGCGCCCAGGACCGACGACAGGACCGGGCCGAGGACGCGCCCCTTCCCGTGCCGGGTGACGAGCGCGATCCGTGCACCGTCGTACGGAGCGCCGCCCGGCGCGGCCGCCTTGCCGTCGGCGCCGACGATCGGCAAGCCGGGGTTTCCGGAGGGCCTGTTGGCGCGCATCGCGGGAAGCGTAGGGCACCGACCGAACCCGGATCAGATCAATGCATACACTTGCATCATGGCACAAGCACGCAAGAGTAGCCCGATGACGCCCCGCCAGGCCGCCGCTTGCCGCCGGCCCGTCGATGCCCTGCTCGACCCGCAGCTCTTCCGGGCGCTCGGAGACCCGACGCGGATCCGGATCCTGGGCTGCCTCGTGAAGTGCGGTCGCCCCTGCTCGGTCGGCGAGCTTGCCGAGTGCTGCGCGGTCGACCTCTCCGTGGTCTGCCGGCACCTGCAGTCGCTCGCGCGCGCCGGCCTCCTGTCCGCGTCGAGGTCCGGGCGCACCGTGTCGTACTCGGTGACGTACGCAGAGACCTGCCGCCGGCTCCGGCGGCTCGCGGACTCGATCGCGGCGTGCGCGCCCGACGCGAAGGGCGCGGCCTGCGCCGGAGGCCGCTGTGAGCGCTGCTGAACGCCCCCTGCGCGTCCTGTTCCTCTGCACGGGGAACTCCTGCCGGAGCCAGATGGCCGAGGGATGGGCACGCGCCCTGCATGCAGGACGGATCGAGGCCCATTCCGCCGGCACGTCGCCCCACGGCCTGAACCCGCTTGTGGTGCGCGCGATGGCCGAGGCCGGGGTCGACATCTCGGGCCACCGGTCCAAGCGGCCGGAGGAGATCGGCGGGAGCTTCGACGTCGTGGTGACCGTGTGCGGGAATGCCGACGAGTCCTGCCCTGCCTTCCCGGGCGCACGGATCATGCATGTCGGCTTCGACGACCCGCCACGGCTCGCAGCCGGCGCGGCGACGGACGAGGATGCCATGCCGCACTACCGCCGCGTGCGCGACGAGATACGGGCGTTCGTCGAGCGGATGCCGCAGGCGCTCGAGGCACCGGCGGCGCAGGCGCCGTGCGCGGCGGACGTCGCGGCGGCCCCGTGCCCGGGAAGGCTTGGGTTACTCGACCGCTACCTCACCCTCTGGATCTTCCTGGCGATGGCCGCGGGCGTGCTGCTTGGGCGCCTAGTCCCGGGAATCAAGGATGCGGCGGCGACCGTGACCGTGGGCACGACCAACGTGCCGATCGCGATCGGCCTCGTGCTCATGATGTTCCCGCCGCTTGCCAAGGTCCGCTACGAGGAGCTGCCTCGCATCTTCGTGGACTGGAAGGTGCTGCTGCTGTCGCTTGCGCAGAACTGGATCGTGGGGCCGGCGCTCATGTTCGCGCTGGCCGCGGTGTTCCTGCACGACCGTCCCGAGTACATGCTGGGCCTGGTGATGGTCGGCCTGGCACGATGCATCGCGATGGTGCTCGTCTGGAACGACCTGGCCAAGGGCAGCGCTGAGTACGCCGCGGGACTGGTGGCCTTCAACAGCATCTTCCAGGTGCTGTTCTTCGGGGCCTACGCGTGGTTCTTCATGACCTGGCTGCCCCCGATGGTCGGGCTCGAGGGCGCCGTGGTGGACGTCGGGATCGGGGAGATCTTCGCGAGCGTCGCCACGTACCTCGGCATCCCGTTCGTCGCCGGGGCGCTGGTCCGGACGGTGCTCCGCGCGGCGAAGGGCGATGCGTGGTACTCGGGCCGATTCCTGCCGCGGATCGCGCCCGTGACCCTGGTGGCGCTCCTCTTCACGATCGTCGTGATGTTCAGCCTGCAGGGGGACCGGATCGTCGCGGCGCCGCTCGACATCCTGCGGATAGCGGTGCCGCTCGTCATCTACTTCGTGGTGATGTTCTTCGCGTCCTTCGCAATGGCACGGCGAGCGGGCGCGGAGTACGAGCGCGCCGCCACCCTCGCGTTCACCGCGAGCGGCAACAACTTCGAGCTGGCGATCGCGGTGGCGATCTCGGTGTTCGGCATCTCCTCGGGCGAGGCGTTCGCGACCGTGGTCGGACCGCTCGTCGAGGTGCCGGTGCTGGTGCTGCTGGTCGGCGCGGCGCTGCGGATGCGGGGCCGGCCCGCCCCTACTTCGCCGGGATCCACGGCGTGCCGTCGGAGTGACGGACGCGCGGGCCCGCGGCCGTGAGGAGCTCGAGCACCTCCTCGCGCGGGAGCGTATCGATGCTGCCGTCGG